>JAJPHK010000129.1 GCA_021325315.1 Alphaproteobacteria bacterium
AAATGGTCGGAGCGGCGAGATTTGAACTCGCGACCCCTAGTCCCCCAGACTAGTGCGCTAACCGGGCTGCGCCACGCTCCGACGGGGCGGGACTATAGGTTCGAGAACCGGAAGGCGCAACGCTCAAAAGAAAAAACTTTGGCGGACAACCCCGCCGTTTCAATCCGTGAGAAATTTCACCGGCAAGACTTCGTCCATAAACACGGCCGCAGTCAGCTTCCCGCCGTAGACGGCGGCGGTGTCGATGTTCAAGCGGTTAGGGCGGATATCGGGCAGGCCGCTTTCCTGCGGCGTATGCCCATGCACGACGAAGCGATCGAATATTTTATCGGACGACAAAAATGGCTCGCGTATCCAGAGCTGGTCGTGTTCCGACTGCTCGCTCAAGGGCAGATCGGGGTCGACGCCGGCGTGAACGAAGTAGCGTTTTCCGTCGTCGTAGAAAAGGCGGAGCGAGCGAATCCACGCCAGATGCTCGCCGGGAATATCGTGGACGGATTCAACGCCGTAACTTCTCAAGGTTGCCGCTCCTCCGTTCATCAGCAGCCAGTGGACAAGCTGTTCGGCTCCGTCCTCGAAACAATTTAAAAGAAGGTCTTCGTGATTCCCGCGCAGGCAAATGACCTCCGCGTCCGGCCGCTTCTGCAAATCGATGATGGTCTGAATGGCCCGGTTTGCATCGGGGCCCCGGTCGATATAGTCGCCGATAAAGACGTAGCGGGCGCGAGTACCGGCAGCCAAATTTTCGCACTTCGAGAGAAGCGAATGTAATTTATCGACGCAGCCGTGAACGTCGCCAATGGCGAAAGTCAAGGCGGGGACTGGCGGCTGGCCGGGAGCTTTCTGCATTCGGGAAGGCTACCTCCGGACTTTATCGGTTTCATGGAATCCGCTCGTGCCGAGGCTTAAAAAGCGCGGCCAAGCGCCTCGAATTTAACCGTAACCGGCACTTTCGCATGTCCTTAAGATTTGCCGGTTTAAGGTGCAGCCGCCAATGGGAGCGATCATGTCTGTTACCGAAATTAGCGCCGTTCCGGTTTCGCGCCATCCTGCCGCAGCCACGCTTGCGCAGGCGCTCGCGCCGCTCGGCGTCGAACACACCGAGGCCTGGGCTTGGGAGAATTACGAGCGCGTGGTGCGGCATCTCACCGAGACTTTCGGTGCAAAGAAGCTGATCGAGATCGGCGGCGGGCGCGATCCGTTGTTCGGGCGTGAGGCGCTCTCGCATATGGGCGCGGAACTTACGGTCAACGATATTTCCGAAACGGAGCTCGCGGAATTGCCGAAAGGCTATCGCACCGCCTGCTTCGACATCGCAGGCGACTTAAGCGCTGCCGAGCTAGGCCGCGCCGGCTACGATCTGGCTTTTTCGCGCATGGTGTTTGAGCATGTCGCCGACGGTCAGCGCGCGTGGAGCAATCTCTATCGCATTCTTTCGCCCGGCGGCGTAGGGCTCGCCTTTGTGCCGACGCTCTATGCCTTTCCCTTTGTCGTGAACTGGCTGATCCCGGATCAATTGGCGGCGTCGATCGTGAAGTCGATCTACAAAAACCGCACCGACGAGAGCGATCCGGTATTTCCCGCGCGCTATAGCTGGACTTTCGCGAGCGAGCGAAAACTCGCCCCCATGCTGAAGGCGATCGGTTATCGCGACGTGATGGTAATTCCGTTCTACGGCCACGAATATTATCGGCCGTTTCCGATCGTGCGCGATATCCACGCGCGGTTCACGAAGCTCGCGCGCGCGCGCGACTGGCGCTTCTTCGCGAGCTACGCCTATATCGCCGCGCGCAAGTGATTCTTTCGCTCGTAATTGATCGTCGCGATCGCGAGTCCCCAGACAAGCCCCAGCACCAAGTAATAGCTGCGCCAGTGGTCGGTATCGATCACGAAGCCTTCGAGCGCGACGCCGGTATAGGTCGCAAGCACCGCGATCTGGTATTGCTGCCAGGGCGTTCGCTTGAGCACCGTCACGTAGCCGATCCAGAGCGTGACCAGCACGAGCGCGGCGTAGGAAATGCCGCCGAGCCAGCCGTAGGAGGCGAAGGCGTTGATATAAACGTCATGAGGATCTTGGCCATAATGGTTGTGGAATTGATACGGCCCGAAGCCGTTCGGCTCTTGCAGCAGGATTGGAATGCTCTCCAGCTGCCGGGTAAAGCGGCCTCCTTCTCCTACGTCATAGTCCTGGGTCAGGCTCGCGCGTTCCTGGAAGATTTTTCCGATATGGCCGACCGAGAGCATCGCGACGAGTAGAGCCGCGACTCCCGCAATCGAAATCAACGTTGCAGACGCAAGGCGGGCGCGGAAGCGTGCGCTCGGGGTCGCGACGAACATCAGCGCGACCATCAGCATCGAAGAGAAGATAAAATGCGCCCAGGCCGCCCGGGAAAAGGAGAGAAGCACCGCGACGAGGATGGTCGATCCCGCGACAATATGACGGAGCTTCAGGCCGTTCAGGAGTGCGCCGGAAATGAGAAAGAGAAGCGGCAGAATCGCAAAAGGCCCGAACAGGTTCGGGTCCTTGAACGTCGATTTCAGGCGGTTGTAACGGGTGAAATTGTCCCAAGCTCCCGGCAGCAGATCAAAATAGCCGATGATGCCGATGATCGAAGCGATTACGGCTGTGATGATGTAGGCGTTCCGCATGATCTCCAGCCGCCGCACGCTGTCGTGTGCGAACAGGCACGCGAAGAGCATCGAAGTCAGGCCCATATAGATCGAGATGATGACGAAGGTGACGGAATCGCTGTCGTTCACGAAAGGAATGAGCGAGATCAGTCCGCCCACATTCCACAGCACCAGGAGCAGAAACGGCAGGAGGATCTTGCGGTCGACCGTGACGTTGGCGAACACGCAGGCAAGGCCCAGAACCGCCACCAGCCCTTCATAGGGCGCGGGTTCGATCATCACGAAGGGGCTCGCGAAGATTGTCGCAAACAGAGCAAGATGCAGGAAACGTGTCGCGAGCTTTGAGTAGCCCGCCGGCCGTGCCGGAAGAAATTCAGCCGAGGCGCTCAATAGGCGTTCTCGGTTTTCAGGAGCGCGAAAGGCGTGCGCAGAAGAATGTAGAGATCGAACAATACCGACCAGTTTTCGATGTAATAGAGATCGTGCTCGACGCGGCGCTGAATCTTCTCGCTGGTGTCGGTCTCGCCGCGCCAGCCGTTGATCTGCGCCCAGCCGGTGATCCCCGGCTTCACGCGATGGCGGGCGAAATAGCCGTCCACCACCTCGTCGTAGAGCAGGTTCGCGGCTTTGGCATGCAGCGCGTGCGGCCGCGGCCCGACGAGCGAAAGATTTCCCTTGATCGCGACGTTGATGAGCTGCGGCAGCTCGTCGAGGCTCGTCTTGCGCAGAAAGCGACCGACCCAGGTCACACGCGGGTCGTCCTTGGTGACGAGTTTCGCAGCCTTTTCATCGGCCTGATCGACATACATCGAGCGGAGCTTGAAGACTTCGATCAGCTCGTTGTTGAAGCCATAGCGCTTCTGCTTGAAGAAGACAGGCCCTTTACTGTCGAGCTTGATGGCGATGGCGCAGACGGCAAGCACAGGGAGCGCAAGCAGCAGCAGAATGCCGCCGACGATCCGGTCGAACAGCCATTTCGCTACGAAATTCCAGTCGCGGATCGGCCGATCCAGAACGTCGAGCGTCGGCACGTTGCCGATATAGGAATAGGCGCGGGGCCGGAAACGGAGCTTGCTGGTATGCGCCGCGAGCCGGAGATCGACCGGCAGCACCCATAGCTTGCGCACCATTTGCAGGACGCGTTCTTCCGCGGTGATCGGCAGCGAGACGAGCAGGAGATCGATCCGCGTGCGGCGCGCGAATTCGACGAGGTCGTCGACCGTGCCGAGTTTCGGCAGTCCCGCTATTTGAGAGGGCGAACGTTCCTCGCCGCGATCGTCGAACACGCCGCGAATGTCGAGGTCGGAATCCTTCTGCGCTTCCAGCGCATGAATGAGATTTTCGCCTGCGCTGCCGCCGCCGACGATGACCGTGCGGCGGACGAGGCGGCCTTGCCGCGTCCAGCGGCGGACAAGCGAACTGATGAACAGCCGCCCCCCGTAGAGCAGGAACAACACCGTCACGAACCAGGACGCTGCCCAGATGCGGGAGAAATCGCCCGCCGGCCGAACGAAAAACGTCACCACCGCAGCGACCAGAAAAGTCATTGTCCAGATTGCGCCGCTGCGGCCGAGCTGCTCGACCCGCGTACGCAGGAGTGCGATCGAATAGAGGCCGCTCACCTGAAAAGCGAAAATGGTGGCGAGCGCCATGCTGCTGACGGCGAGGAAGTAGCGCCACGAGAGCGGCTCGTGCGCCTGCATGTCGACATACAGGCGATGGATTCCGAGACCGGACGCAACGATCACGATGAATTCGTAGAGCCGAATAAGACCTGCGAACACGACAGGCGAGATCGCGTGCGGGACAGCTTCGGCCGCGATCATGCGCGCGAGCGGGCTGAGTTCGCGTGTCCCGGCGGGCTTTGGGCGCTGGGTTGCGTTTGCAGTGCCGGCGCGCGCCCGGTCGGCCCAGATCGCTCCCTCGAAACTGCGTTTCATCGGATCACTTTCAGGTGTTTCCGCAGGCGTTATAAGCGCGCGCGAAGGCATTTCGGACGGTAAGCGCCAAAGTTAAGGAGAATTTCTGTCGGAAGGTTTAATGAAAGTTTTAACGATTGTGGCCGGCGCGCACGGAAAGCGCGTCGCGATAGGCTTTCAGAACGCCGTCGGCCATGGCCGATACGGTAAACGAGGCCGCGACACGCTGATGCAGCCGGACGGTGAGCGCGTCGGGGGGCTTTTTCAGCGTAAAGGCGATCACCTCGGCAAGCGTCTCGGGCTTACAAGGCGGGATTAACTTGTCGGCATCCGGCCCGTAGATTTCGGGGATACCGCCCACATTGGTCGCGATCATAGGCACACAGGCGGCCGCCGCTTCCAGCACGATATAGGGGAAGGATTCCGCGCGGCTCGGTACAACCAAGATGCGCCCGCATTTGAAGGCTTCCCGCGCGGATAAGACTCCGCCGAATTCGATTGTCCCGGCGAGGCCGCGTTTTGCGACCTCGGCGCGGAATTTTTCGGCGTCGGGCCCGCTGCCGAACAGTACGGCGCTTCGCGGCGTGCGGGCGAGCGCCTCGATCAGATCGCCGACGCCTTTGAGCTTACGCAATTCGCCGACGAAAACGATATCCGCCGCATCCGCATTCGGTGTCACCGGTTCAAGCTCTTCCGGCCGGACGCCGTTATGTACGACACGTGCAAGCGATCGAGGTTCGCCGATCTTTCTGCGAAATGTCGTCAGACTGAACTCGCTCTCGAACAGAAACAAATCCGTCCGTCGCACGAGCATTTTTTCGAGCCGAAGATACAGAAGCCCGAGCGGGGACAGTCGCCGGTAATGCAGGCTGCCGCCATGCGGAGTGTAAACGCGAAGCGCTGCCGTGCGCGCAAGACGCACATAGGCGCCGCCCTTGGCGCCGTGGCCGTGCAGGATTTCCGCCTTGCACTCCTGCGCGCGCGCCGTCACGTAGCCGACGGCCTTGCGATCCTTGAGACCGAGCTGGCGGCTCATCGGCACGCGCAGCACGCCGAGCTTGCAGACCTTGCTCAACTCCTGAAACGCCTCTTCCGCCTGGTAGCTCGCAACGGTGGAGTCCGCCATGATGCCGACGAGATGCCCGCGTTCGGCCTGCGCCTCCGCGAGATCACGGACATGGCGAAACAGGCCGCCGACCGGTGCGCGCAGGACGTGCAGAATCCGCAAGGGATTTTCTAGAACCATCGCTCGTCGATGGTAACAGTATCGCCCGGCCGGAGCGGATAGGAGAGGGGCACGGTCGCAGTGACCGTGCGGCCGTCGACGATGCGCGAGACATGCGCGCTTGTTCTCAGCGCGCGCGGACTGAAGCCGCCCGCGATCGCGACCGCCGACTGCACCGTGAGCCCGTTCACATAGGCGTATTGGCCGGCGTTCGTGACTTCGCCGAGAATGAAAAACGGTCGGAAGTTCTCGACCTCGACCGCGACATGCGGCTCGCGGATGTAGCCTGCGCGTAGCTTCGTGCCGATCGCGCCGGCGAGTTCGCTCGTCGTCTTCCCGCGCGCTTCCACAGCGCCGATCAGCGGCATGGTGATGCGGCCCGAACCGTCAACGGCGTAAGTGTTCGAGAGCCCGTCTTGGCCGAAGACGACGACGCGCAGGCGGTCGCCGGCGTCCAGCGTGTAGGGGGCCTCAAAAGCGGGATCGACGCGTTCCGCCGCGATGCTGCCCGCGCAGGCGGCGAGCAGCGGCGAGATCGCAAGCAACAAGGCAAGACGGACGAGCATGACCGGCCGCGGCGCGTGAATCGTTCGTTAATCTCTAGCGCCCGTATGGTTAATGAACCCTCAAGCGGGCGGGACCGCGCGGCCCGGTTAACCCAATGGCAACCCTAATGATTTCTTATGCCCCGATAGTTGTGAAGTAATTCGAGTGAGGAGTATCCCGCATGCGTCGCGACAGGGCGCCCAGCGCAAATGCCGCCCCGATCGAGGCGGTGGACGGCGAACTCGATCTTCGCGCGCTCGGGATCGCGCTCTGGCACAAAAAGCGCTGGATTATTCTGCCGACCGCGGCCGCGGCACTGATTGCATTTCTCGCCGTCAACATGGTCACACCGCGCTACCGCTCGGAAGCGCGCGTTCTCATCGAAAATCAGGAAACCGCCTACAACCGTCCGGAAGCCGACAAGGGTGGCGAACGAAATCCGACGCTCGTGGATCCCGAAGCGGTACAGAGCCAGGTACAGCTCATCCAGTCGCGCGATCTTGCGCGCAAGGTTGTCTATGGATTGAAGCTGAACGAGCTCAAGGAATTCAATTCGGAATCGGCGCCGAAGATTATTCTCAATGCGGTTCTGTCGCTCGTCGGCATGGGACGCGACCCGTCGAAAGTGAGCGTCGAGGAGCGGGCGCTTGAACGCTTCACCGAGCGCCTTTCGGTCTATGCGATCGAGAAGTCGCGCGTGATCGTGATTGATTTCCAGTCCGAGAATCCGGAACTCGCCGCCAAGGTCGCAAACACGGTTGCCGACGAATATCTTGCCGTGCAGCGCGCGACCAAGGCCGCGGCGATGCGGCAGACGAGCCAGTGGTTGGCTGCCGAGATCGATTCCCTGCGCGGCCGCGTGGCCGAGGCGGAGGCCAAGGTCGAGCAGTTCCGCGCGAAGTCGAATCTCTATGTCGGCAACAACAACAATCAGCTCGGCACGCAGACGCTGGGCGAGCTGAATACGCAAATTGTCACGGCGCGCGCGCAGAAGTCGGACTCCGAGGCGCGGGCGCGGCTGATCCGCGAGATGCTGAAGAGCGGCAAGCCGCTCGAAGTAAGCGATATTCTGAACTCCGACCTGATGCGGCGGCTTTCGGAACAGCGCGCGGCACTCCGGGCGCAGCTCGCGGAGCAATCCTCGACGTTGCTGCCGCTGCATCCGCGCATCAAGGAACTGAACGCGCAGATTGCGAGCCTGGATGCGCAAATCCGTTCCGAAGCCGACAAGCTCGCACGCGCTTTCGAAAACGACACGCAAGTCGCAAACGCGAAGCTCGAAAACCTGCTCGCGAGCCTTGAGCAAATGAAGTCGCAACAGGCGAAGCTCGGCGGCGAGGACGTACAGTTGCGGGCGCTTGAGCGCGAGGCGAAGGCGCAGCGCGATCTTCTGGAGACGTATCTCGCCCGCTATCGCGATGCGACCGCGCGAGAGACGCCAGGCGCCGTCGCGCCGGATGCGCGCGTGATTTCGCAGGCCGTCGCCAACACGACCGCCTATTTCCCGAAAAAATTGCCGATCGTCGCAGTCGTGAGCCTGGGTGCGGCGATGTTGATGACCGTGTTTGTGGTCATGGGCGAACTTTTGAGCGGCGAAGTCTACCGCGCGGAGCGTGTTGTGACGCCGCGTGTTGCGCCCGAGCCCGAGCCGGTGCCTGAGCCGGAAACCGTGCCGGTGCCGGTGAATCTCGCCGCGAACACGAAGCCTGCGCAGTATCGCTTGGCCGAACTCCTTGCCTATATGCGCAATCTCGGTCCCGGCATCTTTGTCATTTCCCGCGCCAAAAAGGCCACGATGTCGGGCCGTATCGCGGTTCATCTTGCGCGCGATCTTGCGGCAACCGGGGCGCGCGTTCTGTTCCTCGACCTCGACCCGGAAACCTCGCCAAGCGCGGCACTCGTTGCCGATCCGCGCCCGCGCGGCGTTTCCGACCTGCTCGCGAAGACGGCGGGCTTCTCGGAAGTGATCCAGCGCGAGTCCGTTTCACCCTTGCATGTCATTCCGCACGGCTATGGCGTCGGCGACAGCGCGCAACTCCTTTCCGCCGACCGGCTTTCGATTGTGCTCGGCGCGCTCGCACAGACCTACGAGTATGTGATCGTTGCAACGCCGGCGCTCGCGGGCGTTCGCGGCGCGCCGCGGCTTGCGAAATTCGCGCGCGCGACCGCGGTGATCGCGGCCGAAGGCGACGAGGAGGCGGGCGAGCGGCAGGCGGCCGTGCTCAAGGACGAGCAGTTCGCGAATGTCGTGGTGATCGCGACGGGCCTGGAAACGCCTGACGGCTTCTCAGGCCGTTTCGCCGCCTGACTCGGGCTTGCCGGCCCGGAGCCGGCGGGCGGCGAGCGCAAGTCTCATTAGTGCCGGCGAGCGCTTGATCCAGCGCTTGATGGCAGCTCCTGCTGAAATTGCCGCCACATAGGCTTGCCCGCGCGTCGACAGGCCAAAATAACTGTCGAACAGGATTTCCCGGCTGTCGCAGAAGTATTTCTTGTATTCGGCTTCGCCAACGCCGAGATCGAATATCTTGATACCCCGTTCGGCGCAGTTTCGCACGAGATGCACGAGCAGCACGAGACCGGGGCTGAAACGAGCGTTGTCGCTCAGCGTATAGGAATTGAACATCGACGAAAAATACCGCCCATCGCTCACGCCGGCGAACATGGCGAGCACGTCGCCGTCGCATTCGAGCGCGTGCATCTCGATTACGGGCTTGCCTTCGGGCTGCCCGATCAGACAGCACTCGCGTAAGAACTCCGCCACACCCGGCTCAGCGAAGACGTTTTCAATTCCCTGCGCTTTCAGCCGGGCGGCCTTCTGCTCGAGGAAGGCGGCGAGATAACGATCGACATCCGCTTCGGTCGCGGCCCTCGTGTAGCGATAGCCCGGAAGCTTCTGGAGCCTGCGCTCCTTGTTGCGGATGCGCCCGCGCATGCTGTTTGAGAGCAGCCGGACCAGCACCTCGTCGGCGCTGCCTTCGATCGCGGATTTGTAGCCGTCGCTCGGCGACGGCTGATGCGGAAGCGCGAGAAACGGGTTTTGCATTCCGTCCCAGCTTTCCGGCTGGGAGAGCAGCTCGACACCGTCAAGTTCCGGCTGCACGTGATACAGCCAGTCGATCAGGGCGCGCAGACCCGCCGCCCCACAGGAAAAGTCGCGGCGCCAGGGGCCGAAATTGTAGTTCGCATGCTTGCCGCCGAGAAAGCGCACGATCTTGCAGCGCTCGCTCGTCACATAGCCGAGCGGTAGGAGAAACAGCGGATGGCCCGCGCGGTCGAAACTGGCAAGCAGAAGCGGAGAGACGCTTTCGGCGGCGCCCGCATTGTTCTGCCAGGCATCCATCCAGTCGAAGCGCTGGTAGGGCGTATAGACTCCGTTCGCTTCGAGGGCACGCCAATGCGGCTCGGCGGCCGCGAAGTCCGAAAATAATTCGAGCCGGTGTACACCGCTTGCGGCCAGCGGCCGCGGCATCGAAGGCGCGGTCAAGATCGGAGCCTCCGCCGCTCGCTGCCTCGCATAGGCCATGGTCTGCGCCACCATCCCGCTATTCCCCCTCGAATTCCGGAAGATTCCGTTAACCGGCAAAATTGCAAAGAAGTATCAAGATTTCGTTGCCCGCGATGGCCCTTAACAAACGGCCCGGCGCAAGGCCGGGCCGCGGTGGTTCTTTGATGTGGGTTCCAGCGTCAGTCGATCACCTCGATCACGCGCCGCTCGCGCGGATCAACAACGACCACATCGCCGCGCTCGTCCGGAAAGTAGCGGTACCCACGGATCTCAGGAACATCGTCGTAGACCTCCTCGGAGAATTCGTAGATGTCCACGTCCTCCGGTACGATTTCATTCACCTCATAGGTTCTGCTGACGCGGACAGGGGCCGTGCGCGTGACCGTGCGGCTGTGGATCGTCTGCCGCTCATCGCTGCTGAGACGTGTCCGCGCCCCGTAGGTTCGTGACGCTTGCTGGTACCCGATCACGGTCACGATCTTCCGCGTGCGCGGCTCGACGATCACGATCTCATCCTCGACGAGGACGTAGTAGTAACCGCGATACTGCGGAACAATTTCCACGATTTCCGCCGGCAGCGGATAGAAGTGAACCGAAGCCGGGACCATGGCGCCCACGCGCACCGAGAAGTTCACGTTCCGAAGCGGCTCGACACGGGCGTTGCGAATCACGGAGCTGATCCTTGTCCGCTGTGTCTCGTTCAGGTCGACCGTCGTGCGGGTACGGGAACTCCGTTCTTGCGCGGTGCTGCGGCTTCGGTCGCGCTCGCCTTGCACCGTGCTCCGGCTTTGATCGCGTTCGCCTTGCGTCGCACGGCGATCGAAGTCGCGATTGCGCTCGGTCGAACGAGTGCTTCGATCATGCTCACGTTCAGTCGAGCGGGTGCTTCGATCACGCTCACGTTCGGTCGAGCGGGCTCTCGTCCTATCCTGGTCTCTGTCTCGCTCGGTCGCACGCCTCGTATCTCGCTCCCGCTCTATGCCGGTGGCGCGCTCTCTGCTGGAAGGCCGCTGCGCCTTCGTTTCGCCCCTGCCGCCGCCTTCGCTTAGGCCTTGCGAGTCCTGTCTCACGCCTTGGCCTTGTGAGGTGGGTCCAGGGCCTTGCGAATCCTGCGCCCGTTCGCGCAAGGTCGAGCCGGTGCCTTTTTCGGTTTGCCCCGACCTAATTCCTTGATCTCGTTCCCGGTCCTGGATCGGTCCGCTCATGCCGGGTGAGCCCATTCCCCTATCCATGCTTGGGCCGGGACTGGTTTGCGCGAACGCGGGATGAATCGAGACGGCGAAGACAAAGGTTGCAGCCGTCGCGAGTAATCTGCGTCTCATAATGTCCTCCTTTCGAGTTCCTTTGGATGAAAGGGCTCATGAATTAAACGGACTCTTGCGCACATTCGTTCCGGAAATATGAGGATTTGGAACATTTCGGATCAGCGCCGTTAATCTGGTTCCAGCGCGATAATGGGCTTGCTGCAATTGAATTTGGACGGCGGCGGATTACGCCGCCTGCGCAGCGAAACCATATTTTATTTGCGGCGTTATGGCTTCGCGTATCCGGGGGCAGGCGTTTTCACGAACGGCAAAGATATGATCGAGGCAAACGCGCAGCATACGATGTATACGGTTTCTCATCCGGATTCGCTGGCCGTGAAGGTCGCGACCAACGTCCGAGCCAAGCTTTATCGTGATTTCATCGAATCGTGCGGCGTGCGGCCGGAACACACGCTGCTCGACGTGGGTGTTACGTCCGATCAATCCCTTTCTTCGTCAAATTATTTGGAAGCGCTGCATCCTTACAAGGACAAGATCACGGCTTGCGGCATCGATGATGCGAGCTTTCTGGAAGATCTCTATCCGGGCGTCCGGTTCGTGCATGGCAATGGCCTCGATCTGCCATTTCCCGACGGCGCGTTCGATTTCGTGCATTCGTCGGCCGTAATCGAGCATGTCGGGAGCTTCGAAAATCAGAAGCGGTTTGTCAGCGAGTGCGCGCGCGTCGCGCGTATCGGGTTTTTCCTAACGACCCCAAACCGCTGGTTTCCGGTAGAATTTCATACGCAACTTCCGCTCGTTCATTGGCTTCCCAAGCCGTGGTGCCGCGCATTCTTCTCGGCGGCGGGTCTTAATTTTTTTGCCGACGAAACAAATCTGAATTTGATGACGACGAGCGAGTTGAGAAGCTGCGCCGTTGATCTAGGCGGGTTTGCTGCGCGCGTGCAGAACCGGAAGCTTCTGGGTTGGCCCAGCAATCTTCTTTTGATCGGGGAGCGACTGCATTGAATCGGCAGCCGCCTTCGGGCGGCTTTTTCACTGATGTTGGCCGCGCGAAAAAAAAGCCCAAGGCATTTTCGCCTTGGACTGCTTTGGGGATTTGCCATATTTGAATTTAGCCGGCCGCGCCGATTATGCCGCTTGCGCAGCGGTCTTTTCGGAAATGCCGCAGATCGCGGGTCCGGCCGCGCCCGGGCCCTCCATAAGCGCGACATCGCCGAGCGAAATGATGCCGACGAGACGCTTGTTCCGGTTCACCACCGGAAGGCGGCGGACCTGCACATCACCCATATTGCGCGCGACGTCATCGACTTCGTCGTCGTCGAAACAGTATTTTACCTGCGGCGTCATGACTTCGCGTATCTTGGCGGTAGGCTTCAAGCCGGCGCCGATACCGCGGATCGCAATATCCCGGTCCGTCACCATGCCGACTAGCCTGTCGTTCTCGCCGACCGGGAGCGCCCCGCTGTCGAGTTCGGCCATAAGCTCGGCGGCCTCCCGAATGGTTCGGTCGGGACTTATGATCTTTACGTCTGAAGTCATCGCTTGATTCACTTTCATCGTCTCCTCCTTCGCTTCGTGAGACGCGGAATCTCTATATTTCCTAACGGCTCGCTTGTTGGAAAACGCAACGTCCGAACGGCAGTTCCTGCCGACGCAAGAATTCCGCCTTGCGAGGAACAGTACCGAATCGCAAATGTTTCCCAGGCAGATGCCGGGGGCAGGGCGCAATGCCGGAGGCCGCCGATGGAATATGCCGGGGCAAGAGCGCTCCTCCTGAAAGAGTTCGTCGAAGGATTGCTCCTGGGGCTGGTTTATTTTTTCCGGCCAAAATCGACGCTGAATTATCCTTTTGAGAAGGGGATGCTTTCCCCGCGTTTTCGCGGTGAGCACGCGCTGCGGCGCTATCCGAACGGCGAGGAGCGTTGCATCGCGTGCAAACTGTGCGAGGCGATTTGTCCGGCGCTTGCCATCACGATCGAAGCCGGTGTCGCCAAGGACGGCACGCGCCGCGCGAGCCGCTACGATATCGACATGCACAAATGCATTTATTGCGGGTTCTGCCAGGAGGCCTGCCCGGTAGATGCGATCGTCGAAGGGCCGAATTTCGAGTTTTCCACCGAGACGCGGGAGGAGCTTTATTACGACAAGGAAAAGCTGCTCGCGAACGGCGATCGCTGGGAAAAGGAGATCGCAAAAAACCTCATGCTGGACGCCCCTTACCGCTAATTGCACCGCACAAAACCGTTCATGGAACCGGCAAGGCAATCACGCGTTCATTTTTCATCCTCTTCTGCAGGAAGGAGGGTCGACATGTTCCACTGGAGAAAAGATTCGTACGTTGACGTGATCAACCTGATCCTGGGTATCGCGTTGTTCGTGAGTCCGTGGGTGATCGGGTTCCCGAGCGGGACAATTGCACGGGCCGCGTGGGTCGGCGGATTTC
Source organism: Alphaproteobacteria bacterium (assembly GCA_021325315.1). Lineage (GTDB taxonomy): Bacteria > Pseudomonadota > Alphaproteobacteria > Rhizobiales > Xanthobacteraceae > Palsa-892. Next base: position 13,538 of record JAJPHK010000129.1, read on the forward strand.
TGATCGTCGTCGCGGCACTGCTCGCGCTTTCCAGCTTCGCCGAGTGGGAGGAATGGGCCAACCTCGTCTTTGGCCTCGGCGTTCTGGCCTCGCCCTGGGTATTCGGCTTCACGCAAGTAAGTTCAGCGGCCACCCAGATCCATTTCATCATCGGGATCGTGGTGGCGGTGCTGTCGGCTTGGGAGCTGTGGCGTCTGCACAGCAACCCGCCGGGGCTTACCGCCTAGCCTGTAAAAGGCCGGGAGGAGAAACGAAAAGACAAGATTCGGCTGGCAGAACAGGCCCGGAACTGTTCCATATAGGCAGCAACCGGGCCGGCCATGCCGAACTTGCGAAACGCCGCCTTCCGGGCGGGGCTTGAAACGCTTTATTTTACCGGCGCGCATCGCGTGCTCTCGCCGTTATGGGGCGGTGTGGGCCTGATTTTCACGCTGCATCACGTGCGCCCGGCCCGAAAGAGCCGTTTTCAGCCGAACCGGCTTCTGGAAGTGACCCCCGAATTTCTGGAAGGGACGATCCTGCGGCTTAAGAGGCGCGGCGTCGATCTCGTCAGCATGAACGAGCTTCACCGCCGCCTGCGGGAGCAGGATTTCAGCCGGCGTTTCGCCGCCTTCACCTTCGACGACGGCTACAAGGACAATCTCGAATTCGCGCTGCCGATCCTGGAGCGGCACGAGGTGCCGTTCGCGCAATATGTCGCGACGAGTTTTCCCGACCGGCTCGGCGAATTGTGGTGGGTAGCGCTCGAGCGCGTAGTCGAGAGGGCGGATCGCATCGTGATCCCGATCGAGGGCCGGGAGCATTTCTTCTATTGCGAGCGCACCGATCAAAAGCGCGAGGTATTCGCGCAGATTTACGGCTGGCTGCGCAGCCTTTCCGACGAAAACGAGATGCGAGCGGCAGTGCGCGATCTGTGCGACCGCTACGGTGTCGACCCGGGCGCGCCGTGCCGCGAGCTCTGCATGAGCTGGCCGGAAATCGAGAAGATGGCGAACTCGAAACTCGCCATCATCGGCGCGCACACTGTCAATCACGTCATGCTGAAGAAGTGGCCGCGCGAAAAGGCGCTCAACGAAATGCGCCGGAGCCGGGAAGTGATTGAGGCTTCGCTCGGTAGGCCTTGCGAGCATTTCGCCTATCCGGTCGGCGATCCGACTTCGGCGGCTGCGCGCGAATTCGAACTGGCGCAGGAAGCGGGCTTCAAGACGGCGGTAACGACGCGGCCCGGCGTTCTGTTTCCCGAGCATCGCGATTATCTCACGGCGTTGCCGCGGGTGTCGCTCAACGGCAATTTCCAGGCGCTGCGGTTTGTGGATGTGTTTTTGTCCGGCGCGCCGTTCGCGCTGTGGAACAGATTTCAGCGCGTGAACGCGGGCTAAACAGCCAAGCTACGTTTTTGGAATAATCAGAATATCTTAGATGTCGTTCTTAAAGCATGTGCAACTGAGCAACCTAACACTTGAAAGGCTTTAGCAATGGGCTTTTAATTCTTAGGGGGCACGGGATATGAAAAAATTTTTTGCTAGCACTGTTTTATCGGTGGTCTTTTCGACAAGTGCATTCGCTGCAGGGCCGTACGGCTCGATAAATTACGGTCATTGGAAAGGTGGCGCGTACATCGACGACAAGACAGGCGTGTTCACGAACTGCATTGTATCCGCCCCATATGTTAGCGGCATCAATATGTATGTGATGGTTGATAAGAATGCTCAATGGAGCTTGGGGTTTTCAAAAGATAGTTGGCGACTAGATAAAGGGTTGCGATTTCCGATTGTGCTGACGTTTGATGGGAACAGTCCTGCGAAGGTGGAGGCTGTCGCAATCAATCATGACCTTGTATTTGTACCCATGCCGGACGATTCCCAGCTCATTAGGGACTTCCGAAAATCCCGGCGCATGTCTGTTTATGCCGCAGGTCAACTCTTTCAGTTCAATCTTGATGGCACATCAGTCATTCTTCCCTCGCTCGCGAACTGCGTGAAAATCATGCGTGCGGGCGGTTTAGCGGCGGCGTCCAATTTTGTGTTGCGACCAATGCCTCGCCAAGCAGCGAGCAACGCGACGGATACCGGTTCGCTGGCTCCGAACAGCCAGCCGTCGCAAGAGTATCAGGTTGAGGCAGTCGAGCTCGCATACAATTTCCTGATGAAGGCAAAACTGCCAGAGGGAAGGGTGCTGCCGCGAGCTGAGACCCCGGTGGAGCTGGCATCGTTTGGAGCCGTTTGGAAAGCTGGCGATGCAACAGGTTTTGTGCGAGTGATTCCCGGCGATGCGACGCTCAAGGGACTAGACGTAGCGGCGACGGTAATTGGAAATGATGCGAAAGCCTGCAAAGGCAAGTTCGCTTCCGGCAGGATGAGCGAGATGGTCGATAGTGAAATCGTTTTCCGCGGCTTTGCCTCCTGTGAAGATTCAGATGGTGCCCGTGGCTCGCAGTATTTCATAGTTCCGCGCCAGAAAGGCGGTTTCGTTTTGTTCTCAGTCCAAACGTCGCCGAAAATCGGTCAGAGTAACACGATCGATAATGAGGCAAAGATCACAGACTTTCGTAAAGCTGCTGTCGTTTCCGTTTCAGCGAAATAGAACCAAACACGCTGAAGTAAAATCGCCTGCTTGCTTGCTCCGTTCTCTCGTCGCAAGGCGTCATGAGCGCGACCTTGCCATCCAGCGGATGATCAGCCCTGCCGGGATGATCCAGACCAGCCCAAGGAAAACGACCAGCGCCCCGCCGGCGAGGCCGGACATCGCGGCAAGCCGCGCCTGCGCGATGCTCATGGAAAAGAACGCCCAGAAGATCACAAAGGCAATGAGGAGGGCGGTGCCGATCAATTTGCGGGTGCGCAAGGACATGATTGCAAGACTTTAGGTGATTTGCCCGAACCGGCACTCTTCTATATGCCTCGGCGGGAAAATGCACGGACCTCGCAACATCGCAAAAATTCAGGACCGCATGCGCCCGGTGCGGCTATGGCTTTACACCGTGGCGCTGCTTGTGGCGCTCATGGTCATGATCGGGGGCACAACGCGGCTCACGGGCTCGGGGCTTTCGATTACCGAGTGGAAGCCGGTCACCGGCATCGTGCCGCCGCTATCGGAGCAGGCGTGGCAAAGCGAATTCGAGGGCTACAAGAAGATCCCGCAATATCAGGAGATCAATCGCGGAATGAGCCTGAGCGAATTCAAGCTCATCTATTTTTGGGAATGGACGCATCGCGCGCTCGGACGGGTCATCGGCGTCGTTTTTCTCTTTCCGCTTCTTTGGTTCGCATGGAAGGGGCTTGTTGACCGCACGCTTGGCTGGAAGCTCGGCGGGCTGTTTTTGCTCGGCGGGCTGCAAGGCGCGATCGGCTGGTGGATGGTGGCTTCGGGCCTAAGCGTGCGAACCGATGTGAGTCAGTACCGGCTCGCGATTCATCTCACGACCGCGAGCTTCATTTTCGCGGCGATTATCGCGGTTGCGGCCAGCCTTGAAATCCGGGTGCGTGAGAAAGTGCCGCCGCGCATCCGCGCGCTTGCGGGCGCGATCCTCGCTCTCGTTTTCGTGCAGATTTTCCTCGGCGCGATCGTGGCGAAGACGAACGCGGGGCTCACCTTTAACACCTGGCCGTTGATGGACGGAAATTTCATCCCGCCGCTTTCGCAGCTCTTCACGATGAGCCCATGGTGGAAGAATCTCTTCGAAAACGTGATGACGGTGCAGTTCGATCACCGCATGGTGGCCTATGCGGTTTTCGCGCTGGCGGCGTGGCATATGTGCCAAACTTACACTGCGCCTAGCTCCGTTCGCTTCCACGCTTCGCATGTATTCGCGCTGATCACGGCACAGGCTGCGCTCGGCATCGCCACGTTGCTTCTGGCCGCGCCGTTTGCGCTTGCGCTCTTACACCAGCTCGGCGCGGTCATCGTCCTCGCCGCCGCGACGCGGCATGTGGCGCTGTTGGGACGCAAATAATCACAACGTCATGGCCGGGCTTGTCATCACAAGTCGGGCCTGCCCGACTTGTGAATGTTAATGTAAGCGAACTCGGGCTTGCCCGAGTTCGCATGCCATCCACGTCTTGACGACATAAAATGAGAAGGAAGGCGTGGATGCCGGCACAAGAGTCTACCCTTGGGCCGGCCGAAGGCCGGACCCGAGGGCCGGGCATGACAAGAGCTAAGCCTTCAGCGCCTGTTCCAGATCCGCGATGATGTCCTCGGCATCCTCGAGCCCGACCGAGAGCCGCACCACGTCCGGCCCGGCGCCGGCGGCGATCTTCTGCTCGTCGGTGAGCTGCCGGTGCGTCGTGGAAGCCGGATGAATGATGAGCGAGCGCGTGTCGCCGATATTGGCGAGATGCGAGAAGAGCTGCACGTTGGAGACGAGCGCGATCCCGGCGTCATAACCGCCCTTGAGACCAAAGGTCATCACGGCGCCTGCGCCCTTGGGGCAGTATTTCTGCGCGAGCGAACGATATTTGTCGCCGGGCAACCCCGCGTAGCTCACCCATGCCACCGCCGGGTGGTTTTGCAGAAATTCCGCGACCTTAAGCGCGTTGTCGCAATGGCGCTGCATGCGGAGCGGCAGCGTTTCGATGCCGGTGAGAATGAGAAAGGCGTTGAACGGCGAGAGCGCGGGCCCAAGATCGCGCAGGCCGAGGACGCGGCAGGCAATGGCGAAAGCGAAATTGCCGAAGGTCTCGTGGAGCTTGATACCGGCATATTCCGGCCGCGGCTCGGAGAGCATGGGGTAGCGGCCGCTCGCCGACCAGTCGAAGGAGCCCCCGTCCACGATCACGCCGCCGATGGAATTGCCGTGGCCGCCGAGAAATTTCGTCGCCGAATGCACGACGATATCGGCGCCGAATTCGATCGGCCGGCAGAGATAGGGCGAGGCGAGGGTGTTGTCGACGATGAAGGGCACACCCGCGTCCTTCGCGATTTTCGCGATCGCTTCGAGATCGGTGACGATGCCGCCGGGGTTCGCGATCGACTCGACGAAAATGCATTTTGTCTTCGGCGAGACCGCGCGCGCGAAACTGTCGATGTCGTCGGGATCGGCCCAGACGACGTTCCAGCCGAAATTCTTGAACGAATGCGTGAGCTGGTTGATCGAGCCGCCGTAGAGCTTTTTCGACGCCACGATTTCGTCGCCTGGTGTCATCAGCGCGTGAAAGACGAGAGTCTGCGCGGCGTGACCCGACGCCACTGCGAGCCCTGCGGTGCCGCCCTCGAGCGCCGCCACGCGCTCCTCCAACACCGCATTCGTCGGGTTGGTGATGCGCGTATAGATGTTGCCGAAAGTTTGCAGGGCGAAAAGCGACGCGGCGTGATCGACGTCGTCGAAGACGTAGGAGGTCGTCTGGTAGATCGGCGTCGCACGGGCCCCGGTGGTCGGATCGGGCTGCGCGCCGGCGTGAATGGATAGCGTCGAAAAACCCGGCACGCGGTCGCCCATATTTCCATCCCTTTCGCGTTATGCGCTGGCCATGGATTTCGTGTATGAACCCGCCGCGTGCGTCAAGCGCCTTTCGCGTGCGAGCGTTAAAGAGCGGAAGAATGTCCGGTTTCAGCGGATTTTTCGTCGGCACCGAAATGCCCGGCGACTACTGGGAAGCGCTCTGGCCGGATCCGGCGGGCGTGGTCTCCGCCGCAGGATTGAAGCCCGGCATGAACGCTGTCGATCTCTGCTGCGGCGACGGCTGGTTCACGCTGCCGATGGCGCGGGCCGCGCGGCATGTGACCGCGATCGATATCGACGCGCGACTGCTCGGGATGGCGCGTACGCGCCTGGAAAAGCAGAACGTGGCGAATTGCGATTTCGTCGAGGGCGATGCCCACGATCTACCGCGCTTCGTCAAAGCGTCGGCCGATTTCGTGTTTCTCGCGAATGTCTATCACGGCGTGCCGGACAAGCCCCGGTTGGTGCGTGCGGCCGCTGCGGTGCTTGCGCCGGGCGGGCTTTTTGCCGTGGTGAACTGGCATGCACGTCCGCGCGAGGAAACGCCGGTTTTAGGTCAGCCGCGCGGACCGAAAACAGAGTTGCGCATGACGCCCGAGCAGACAATCGAGTCCGCGAAGCTGCCGGAGATGAAGTTTCTACGCGTGGTAGAGGTGCCGCCGTATCACTACGCGGTTGTTTGGGAGCGCAATCCCTAATTCTGTCATCACCGGGCCGCAGCGTCCCGCGAGTGCGCGAAAGCGCGCGAGCGGCTGACGCTGCGAGACACTCAAGTCGGCTGTTGCCGACTTGAGCACTAAAATACGCAACTCGGGCAGGCCCGAGTTGCGGTGATCCATGATG
>JAJPHK010000098.1 GCA_021325315.1 Alphaproteobacteria bacterium
GACGCTTCTTCGCGGCCTGCGATATCTCAATGTCCGACTTCGGGTTCAGATGCTGCGAGGAAACCGAAACAGCTTCCTCCTTGCGCTGTGGGCTGGCAGGCGTCATGTAAATTGTACTCCCTTTGCGAGTTTGGATGTCGAAACAAATTCCCCGGCGCCGATTTTCTTGCCGCCTTCGGGCTGCACTCGGGTGACTTTGAAGCGGCCGTCGGCGCAGACGACAGTGAAGCCGTCATCCTCCACCACGACCACTTCGCCGAGCTTGCCGCCGATGCCTTTCGGATCGCGCGCGGGAATTGGCTTCGCGTCGAAGATTTTGACCTTCGCGCCGTTCAGGACGGTCCAGGCGCCGGGCGAGGGGTTGCAGCCGCGGATCAGGCGGTCGATCTGCTCCCAGGGCTTGCCCCAGTCGATCTTGGCGTTGCCTTCGCGGCAAAGGCCCTCATAGGTCGCCTTCGACTCGTCCTGCTTGATGCGCGGCGCCTTGCCGGCTTTGACGAGATCGACTGCCTCCATCATCGCCTCGACGCCCATCGGGAACAGGCGGTCGAAATAGACGGTGCCGAGTGTGTCGGTGTCCGAGATCGTCGTCTTCTTCTGCAAAAGAATGTCGCCGGTATCCAGGCCGTTATCCGGCCAGAAGATCGAAAGCCCCGTTTCCTTTTCGCCCTTGATGATCGGCCAGTTGATCGCCGACGCGCCGCGATAGGCGGGGAGCAGCGAGGGGTGATACTGGATCGAGCCGTGCGTCGGAATGTTCAGGAATTCTTCCGGCACGAACAGCGTGACGAACGCCATCACCTGCAGGTCGGGCTTCATCGCCCGGAACTGATCCTGAATCTCCTTCGTCTTGTAGGAAGTCGGCTGATAAACCGGCAGATTTGCCGCGAGCGCCGCTTCCTTCAGCGGATCGGCTTTCTGGCCTTCCTTTTCCGGCGCCACGAAGACGCCGATGACGTTTTCGCCTCGCTTCAACAGCGCTTCCAGCACAGCTTTGCCGAATGCTTGCTGGCCATGCACCACAATACGCATTTCAATGCCTCTGATTGTTCAAATTGACTGCGCGGTAACCGCGCCGAACGAAGAAGCGAAACGCGCCGGGCCTAAGCCGCGGCGCGCTTCTTTTCTTGCGGGGTGATGGCGCCCGAAAGCTTGATCTCGTTCATCTCCTTCGCCGAGTAGCCGAGAACCTTGGTGAGGATTTCCTCGGTGTGCTCGCCCAAAAGCGGCGAGCGCTTCACCTCCGTTTTGGAGTCCGAAAGCTTGATCGGGTTGCCGACCGACAAATACTTGCCGCGCACTGGATGATCGACCTCGACGATGGTGCCGGTCTTCCGCAGCGACTGATCCTCGGCGAGCTCCTTCATCGACAGGATCGGCCCGCAGGGGATGTCGTACTTGTTCAGGATATCCATCGCCTCGAACTTGGTCTTGGTGGCCGTCCATTGCTCGATGCGATCGAAAATCTGGTTGAGCTTCGGCAGCCGGGCTTTCGGCGTGGAGTATTCCGGATCGGTTTTCCAGGTCGGCTCGCCGATCACGTCGCAGATCGCTTCCCACACCGGAGCCTGCGTGATGAAGTAGATGTAGGCGTTGGGATCGTTTTCCCAGCCCTTGCACTTCAGGATGCGGCCCGGCTGGCCGCCGCCCGAGTCGTTCCCGGCGCGCGGCACGGCGTCGCCGAACGGAATGCCTTCGCTGTACTGGCTGTATTCGGTGAGCGGGCCGTGTGCGAGCCGCTGCTGGTCGCGGAGCTTCACGCGGCAGAGATTGAGCACGCCGTCCTGCATGGCGGCGGTCACGCGCTGGCCGCGGCCCGTGCGCGTCCGCTGATAAAGCGCCGTCACGATACCGAGCGCAAGGTGAAGCCCTGTGCCCGAGTCGCCGATCTGCGCGCCGGTGACGAGCGGCACGCCGTCGCGGAAGCCCGTGGTGGAAGCCGAACCGCCGGTGCATTGCGCGACGTTCTCGTAGACTTTGCAATCCTCGTACGGTCCGGGGCCGAAGCCCTTGATCGAGGCCACAATCATGCGCGGGTTGAGCTTGTGGATGTGCTCCCAGGTGAGCCCCATGCGGTCGAGCGCGCCGGGGGCGAAGTTTTCGACCAGCACGTCGCAGTGCTTGATCAGGCGCTCGAGGATCTCCTTGCCCTTCGGATGCTTGGAGTCGATCGTGATCGAACGCTTGTTGTGGTTCAGCATCGTGAAATAGAGGGAATCCGCGCCCTTTACGTCAACGAGCTGTCCGCGGGTGATGTCGCCCGTGCCCGGACGCTCGACCTTGATGACGTCGGCGCCGAACCAGGCCAGGAGCTGCGTGCAGGTCGGACCCGACTGCACGTGCGTGAAGTCGAGGATCTTCACGCCTTCCAGCGCCTTGCCGTCAGCGCCCCACGGCTTGGTGGAGATCTTCGGAAGCGAATAGCCGTTGCCGTTTTTCTTTTTCGGCGCCGGCTTCTTGGCCTTCGCTTTCGCTTTTACTTTCTTTTTCGCCATTGGAAACTTCCCTCCGTAATTCTGCGAAACAGGAATGAGCTGGATTATTTCTTCTTCAACACGCTTTGCGGGTTGAGATTGCCGATGCGGCCGCTCTCGCTGCCGGCGGCGGGATCGATGACTGCGTTGATCAGCGTCGGCTTGCCGGAGTCCATCGCCTGGTTCACGGCGCGGCGCAGCTCGTCAGGGCTCGTCGCGTTGATACCGACGCCGCCGAAGGCCTCGATCATCTTGTCGTAACGCGCGCCCTTGACGAACACGGTGGTCGCCGGATCGGAGCCGCCGCCGGTGTTCACGTCGGTGCCGCGATAGATGCCGTCATTGTTGAAGATGACGATGCAGACCGGCAACTTGTAACGGCAGATTGTCTCGATCTCCATGCCGGAGAAGCCGAAGGCCGAGTCGCCCTCGAGCGCAAGAACCTGCTTGCCGGTCTCGATTGCGGCGGCAATCGAGTAGCCCTGGCCGATGCCCATGATGCCCCAGGTGCCGACGTCAAGACGCTTGCGCGGCTTGTACATGTCGACCACGCCGCGAGCGAGGTCGAGCGTGTTCGCGCCTTCGTTGACGAAGATCGCATCGGGACGGTTCTTGATGGCTTCGCGGATGACGCCCAGCGCGCCGTAGTAATCCATCGGCGAGTTGTTGTTCATCAGCTTCGGCGCCATCTTGGCGATGTTGTCTTCTTTCTTCTTCGTCACCGCGCCGATCCAGTCGGACGGCGCCTTCGGCGGGTTGTTGCCCATCGCGTCGAGCAGCGCCTGCACGCAGGAGCCGATGTCGCCGACGAGCGGAGCGGCGATCTCGACGTTCGAGTCCATTTCCTTCGGCTCGATGTCGATCTGAATGAATTTCTTCGAGTGCGGCTCGCCCCAGGTCTTGCCCTTGCCGTGCGAGAGCAGCCAGTTGAGCCGCGCGCCGATCATCAGAACGACGTCTGAATCCTTCAGTACGGTCGAGCGGGCCGCGCCCGCGCACTGCGGATGCGTGTCGGGCAGGATACCCTTCGCCATGCTCATCGGTAGGAACGGCGCGCCGGTCTTTTCGACGAGCGTCTTGATGGCGTCGTCCGCCTGCGCGTAAGCCGCGCCTTTGCCGAGGATGATGAGCGGTTTCTTCGCCGATTTGAACAAATCGACGGCCCGTTTCACCGCTTCCGGCGACGGAATCTGCGCCGGCGCCGCGTCGATCACCTTTACCAGCGACTTGCGGCCTTCCTCGGCGTTCATCACCTGGCCGAACAGCTTGGCTGGAAGATCGAGATAGACGCCGCCCGGACGGCCGGAGACCGCCGCGCGGATCGCGCGGGCGACGCCGATGCCGATGTCCTGCGCATGCAGAACGCGATAGGCGGCCTTGCACATGGTCTTGGCGACGGCGAGCTGATCCATTTCTTCATAGTCGCCCTGCTGCAGGTCGACGATCTCGCGCTCGGACGAGCCCGAAATCAGAATCATTGGGAAGCAGTTGGTGGTGGCGTGCGCGAGCGCAGTCAGGCCGTTCAGAAAGCCCGGAGCCGAGACGGTGAGGCAGATGCCCGGCTGCTTGGTGAGAAAGCCCGCGATCGAAGCGGCGTAGCCCGCGTTCTGCTCGTGGCGGAAGGAGATCACGCGAATGCCCGCAGCCTGGGCCATGCGGCCGAAGTCTGTGATGGGAATCCCCGGCACGCCGTAGATCGTTTTGACGCCGTTCAGTTTCAGCGCGTCGATAATGAGATGAAAACCGTCCGTCAGTTCTTCATGCGTTTCGGCGGGTTTCTGGGCAGTAGCAGCTTGGGCCATCTTGGCTCCCCTGTTTTCCTTGGTCTGTTGTCGTCAGTCGAGATAATCGGCAAAGCGCGAAACGTGATCGGCGAGGCCGAGCGCGTGCTGGCGCACAAGCGTTTCAGCGAGATCGGTCTGGCGCTTTTCCAGAGCCTCGATGATATGAAGGTGATCCTGGATCGAGCGTTCGGCGCGGTCGCGCTCCACGATCGTCTTCCGCCGGATCATGCGCATATGCGTGAACAAGTTCTCGGCGAGCGAGGCGAGCACGCTGTTGCCCGAGAGTCCGATAATCGTTTGGTGGAATTCGATGTTCTGCTCGGAATATTCGTCGAGATGCGCAAGCACCTCGTCCCCGACGAAGGTCGTGAACATCTTGCGGAGGCTGCCGATCTCTTCGTCCGTAGCGTTCTGGGTGATGAGGCGCGCCGCCATGCTTTCGAGCGCGGCCCAAGCGGTGATCATCTCGATCACTTCTTTCTTTGTCTTGCGCACCACATAGATTCCGCGGCGGGGCACCGATCGGACGAAACCCTCGCGCTCGAGCTGCGCCATGGCCTCACGCACCGGCGTTCTGGAAACGCCGAGATCCTGGGCGAGGCGGCGCTCGTCGAGACGAACCTCGTTCGGCCCGTCATAGACATCGAGCGAAACGATCACGTCCTTAAGGGCCGCATAAGCGCGGTCCTTGAAGGTTGAGACGTCATCCAGCGGCGCGATCGCGATGCGCGCCGCGGCTGGCGGGTTTTTTTGGCGGGAAGAAATTTCGTTCATGGCGTCCGCTGATATTTTGTGGGTGGTATATGAGACTTATGGCCGACGAGGAAAAATCTAATATAAATTATACCACCATACCAGCCGACATAGAAGGAAAAAAACGGCCCGGTACCAAGGAAAGTACCAGGCCGGGGATCAGTTGGGAGAGCTGCGAAGCCTAGTTTTTCGCGATGAATCGCCGTCGCATCGGCTTCAACACGAGCAGCGCCATTAACGACGCGACAATGTTCAGGATGGCGGCGACGATGAACACAGCTGTCCAGCTCTTCCCGGTCACATCGAACAGCACGCTCGAAAGCGGGATCAGGAGGGAGGCGGTTCCCTTCGCCGTGTAGAGCAGCCCGTAGTTCACGGTTGCGAATTTCTTGCCAAAGAGGTCCGTGCACATCGCCGGGAACAGCGAATAAATCTCGCCCCAGGCGAAAAACACGAGGCCCGACAGGATCACGAACGAAACCGGGTCATGCGCGAGCTTCAGAAGCGCATAGATGCCGATGCCCTCGATCAGGAAGGCGATGAACATCGTGTTCTCGCGCCCGATCTGGTCGGATACCCAGCCGAAAAACGGCCGGCATACCCCGTTCAGCACACGGTCGATCGAAAGCGCGAAGGTGAGCGCGGGAAGCGTGAGCCCGAGAAGCGTGACGGGAATGTTATCGACCTTGAAGTCCTTTGCGATCGGCGCAAGTTGCGCGGTCGCCATCAGCCCGCCGACGCCGACCATCACGAACATCGCGTACATCACCCAGAAAATCGGTTGTTTCACCACTTCGTTCCAGGCGAAGTCCTTCCGGCTTTGCTGAACGGTGGTCGAAGCCGGTACATCGCCGCCCTGCGGGGCACGCAGAAACAGCGAGAACAAGACCACGACCGCGCCCTGCGCGAGCCCGAACCAGAGGAAGGCGGCTTCATAGCCGTCGGCTTTGATCATCGTCGCGATCGGGATGATCGTTGCAGCCGAGCCGGCGCCGAAGCCTGCGGCCGTCAGGCCCGCGGCGAGGCCGCGGCGGTCTGGAAACCATTTCAGCGCGTTGCCGACGCAACCGCCGTAAATAATGCCGGCGCCGATGCCGCCGATCGCGGCGGCAATGTAAAGAAGCGTGAGCGAATTCGCGAAAGAATTCAGTGCCCAGGAAATAGCGATCAAAAAGCCGCTTAGGAAAACCATCGCGCGCGGCCCGAACTTGTCGATGAGATAACCCTCGATCGGCACGAGCCAAGTTTCGGTGAGCACGAAGATCGAGAACGCGACCTGAATCGCGGCGCGGCCCCAGTGATATTTGGCGTCGATCGGATTGACGAAAAGCGTCCAGCCATATTGCAGGTTGGCTGTAGCAATCATGCAAATGATGCCGATGAGAAGCTGGCCCCAGCGCGTTGCTTCGGAGACCGCAGCCCGAGATACTGCATGCGTTGTCATTGTGTCCGTCCCTGTTTGAGTTTGCTTCTTAAGTCGAAGTCTTTTTTGCTTGGTATAATGTATTAGCTGGCGCTGATCCCAGCGGACTTCGCAATGCGACGTTTGCGCGCACCCCTGAAAAACATGGGTTGTGTTGATTTCTCGGTTTTAGAGCAAATTGACCACGAACCGGCCTGCCATCAGCAAAAGATAGCAACCGAATGCGATTTCCAGCCGGCGTCTGGAAATCGCGTGGGCGAGGCGGGCGCCGGCCGGCGCGAGCAACATGCCGAGGGGCGCGAGAAGCGCAAAACCGATCAGTGACACGAAGCCGAAGGAGAGAGGCGGCAGGAGACTCATTTTCGGGAGCCCGGCGAGCATGTAGCCGACCGTGCCGGGGATCGCGATGATGATGCCTAACCCCGCGGAGGTGGCGACGGCCTGATGAATGGTCCGGCCGAAGATCATCAGCGTGATGTTCGAAAGCATTCCGCCGCTGATCCCCATCAGCGAAGACAGGAGGCCGATCACAAAGCCGATCGCCCGCATCGGAAACGCGGCCGGCTCGTTCGCGATGTGCCAGTCCTTGCGGCCGATCAGGAGCGCGATTCCGTTTCCGCCCGCGATCGCCGCGAACACGATCTTGAACAGCCAACCCGGTGCGAAGGAAGCAAGCGCGCTCCCCGCAGCAACACCGAGAAAGATCGGCAGCGCCCACAGCCGCACGATCCGCATGTCGACCGCGCCCTTCGCACGGTGGGTGAAATAGGAGCGGACGGACGTGGGAATGATGATCGCGAGCGACGTGCCGATGGTGAGCGGCATGCGTACTTCGTCGGCAACCCCGAGCAGCGTGAAGGTCTGATACAGGATCGGCACGATGATCGCGCCGCCGCCGACGCCGAACAGGCCTGCGAGAATGCCGGTGACGCCGCCCGCGAGAAGAAGCGCAATCGCAAGCGGAAGAAATTGTTCGACTGAAAATCCGGCGGTCATGAAAAACCAAAACGGGAGCTTTCGCTCCCGTTTAAGTCATTCCTGCGATATGCACCAGCCGAGAGGCTGAGTCATGCCGCCGTAGCGGCTTGACCCCTGAGCCTCGCCCAGCCGGTCGAAATCGCGCCCCAGAAGAGCGCAACCAGGCCCAGCACCATGATGCTGCTGACAAGCGGGTTCGAGAAGAAGATGCCTAGGCTGCCGCCCGATCCTAATAGCGACTGCCGGAACGCTTCCTCCGCCTTGTCGCCGAGAACGATTGCGAGCACCATCGGCGCCATCGGGTAACTCGTCTTCTTCATGAAGTAGCCGAGGATGCCGAACACCACCATCATAATGACGTCGAACGACGAGTTGTGCACGGTGTAGGCGCCGATCGCGCAGAGCACGAGAATGACCGGCGCGATCACGCTGAACGGAATTCTTAAGATCGCGGCGAACAGGGGCACGCAGGTGAGCACGATCAAAAGCCCGACGATGTTGCCCATATACATCGACGCGATCAGGCCCCAGACGAAATCCTTCTGCTCGACGAAGAGAAGCGGTCCCGGCTGCAGGCCCCAGATCAGGAGGCCGCCGAGGAGCACCGCCGCGGTCGGCGAGCCAGGCACACCAAGCGCGATCATCGGCAGCAGCGCCGAAGTGCCGGCCGCGTGCGCCGCGGTTTCCGGTGCGATCACCCCTTCGATCTCCCCCTTGCCGAAATTCTTGCCGTTCTTCGACATGCGCTTGGCGATGCCGTAGCTCATGAACGAAGCGGGCGTGGCGCCGGCTGGCGAAATGCCCATCCAGCAACCGATGAGGCAGGAGCGCAGCGACAAGAGCCAGTATTTCGGCAGCGTTGCCCAGGTCTGGAAGACGACCCTCGCATTGATATGCGCGGCGCGGCCCTTGAAGGAGAGGCCTTCTTCCATGGTGAGCAGGATCTCGCCGATGCCGAACAGGCCGATGACCGCGATCAGGAAGTCGAAGCCGTTCAGCATTTCGGTGAAGCCGAAGGTAAGGCGAAGCTGGCCGGTCATTTGGTCGAGACCGACCGCGCCCAGCGCGAAGCCAAGCATCATCGACACGATGGTCTTGAACGGCGGCTCCTTGGAGAGGCCGACGAAGCTGCAGAAAGCGAGGAAATAGACGGCGAAAATTTCCGCCGGGCCGAAGCGAAGCGCGAAGCTCGCGACCAGGGGCGCCACGAGCGTGATCATGATGACCGCAAACAGCGCGCCGACGAAGGACGACGTGAACGCAGCGGTGAGCGCCTCGCCCGCCTTGCCTTGCTGCGCCATCGGATGGCCGTCGAATGTCGTCGCCACCGACCATGGCTCGCCGGGTATGTTGAACAGGATCGACGTGATCGCACCGCCGAACAGCGCGCCCCAGTAGATGCAGGAGAGCATGATGATCGCCGAGGTCGGCGACATGGAGAAGGTGAGGGGGAGGAGGATAGCAACGCCGTTCGCGCCGCCAAGACCCGGCAGCACGCCGACGATCACGCCGAGCACGATGCCGATCACCATCAGCACCAGATTGAAGGGCTGAACGACGACGGCAAAACCGTGAAACAAGTTAGCGATATCTTCGATCATTGTTCCGACTTTCCCCGAGCTGGCGCTTACGCGCACACTCCCCCGATTTGTTTAGTAACCCAGATAGCTTTCGACCGGCCCCTTGGGCAGCGGCACCAGGAACCAGATCTCGAACATGAAAAAGATCGCGGCGGGTACGGCGATCGCAATCGCGATCGAAAAGAGCCACGAGTAGCGGCCGAAATACTTCATGAAGGCGGCGATCAGGATAGCGGACGAGACGTACATGCCGAGATACGGAATCGCGAGCACATAGATCGTCGTCGGCACGACAACCGAAACCACCTGCCAAAGCGCCGGCCACTCCGCGAACAGCCCGTTTTCCTGCATCCGGATCGCGTTGATTAGGTTGACCACGGTGGAAAGCACCACGATCAATCCGCAATAGAATGGGAAGAAGCCCGCCTTCGGCCCTTCCGCCCCCCAGCCGATCCCCACCTGCAGCGAGCCGATGATGCTCAGCAGGCCGAGAAAGCCCATGAATAGGGTGAATCCGATCTCAACGTTCCGGTGGGACGGGCCCGCCCCACCGGCTTCTTTTGCACTATGACTCATATGATCCTCAGTTGGATTTCGCTGCGAGGAAACCGGCCGACTTCATGAGTTCTTCATGCGTCTTTTCGGCTTTGGCGACCCAGTCGAGATATTCTTTGCCGCTCATGAAGGTCTGGTTGTACGCGCCGTCGTCCATGAGTTTCTTCCACTCCGGTGTTTCGCGCACTTTCTTCATGAGATCGACGTAGTAGTCGACCGCTTCCTTGCTGATGCCGGGCGGCGCGAAGAAGCCGCGGAGCATCAGATATTCGACGTCGAGACCGGCCGACTTGCAGGTCGGGATCGAATCCCACGCCTTACCGTTCGCGATCGGCTCATGGTAATCGAGCTTCTTTGAGTCGAACACGCACAGCGGGCGAAGCGAGCCCGCGCGCCATTGCGCGACCGCTTCGATCGGGTTGTTCACGGTCGAGTCGACGTGACCGCCGACGAGCTGCACCGCGACCGCGCCGCCGCCCTTATACGGGATGTAGGTCATCTTCTTGCCGATCACCTTCTCGATCGCGACCGTGATGATCTGGTCTTCTTGTTTCGATCCGGTGCCGCCCATCTTGAACTGGCCGTCCGGCGCCTTCTTGATAGCGTCCATATAGTCTTTTGCCGTCTGGTACGGCGTGCTCGCATTCACCCACAGGACGAATTCGTCGAGCGCCATCATGGCGATCGGAGTCAAATCTTTGTAGGAGAACGGAATTCCGGTCGCGAGCGGAGTCGTGAACAGATTCGAGAGGGTGATGATCAGCTTGTGATCGTCGCCTTTCGAATTTTTCACGTCGAGAAAGCCTTCGCCGCCGGCCCCGCCCGACTTGTTGATGACGACCACCGACTGCTTCGAAAGATTGTGCTTGGTGATGATGCCTTGTACCGCGCGAGCCATCTGATCGGCGCCGCCGCCGGTGCCGGCGGGGACGATGATCTCGATGGGTTTCGTGGGCTCCCAGGCTTGGGCGGGCAGGGTCAGCGCGGCAATCGATGCGCCGAGCAGGGCGGTGGCGAAAAGTGTGGTTTTACGCTTGAAGCGTTTCATTTGTGATCTCCCTGTTTGTTTTTTATTGAGACGCCGGTCTTCTTGCCGGCTTCCGGAAACAAAGTAACA
>JAJPHK010000128.1 GCA_021325315.1 Alphaproteobacteria bacterium
GTATCCGGCATTGAAAGGCCGCGCCGCCTCCGCTATAGGAACCGCCGAACCCAGGGGCTTGTGAAACGGCCATACCGCCCGGTATTTCGGTCGTTCATGTCGCGGCGGATCCCCGCCGGTCGACAGGAGAATTAATCAATGGCTTCGACCTTCGATACGGTCGCGAACATCATCGCCGAGACCTGCGATATCCCGCGCGACACCATCACGCCGGACAGCCACGCGATCGACGATCTCGGCATCGACAGTCTCGACTTCCTCGACATCGCCTTCGCCATCGACAAGGCGTTCGGCATCAAGCTGCCGCTCGAGCAGTGGACGCAGGAAGTGAACGAGGGCAAGGCGACAACCGAGGAATATTTCGTCCTCAAGAACCTTTGCGCGCGCATCGACGGGTTGGTCGCCGCCAAGACCGCTTAAAGCGTGACGCGATGCGTCTCGAGTATTTTCAGATGATCGACCGGTTCGTCGAGGTGAATACCGGCGAACGGAAAATCAAAGCCATCTGCAAGGTGCCGACGGAAAGCCCCGTGTTCGAGGGGCATTTCCCCGGCTTCGCGCTGATGCCCGGCGTTCTCCTGATCGAATGCATGGCGCAGACCACCGGCTGGATGGTGAGCGTGCTCACCGGTTTCACCGGCCTTCCCCTCCTCGTCGGCGTCAAGAACGCGAAAATCCGCAACATCGTGCTGCCCGGCACCGAGCTCACCTTCGAGGGCGAGATCGTGCACGAAGGCTCCGGCTATGCCATGGCGAAGTGCAAAGGGAAATCGAAGGACGGCCCGATTTGCGAGGCCGAGCTTGCCTTCCGGCTAGCACCCTATCCGGGCCCCGAGTTCCGCAAGGCCATGGTCGAGATGGGCGAGAAGGTCGGGATCAAAGTGCCGGAGCTCACGAAGTGAGCGCGCGCCGCGAGGTCTGGATCACAGGTGCCGGTCTGGTCTCCTGCCTCGGCGAGGGCGTGGAGGCGAATTGGCAGAAGCTAGCCTCCGACAATCCGCCCGCTGCGCATGACGAGAAAACCTTCGCGCCTTACGTCACGCACCCGCTCGCGCCGATCAATTTCGATCTGCAGATTCCGAAGAAGGGCGACCAGCGCCAGATGGAGCTCTGGCAACGCACGGGCGTCTATGCCGCAGGACTCGCACTCGAGAATGCGGGCGTGAAAGGCAACGCCGACATCCTCGACACGATGGACATGATCATCGCCGCCGGCGGCGGCGAGCGGGATGTTGCCGTCGACAGCGCGATCATGAGCGGAATTAAAGCGGCGCCAAATCCGGGTGCGTTCTTGAACGAGCGCTTGCTGAGCGATCTCCGTCCTACTCTCTTTCTCGCGCAGCTTCCGAATCTCCTCGCCGGCAATATCGGCATCGTGCACGGCATCGTCGGCTCCTCGCGCACCTTCATGGGCGAGGAAGCGGCGGGCGTCGACGCGCTGCGCGTCACCTTCGAGCGGGTCGCGGCGGGACAGAGCAACATTTCTCTGGTCGCGAGTTCCTTCCATGGCGTGCGCTGGGATTTGCTGCTCGTCACCGAGCTCGGCCGCAATCTCCTGAAGGCGCCGTTCAAGCCGGTGTGGGACCGCGGCGAGCATGGCGGCCTCGCGATGGCCGACATGGGCGCGGGCCTCGTCGTCGAAAGCAAGGAGCACGCGGAAAAGCGCGGCGCCAAGCCCTTGGCGCGACTCGTTGCCATCCAGTCCGACCGCAACCGCCGCAAGCCCGGCGAGATCGAAGCGACGCTCGCCGCCGAATGGACCGCGATAGAGCCCAAGGTGAAGAAAAATCAAGCCGTTGTAATTTCAGGCGCCTCGGGCCTGGAGCCGCCGACTTCCGCCGAAAAGGCGGCGCTCGCGAAAATCGGTCTTCCGGTTCGCGCCACCGGCTCCCATATCGGCCATGGTTTCGACACGCAGTTCCTGGCGAATATCGCGATTGCGTGCGAGACTCTGCGTCAGGGCAAGCTCTTCCCGCCCTGCGGCTCGGGCGACACGGGCAACGCGCCGGCCGAGATTTCGCAGGTCGCGGTGACGAGCGTGGGCAACTGGCGCGGCGAGGGACTGGCGCTGATCGAGAAGATTTAAGGAGGCGAGCGCATGGCGGAATACAGAGACAAGGCGGGGCGTCCCGTCGTCGCGATCACCGGCATGGGCCTCATCACTCCGCTCGGCACCGGCAAGGAAGACAACTGGAAGAAACTCATTGCGGGCCAATCCGGCATCACAACGATCAACCGTTTCCCGATCGAGGGTCTGCGCACGACGATCGCCGGCACCGTCGAGGAAGGCTACGAGCCCGGCCTCGCGCCGTCGGTGCACACCGAGCGGATTGCGAAGAAGGTCGGCGAGGAAGCGATCGCTGAGTCGGGCATCGGCTCGAAGGGTAACTTCCCGGGGCCACTCTTCCTCGCGATGGCGCCGATCGAGCTGGAGTGGCCGCACCGCTTCGATCTCGCGGAAGCGACCGGCGCGAACGACAACGTCACTTACGCCGATCTCGTGCGCGTCTCTTCGCAGGAGCGCTTCGCGCCTTACTACGAGATGGCGAAATACGGGATTGTCGGCGAGAACCTCGCCGATCATTTCGGCACCCAAGGCTCGCCGATTTCGCTCACCACCGCCTGCGCCTCCGGCGCGACCGCGATCCAGCTCGGCGTCGAGGCAATCCGCCGCGGCGAATGCCAGGCGGCGCTCGCGATCGGCGCGGATACGTCGGTGACGCCGGAGTCGGTCGTGCGCTTCTCGCTTCTGTCGGCGCTTTCGACGCAGAACGCCAATCCCGCCGAGGCCTCCAAGCCGTTCTCGAAGAATCGCGACGGGTTTGTGCTCGCGGAGGGTGCGGCGGCGCTTGTTCTCGAAAACCTCGATCACGCGAAAGCGCGCGGGGCGAAAATTCTGGCCATCATTCCGGGAAGCGGGGAGAAATCCGACAACTTCCACCGCACGCGCTCGAGCCCGAACGGCAAGCCGATCATCGGCTGCATGCTGAACGCCTTTAAGGACGCGGGGATCACGCCGGAGGATGTCGATTACATCAACGCCCACGGCACCTCGACGCCGGAAAACGACAAGATGGAGAACACGGGGTTGCTTGCCGTCTTCGGCGAGCGCGCGCCGAAGATCCCGATCTCGTCGAACAAGTCGATGATCGGCCACACGCTCACCGCCGCGGGCGCGGTGGAGGCGGTCATCACCACGATGACCATCCAGCACCAGCGCATTCCGCCGACGATCAACCACAAGATTCCCGACCCGGGCATTTCGCTCGACGTCGTGCCGAATGTCGCGCGCGACGCCAAGATCAGGACGGCGATCTCGAATTCGTTCGGTTTCGGCGGGCAGAATGCGTGTCTGGTAATCGCGGGCGACGTGAACTGACGAATCCCTCATCCTTCGAGACGCGGCCTTCGCCCGCTCCTCAGGATGAGGCAGCGGCATTAACCTCGTCCTGAGGAGGCGCGCCGATGTCGCGTTTACGCGACATCGGCATCTATTGCGCAAGTCCGCAACAGCGGACTTGCGTGCGCCGTCTCGAAGGACGAGGTTGACGCGAGCCGCCCCGCCCTTTAGCCCTTTCGCCCGTCTTTCATTTCCAACATCGCCGGTATGTTCGTATGCGCGCGCTTCGCCTTGTCTCCGACCGCAAAATCGAAATCTCGGACATTCCGCCGCCGCCCGCGCCCGGCGAAGGCGAAGTGCAGATCAAGACGCACGCGATCGCGCTCAACCACATCGACGTCTGGGGCTGGCGCGGCATGGCGTTTGCCAAGCGCAAGATGCCGCTCGTCGTAGGCGCGGAAGCCGCGGGCGAAGTTGTCGCCGTCGGACCGGGGGTGACCGGCTTCAGGGCCGGCGATCCCGTGACGCCCTATGGCGCGCATACCTGCGGACATTGCAAGGCCTGCAAGGAGGGCCGCGACAACCTTTGCGAAAATCCCGGCGGCGTGAACGGCTTTCACATCGATGGCTTCGCGCAGGATCTCTACAATCATCCGGCCCGGCTTCTGGTAAAATCGCCGAAGCTCCCGTGGAGCGACATGGCATGCGCTCCCCTCACCTTCGCGACTTCCGTGCACATGCTGTTCGACAACGCCAGGCTCCAGCCCGGCGAGATCGTGCTCGTGCATGCGGGCGGCTCCGGCATCGGCACCGCCGCGATCAAGCTCGCGAAAGACATCGACTGCACCGTGATTACCACCGTCGGCAGCGACGAGAAGGCGGAAAAAGCGAAGGCGATCGGCGCCGATTACGCGATCAACTACAAAACACACCGCTTCGAGCACGAGGTCCGCAAGCTCACGAAGAAGAAAGGCGTCGATGTTGTGTTCGAACACACCGGCGCCGACACGTGGGAAGGCTCGCTTCTCTCGATGAAACCCGGCGGCCGGCTCGTGACCTGCGGCGCGACATCGGGCCCATCCGGCAAGATCAACCTCATGCAGCTTTTCCAGCAGCAGTATAAAATCTTCGGCTCGTTCGGCTTCGCCATCCGAAACGTCGCGGAAGCGCTCGAAAAAATCGCGAAAGGCGTGAAGCCCGTGATCGATTCCGAGGTAAAGCTCGAGGATTTCGAGAAGGGGCTGGAAAAGCTCGAAGGCCGCAATGTTTTCGGCAAGGTCGTCGTTCGTTTTTAACGGGTTACTCGCTTGAAACCGGCCATTCGCCGCCGCCTGGAAAGCTTTCGAAAACGCACGCGGCCTCTTTGGGGGCCGATCTGGCATCCGATTTCGCTTGCAGGCCAATATTCGCTCGCGCTGGTCGTCCGCGGACTCGTGCGTGTGATGAAGCGCGTCGATCCGGACACGAGTTCCGATCTGTTCGGGAAGATCGCGCGCAATCTCGGCCCGTATGTCAGCAACAGCAGGGTCGCGCGAAAAAATCTGCGCCTCGCCTATCCGGAAAAGAGCGATGCCGAGATCGAGGAGATCGTTCGCGGCGTGTGGGAAAATCTCGGGCGTGTCGCCGGCGAATTCGTGCATCTCGAGGCGCTGTGGGACTACGATCACGAGCGCGCGAACCAGGGGCGGATCGAAACCTACGACGCGGAAAAATTCGGAAAACTCAGGGACAGCGGCAGGCCCGCGCTCATCTTCACGGCGCATCTCGCGAATTGGGAACTCGCAGCGGTCTGCGCCGCCGCTCACGATCTCGACGCCGCAATCCTGTTCCGCGCGCCGAACAACCGCTTCACCGCGGAGATTATTCACGAGACGCGTGCGAAAACCATGGGCCAGCTATTGCCCGCGGGCCTGCAGGGCACCTTCGCGATGGGCAATACGTTAGAGCGCGGCGGTCATGTCGGCATGCTCGTGGATCAATATCGCGGACCGCGCGACGGCGGCGTACCGGTGACGTTCTTCGGACGAAAGACCTTCGCGAATTCCACGATTATGCGGCTCGCGCGGCAATATGATTGCCCGGTGCACGGCGTGCGGATCATCCGCCTGCCGAAGAACCGCTTCCGTGTGGAGCTCACCGATGCGTTGGATCTCCCGCGCGACGCGAAGGGCCGTTATGACATTCAGCCCTCGATGCAGACCATCATGTCCATCATCGAGGGCTGGATCAGGGAGCATCCGGAGCAATGGCTCTGGCTGCATCGCCGCTGGCGCGACGACTAGTTTCGCGCGCCCAAGCGGAGGCGCGCGCGGCCATGGCTTATTCTAGCGGCGGCGCTTCTTGCGGCGTGTGGATTTCTTTCTCTTCTTTTTCTTCATCGCCTTTACGGCAGCTTCCATTCGCTTGCGGCTGCCTTTGTATTTCCGAATCAATTTTTTCGTCATCGCCGGCGTGATTTTGTTCTTCTTGGCGAAGTATCTCACTTCATACGGTTCGCTCGCCGAAACTTTTGCGCGATCCGCTTTACCGCGACTCTTTTTGCTGTCGGCCA
>JAJPHK010000207.1 GCA_021325315.1 Alphaproteobacteria bacterium
AAGAGACCAATGAAATCAAGCTCTCTCATCTAGCTCCGTCATGCCCGGCCTTGTGCCGGGCATCCACGCCTTTGCTTCAAAGACAGCAGAAAGACGTGGATGGCCGGAACAAGCCCGGCCATGACGAAAAAAGATTCATCTTCAGGCGATTATAAAGTCCCTGAAGATATTGCTCGCATTTTCGGCCAGCCTCTCAGCATGAGGCTTTTGAGCTTCGCAGCCGGAATGACCTGCTGGGTAAACTCGCCGAAATCGGGTGGCGCTGAGGAACAACTGGAATCACAATCTTCATCACGAGGAGAATAAATGCCGCCACTCTTGAGCCGCCCGATGGCACCATTCGAATGGGCGATGCTGATCGTGCTGTCGCTGCTTTGGGGCGCGTCGTTTTTCTTCATCGCGATCACCGTCCGGGAACTGCCGCCGATCACCATTGTCGTGTTGCGCGTCGGCCTTGCGGCGCTCGCGCTTCTCGCGATCCTTCGCGCGATGGGTCTCGCGATGCCGAGGGGCGGGCGTGTGTGGCTTGCCTTTTTCGGCATGGGCTTTCTCAGCAATGCGCTGCCGTTTTGTCTCATCGTCTGGGGACAGACGCGGATCGCGAGCGGGCTTGCCTCGGTCCTGAACGCGACCACGCCTTTGTTCACAGTGATCGCGGCCCATTACTTCACGAACGACGAGAAGATGACGGCGAACAAGCTTGCCGGCGTCGTGATCGGGTTTCTGGGCGTCGCCGTCATGATCGGCACGCCCGCATCGGCCGGGTTCGGCTCGGATCTGTGGGGTGAACTTGCCGTTCTCGTCGCGGCGGCCTCCTACGCCTTTGCCGCCATTTACGGGCGGCAATTCACGGTGAGGGGCATTTCACCGCTATCCGCCGCGGCCGGCCAGCTCAGCGCTGCGACGCTGCTGCTCATCCCCCTCGCGCTTCTCGCCGACCGGCCCTGGACGCTTCCGATGCCCGGCGATGCGACCTGGGCGGCGCTCGCCGCCGTGGCGTTTCTGTCCACGGCGCTCGCCTATGTGCTGTTCTACCGGATTCTCGCGACCGCGGGCCCGACCAATCTGATGCTCGTGACCTTTCTCATTCCGGTGAGCGCGATCCTGCTCGGCACGTTCGTGCTCGGCGAGCGGCTGGAGCTCCGGCATTTCCTCGGCATGGCGATGATCGCGGCGGGGCTTGCTGCGGTGGATGGGCGGCTGGTCGGGGCGTTTGGAAAACAGGCAAGGTGAATCATCATAGGCGTCATTACCGGGCCGCAGCGTCCCGCGAACGAAGTGAGCGGCCGACGCTGTGAGACACCCAAGTCGGCTGTTGCCGACTTGGGCATTAAAATACGCAACTCGGGCAAGCCCGAGTTGCGGTAATCCATGATGCCGGTCAGTGCGCGGAGATTCATCGTGGATTGCCGGGTCTCGTCGCGCCCAGCGGCTCGCATTCGCTCAAGCCGCGCCGCCGAGCGGAGCGAGGGGCCGGCGCGGCTTCATTTAAAAAGTGTTCGCGCTGGCTGCTCGCTTTCGCTCGCCAGCGCGAACAGGCGCGACGGCCCGGCAATGACAGCTAAAACTTTGCTCGCCCGGGATGACTCGCCGGCGCGAACAAAAACCCCGCCTCGCCGGCGGGGTTCTCGTTCTTGGTCTTGCCGGGAAATTACGCGGAAATTCTCGCTTCGCCTTCGATCGGCTCGCGCAGCACATAGCCGCGGCCCCAGACGGTCTCGATGTAGTTTTTCCCATTCGACGCGTTCGCAAGCTTCTTCCTGAGCTTGCAGATGAACACGTCGATAATCTTGAGTTCCGGCTCGTCCATGCCGCCGTAGAGATGATTGAGGAACATCTCTTTCGTGAGCGTGGTGCCTTTGCGGAGCGAAAGCAGCTCCAGCATCTGATATTCCTTGCCGGTGAGGTGAACGCGCGCGCCGTTCACTTCCACCGTCTTGGTGTCGAGGTTCACGACGAGATCGCCGGTGTTGATGACCGACTGCGCATGGCCCTTCGAGCGGCGCACGATCGCATGGATGCGCGCGATCAGCTCGTCCTTGTGGAAGGGCTTGGTCATGTAGTCATCGGCGCCGAAGCCGAGGCCCCGGACCTTGTCCTCGATGCCGGCAAGGCCGGAGAGGATCAGGATCGGCGTCTTGATCTTGGCGACCCTGAGCGACCGGAGAACTTCGTAGCCGGACATATCCGGCAGGTTCAGGTCGAGAAGAATGATGTCGTAGTCGTAGAGTTTACCGAGGTCGACGCCTTCTTCGCCGAGGTCGGTGGTGTAGACGTTGAAGCTCTCGGATTTGAGCATCAGTTCGATGCTTTTCGCCGTAGCGCCGTCGTCCTCAATAAGAAGCACTCGCATGCTCAATCCCCTTCCAGGCCCTTTGGGGGACAATTTGCCGGGACGGGCGCCGCATGCCCGCCGCTCGGAGTGAAATTTACGATTCGCACGCTACTCGTTAATGGTTAACAGAACCTAATTCTTACTCGCAAGAGTCCTTCTGATAATTATTGACGAATCAGCGTAAGATACTGGGGTTAAGCGGGAATCATCCTAAACAGGATCTTAATGTCCCACTTTAAGAACTCGGATTTGCGGATTCCGGGGCGCGGCCGCCCCACCGGGACGGGCTGGAGCCGGCTCCAATGATTAACCCGATGGGTAAGCATCGCCTTTCCGGCATCCACAGGGGCTGTGGATGAAGGCGCTCGCGGAACAGATCGCCGAGCTCGACGGCCCCGAAATCTACGGCCGGGTGGCCGGCGTGAAGGGCCTCATGGTGGAGGTCGCGGGGCCGGTGCATTCCATGCCGGTCGGCGCCCGGGTGGTGATCGAAACCGGCACTGCGCGGGGCGTACCCTGCGAGGTCGTGGGCTTTGTGGGCGAGAACGCACTCCTGATGCCGTTTGCGCCGCTCGAGGGCGTGCGGCGCGGCTGTCGTGCGATGGTCTCGGCGGCCCCCGCCTCGGTTCGGCCCTCGCCGGGCTGGCTCGGGCGGGTCATGAACGCCATGGGCGAGCCGATCGACGGCAAGGGGCCGCTCCCCGCCGGCCCGTCACCCTATCCCTTCCGGGGTGTCCCGCCGCCCGCCCATGAACGGAAGCGCGTCGGTGCGCCGCTCGATCTCGGGGTTCGTGTGCTGAACGCGTTTGCCACTACCTGCCGCGGGCAGCGCATGGGCATCTTCGCGGGCTCGGGCGTCGGCAAATCGGTGCTTCTCTCCATGATGGCGCGGAACGTCGTCGCCGACGTCTCGGTGATCGGGCTCGTCGGCGAGCGCGGCCGCGAAGTGCAGGAGTTTTTGCAGGACGACCTCGGCGAGGAGGGGCTTGAGCGCTCGGTCGTGGTGGTCGCGACTTCGGACGAGCCTGCCTTGATGCGCCGCCAGGCGGCTTTCCTGACACTGTCCATCGCCGAATATTTCCGCGATGAGGGCAAGGACGTACTCGCGCTGATGGACTCCGTGACACGCTTTGCCATGGCGCAGCGCGAGATCGGCTTGTCCGCCGGCGAGCCGCCTACATCGAAGGGCTATACGCCCACGGTGTTCACCGAGCTCCCGCGGCTTTTGGAACGCGCCGGTCCCGGAACGGGAAAAGGCACGATCACGGGGCTATTTACGGTGCTGGTGGACGGCGACGACCATAACGAGCCGGTGGCCGATGCGGTGCGCGGCATCCTCGACGGCCATGTCGTGATGGAGCGGGCGATCGCCGACCGCGGACGTTACCCGGCGGTTAACGTCCTGAAATCCATCTCCCGCACCATGCCGCGCTCCTGCGACCCGGAATACTGGCCGGTGATCCAGCGGGCGAAGCGGTTGCTCTCGATCTATAGCGACATGGAGGAGCTGATCCGGCTTGGGGCCTACCGGGCGGGCTCCAACCCGGAAACCGACGAGGCGATCCGGCTTTTCCCGGCTTTGGAGGCTTTTCTCGCTCAAGGTAAGGAAGAAGCAACCAATCTAAGCGAGGGTTATCGGCGCTTGGCGCAAATTGTAGGCGCTGCAGCAACTGAATCCTAACCGGTCGCGTGGAGTATCGCCGGATGAAATCGCGTGAGACCTTGATCCGCCTGAAGCGCTTTCAGGTCGACGAAAAGCGCCGCAAAGTGGCGCAGATCGAAACCATGATCGCCGAGTTCGAGCGCATGAACGCGGAACTCGAGCGCGAGATTATGGCCGAGCAGGCCAAGGCGGGCATCTCCGACCCCGGCCACTTCGCCTATCCGACCTATGCCAAGGCCGCGATCCAGCGCCGTGACAATCTTGCCCGCTCGATCAACGACCTGAAGGCCCAGCTCGAAGGGGCGCGCGGCGACCTCGCCGAGGCGTTCGAGGAGCTGAAGAAGGTCGAGATCTTGGAAGAGCGCGACCAGCAGCGCGAGCGCGCCGAAAACGCCGCACGCGAACAGGCCGAGCTTGATCGCATCGGCGCACAGCGGGTAAGGGCGTAACCACTTAATCGAGACATCGGCGGAATTCACTTCTCCCCGACGGGGAGTGAGAGTCCGAGCGCCTCGGTTTATTCAATAATCGGAACCTGCGGCGCGGCGTTGCGCGAAAGCACGCCGTGCAGGCGCGGGTCGTCGGCGACCTCGATCGAGCGCGAATAGGGCGTGAAGCCGGTCTTTAGGTAGAACTCCAGCGCGCGCGGGTGATCGAGCGTGCAGGTGTGAATGGTGACGCGCTTCGGCGCGCGGTTCCAGGCGATTTCGAGGGCGCGATTCATCAGATAACGCCCCGCGCCCTTGCCGAGCAGCGTACCGACGACGCCGAGAAACGAAATCTCGACATCGGGGAACTTCCGGAAGTCGATTTCGAGAATTCCCTCATCGCGGCCGCGGTGGCGTAGGATGTGCACCTCGACGCCGGGATCGTGAACGATGGCTTTCAGCGCTTCGTCGTCCATCGCGAGCCGCGAGAACCAAAGCCACTGCTCGCCGACGCGGCGATAGATTTCGCGGTACTCGGCAAGCGCGGGCTTGTTCATGCGGCGGATGGCGTATTCGCCGGGCTTCACGTATTCGCGCCGGAGCGCGGGCTTCGCGTGCATCTCGAGATGCGTGACGATCGCCGCGATTTGGCCGGCGGGCAGAAGCGTGAATTCGTCCTTGAGGGTCATCGCGCCTGCCTAGACATTGCCGACGGTCTTCAGCCGCACGCGCGGATGAATCTCGCTTTGCGACATCACCGAGGTCTGCGGGCGGAAGCGCTCGACGATCGAGCGGACATAGGGGCGGGCGAGGGCGCTTGTGAGCAGAACCGGCGCTTCGCCGTTTCTTGCCGCCTCCTCGAAGCGCTCGCGCACAATGGTGACGAACTCGGAAAGCTTCGAGGGCTGCATGGCGAGAGAGCGGTTGTCGCCTTCGCCGACGAGCGATTCCGCGAAATTCTGCTCCCACTTCGGTGTGAGCGAGATCAGCGCGAGATAGCCCTGCGGCGAGAGATACGTCGCGCAAATCTGGCGGGCGAGGCGCTGGCGCACATGCTCGACGATCTGCGGAGGGTTCCTCACGCCGAGGGAGAGCGCTTCGGCGATCCCTTCGAGGATCGTGCCGAGGTCGCGGATCGAAATGCGTTCGGAAAGAAGCATTTGCAGCACGCGTTGAATCGTGGAGTGCGAGATTTGCGAGGGCACCATGTCCTTGACGATATCACCCTGCTCTTTCGGCAATTCCTTGATGAGCTTCTGCACCTCGCCGTAGGAGAGGAGATCGGCCATGTTATTTTTGAGCACCTCGGAAAGATGCGTGGAGATCACGGTTGCGGCATCGACGACGGTATAGCCGCGAAGTGAGGCTTCTTCGCGCATGGAGTCGTCCACCCAGGTCGCAGGCAGGCCGAAGGTCGGCTCGATCGTGTGGATGCCCGGCAGGTTCACCTGGCCGCCGGCCGGATCCATGACCATGTGCTGGCCGGGATAGACCTTGCCGCTTCCGGCGTCGGCCTCTTTCACCTTGATCGTGTAGCTCGTGGCTTCGAGCTGCACGTTGTCGAGGATGCGCACCGAGGGCATCACGAAGCCCATCTCTGCCGCCAGGTTCCGGCGGAGCGCCTTGATCTGGTCGGTGAGGCGGTCGGAGCCGTCGGGGCCGTTCACAAGGGGGAGCAGGCCGTAACCGATTTCGATCTTGAGGTCGTCGAGCTTGAGCGCGGCGGAGATCGGCTCTTCGGCGGGCTTGGCGGCCGAACCAGGCGTTCCGGCGGGCGCGGCCTCGCCCGCCGCCGCGCGGGTGCGCTTGTCGATGAAATAAGCGATCAGCGCCGCGCCCGAGCCGAGCGTGAGGAACGGAAACATTGGAATTCCCGGCACCATCGCCATCACGATCATCACGGCGGCCGACATGCCGAGCGCCTTCGGATAACCGGAAAGCTGACCCAGGAGCGCCTTGTCGGCGGCGCCCGAAACGCCCGCCTTCGAAACGAGCAAGCCTGCGGCGGTCGAGACGATCAGCGCGGGGATTTGCGTCACTAAACCGTCGCCGACGGTGAGCAGCGTGTAAGTGTGGCCGGCGGCGGAGAAGGTCATGCTCTGCTGCACGGTGCCGATCACGATGCCGCCGACGACATTGATGAAGACGATCAAGAGGCCCGCGATCGCGTCGCCGCGAACGAATTTCGAGGCGCCGTCCATCGCGCCGTAGAAGGCGCTTTCGTCCTCGAGCTGCTTCCTGCGGCGGCGCGCCTCGGTTTCGTCGATCAGGCCGGCGGAAAGATCGGCGTCGATCGCCATTTGCTTGCCGGGCATGGCATCCAAAGTGAAGCGCGCCGCGACTTCGGCGATGCGGCCGGAACCCTTGGTGATGACAACAAAGTTCACGATCACCAGGATCGAGAACACGATGATGCCGATCACGAAATTGCCGCCCATCACGAAATTGCCGAAGGCTTCGATGACGTGGCCGGCGGCGGCGGTGCCGTTGTGGCCGTGCGAGAGGATGAGACGGGTCGATGCGAGATTGAGTGACAGCCGCAGCATCGTGGAAATGAGTAGAATCGTCGGAAAGGATGAGAATTCGAGCGGCGCCTGAATGAACAGCGCCGTCATCAAAATCAGCACCGAGAAGATGATCGAGGTCGCGAGCGCGAGATCGAGCACCAGCGGCGGCAGAGGCAGGATGAGAACGACCAGGATCGCGAGAACGACGAGGGCTAGTGCAAGATCGCCGCGCCGCAGAAGCACGCTCAATTGCGCGAGCGAAGGGAGCGTAACCTTATTCGCGGCCGGTGCGGCGGCGGTCGTGTCGGTCATCGAGCGTTCCTAGTCACGCCGCGGAGGAAGAGACGCCGGAAGTCGGCGAGGGTACTTCGTGGCCTTCCGCCATGTATTCGTTGAGCTTGTTCCGCAGCGTGCGGATCGAGATGCCGAGAATGTTCGCGGCATGGGTCCGGTTGCCGAGACAGTGCTTGAGCGTGTCGAGGATGAGCTCGCGTTCGACCGAGGCGACGGTACGGCCAACGAGGCCTTGCGTCATTTGATCGGCGATCATCGCCGCCTGTTCGGCGGGGCCGCGCGCTTCCGCAAGGCGCGAGCCGTCCGGCATGCGGATGGAATCGACGTCGATCTCGGTGCCGGCTGCGAGCAGTACGGCGCGGTGAATGGTGTTTTCGAGCTCGCGCACATTGCCCGGCCACTTCGCGGCCTTGAGCTCGGCGCGCGCAGCGGCGGAGATCGGGCGCACGGGCAGGCTGTTTGCTTCTGCATAGCGGCGGCTGAAGTGCTCGGCGAGTTCCAGAATGTCGGCGGGCCGCTCGCGCAGCGGCGGAATCTTCAGATTCACGACATTCAGGCGATAGAGCAGGTCTTCGCGGAAATTTCCTTTTTTTACTTCTTCCGCAAGGTTTCTATTCGAGGTCGCGATGATGCGGATGTCGACCGGCACGGGTTTCGATCCGCCGACGCGATCGATCACGCGCTCCTGCAACGCGCGTAAGAGCTTTGCCTGCAGCCGCGCGTCCATTTCCGAGATTTCGTCGAGGAGTAGCGTCCCGCCGTTCGCTTCCTCGAATTTTCCGATGCGGCGGGCGATGGCGCCGGTGAACGAGCCTTTCTCATGGCCGAAGAGTTCGGATTCCAACAAATTTTCCGGGATCGCGGCGCAGTTCACCGAAATGAACGCCTTCTTCGCGCGCGGGCTCTTCTTGTGCACATAGCGCGCGAGCATTTCTTTTCCGGTTCCGCTTTCGCCGGTGATCAGGATCGAGGCTTCCGAACCGGCGATTTGCGTGGCGAGCTTCACCACGTTCGCGGTCGCTTCGTCGCGGAAAATGAGTTCGCGCTCGTCGTGTGTAACGGCCGCGAGCACAGCGGCAATCAGCTCGGGATCGGGCGGAAGCGGCAGATATTCTTTCGCGCCGGCATGGATCGCGGCGACGGCGGCGCGCGCGTCGTTGCTCACGCCGCAGGCGGCGACCGGAACGTGCATATGTTCGGCGGCGAGCTTCTCGACGAGATCGCGGATATCGAGCCCGACATCGATCATGATGAGGTCGGCACCTTTCGTGCGCAGTACCGCTAGGGCTTGCGCGATATCGGTCGCGTGCGTGACGCCGGCTCCCCGGTCGACGGCGATCTTCGTCGCCGCCGTGAGCTGGCCGTTCAGCGTTCCGATGATGAGGAGCCGCATAGCTCGCCCTCCTTTACTATCTTAGTTACGATCAGCCTTGATGATCTCGGTCATGGTGACGCCGAGCCGCTCCTCGACGAGGACGACCTCGCCGCGCGCGACCAAGCGGTTGTTCACGAAAATGTCGATCGATTCGCCGACCTTGCGGTCGAGTTCGAGCACCGTGCCGGGCCCGAGCTTGAGAAGGTCGCCGATATCCATGCGCGTGCGGCCCAGAACGGCAGAGACATGTACCGGCACGTCGAAGACGGCTTCGAGGTCGGCTGCGGATTTCGTCGTACTGTCGTCGGGCGCGATCGACGGAGATTGCTTCCGCGCGACCATCTCGACGTCGTTCGAGAGATCCGGCAGAGGCGGATTTTTGTCCGGCTGGCCCGGATTGCCGGGATTGGCGGGGTCGCTCATCGCTCA
>JAJPHK010000152.1 GCA_021325315.1 Alphaproteobacteria bacterium
GACATCTGCTGCACTTCGTCGAACGCGGTGCAAGTCGTCGAGAGCTTCGGGGTCGACAAGGTCATCTGCATTCCCGACGAGTTTCTCGCGCGCTGGGTCGCGACCCAGACCAAGGTGAAGATCATTGCCTGGAAGGGCCACTGCGAAGTGCACGAGCGTTTCACCGCCGAGGAGCTTCGCAGATTCCGCGAGAGCGATCCGGGCGTGCAGATCCTCGCGCACCCGGAATGCCCACCCGACGTGATCCAGGAAGCGGACTTCACCGGCTCGACCGCGGCGATGATCAACTTCGTCAAGAACAAGCGGCCGAAGAAGGTCGTGATGGTCACCGAGTGCTCGATGGCCGACAACGTCCAGGTCGAAACGCCCGGTGTCGAGTTCGTGCGCCCGTGCAATCTCTGCCCGCACATGAAGCGCATCACGCTGCCGAAAATTCTCGAAAGTCTCGTTTATCTGCGCGAGGAGATCGAAATCGACCCTGCGGTTGCCGATCGGGCGCGCCGCGCGGTCGAGCGGATGATTCACCTGAAGAGCTGATCTTAAAACAGCGAAAGGGCGGTCATGTCCGACGCGCCGCGTGAAGCCGAGGAGCTCATTCCGCAATCGTGGAATGCCGACGATATCGTTATCGTCGGCGGCGGGCTCGCAGGATTGTTCTGCGCGCTCAAGCTCGCGCCGCGGCCAGTGACAATGGTAACAGCTTCGCCGATCGGCGAGGGCGGCTCGTCCGTATGGGCCCAGGGCGGCGTTGCCGCGGCCATGGACAAGGAAGATTCCGCCGAATCTCACGTCGAGGACACGGTGAAGGCGGGTGCCGGCATCGTCGACCGGCGCATTGCCGAGATGATGGCGGCTGAGGCGCCCGCTCGCATCCGCGATCTCCTAAGCTACGGCGTTCCCTTCGACCGCGATTCGCAGGGGCAGCTTCTGCTTTCGCGCGAAGCCGCGCATTCCGCGCGCCGCATTGTGCGCGTGAAGGGCGATACCGCGGGCGCGGAAATCATGGCGGCGCTGATCAAGGCGGTGCGCAGGACGCCGTCGATCCGGCTACTCGAGGGCTTGCAGCTCGACGAGCTTCTCACAGACGGCCGCTATGTCACTGGTATCCGCGTGCGCGAGGGCGGCGGAAAGCTGATCGAAATTCCGGCGCGCGCGGTCGTGCTCGCTTCCGGCGGTGCCGGCGGGCTTTATGCCGCCACCACGAATCCGCTGAGTGCGCGCGCGATCGGGATCGCCGTCGCCGCCCGCGCCGGCGCGGTGATTGCCGACGCCGAATTTGTGCAATTCCATCCGACCGCGCTCGATGTCGGGCGCGATCCAGCGCCGCTCGCAACCGAGGCGTTGCGCGGCGACGGCGCGACGCTCATCAACAGGAACGGCGAGCGCTTCATGCCCGCGATCGACAAGGCGGCGGAGTTGGCGCCACGCGATATCGTCGCGCGCGGCGTATTTGCGGAAATCCAGGCAGGCCGCGGTGCGTTTCTCGACGTGCGCAAGATCGAGCATTTCGCCGGGCGCTTTCCGACCGTGTTCGCCGCTTGCCGGGAAGCAGGCATTGACCCGGGGCGGCAACCGATCCCGGTCGCGCCCGCCGCGCACTATCACATGGGCGGTGTGCTCACCGACGCGAACGGCCGCACGTCGCTCGACGGCCTGTGGGCCGTGGGCGAGGCGGCTTCCACCGGCGCGCATGGCGCCAATCGCCTGGCGTCGAATTCGCTCCTCGAAGCCGTGGTGTTCGCGGCGAGGATCGCGGCGGATATTGCCTCCGTCATGCCCGAGCGGCGGGCGCTGCCGAAACATGCCATGCCGCCTATGAAACACATCCATCGTCCCGAAATGCACGCGGGCGAAAAACGCCTGCGCGAATTGATGACGGCGGAGGTCGGCGTGATCCGCTCGGGCCGGGGACTTGCGAACGCGCTCGCGGAAATTCTCGAAATTGAAGCGAGCGCCAGGACGAAGGATTTGCGCGACATGGCGACCTCCGCACTCCTGATCGCGTCCGCCGCCTATGCGCGCACCGAAAGCCGCGGAGCGCATTTCCGCTCGGACTTCCCGCAGCCCGATCCCGCACAGGCGAAGCGCAGCTACTTCACGCTCTCGGCTGCGCGCGCGATCGCGAAACGTGCGGGCGCGAAGGCGGCTTGATGCGCGACGATCTGCTCGCGCCCGGCGCATTCCTGTCGCCGCTTGCCGTTGAAAAGGCCGTCCGCGAGGCGCTCGCCGAGGATTTGGGCCGCGCGGGCGACATTACGTCCGCTGCGACGATTCCCGCCGGCAAACAAGCGAAAGCGAAACTCGTCGCACGCAAGCCCGGTGTGATCGCGGGCCTTGCCTGCGCGGCGGAAGCCTTCTCGCAGCTCGATCCAAAAATTTCCTTCAACGCAAAAATCCGCGACGGCGCGAAAGTCTCGGTGAAAGACGTGCTTGCGGAAATTTCCGGCGGCGCGAAGGCGATTCTTTCCGCCGAGCGCGTGGCGCTGAATTTCCTCGGACATCTTTCCGGCGTCGCTACGCTCACCGCCGCCTACGCCGAGAAGATCAAGCACACCAGGGCGAAGATCATCGACACGCGCAAAACGATTCCCGGCCTGCGCGCGCTCGAAAAATACGCCGTCCGCTGCGGCGGCGGCGTCAATCACCGCATGGGCCTGGATGACGCCGTGCTGATCAAAGACAACCACATCGCGGTCGCGGGCGGCATTGCCCAGGTGCTGAAGGCCGCGCGCACCGCCGTCGGCCATCTCGTGAAAATCGAGATCGAGGTCGATACGCTCGATCAACTCAAGGAAGTTTTGCAGTCGGGTGGGGCGGATGTCGTGATGCTCGACAACATGGACCCCGCCGCGATGAAGCGCGCCGTCGAAATGAACGCTGGCAAGCTCGTTCTGGAAGCTTCCGGCGGCGTATCGCTCGATACTGTCGCGAAAATTGCCGAGTCCGGCGTCGACGTGATTTCCGTCGGCGCGCTCACGCACTCGGCGCCGGTCTTGGATATCGCACTCGATATCGAGCTTTAGCCCCGCACCCCGAACCGCAGGCCCGGCGCGGGCCGCTCCTCGACCACCTCGCGGCGGAAACGAAAGAGCGCCGCCGGCCTTCCGCCGGTCGCCTTCACGCTCTCGCCGGTCGGCTCCACGAGTGCTGCGGAATCCACCAGCCGCCGGAAATTCTGCTTGTGCAGATGCCGTCCGGCAATCGCCTCGACCGTATTCTGCAGCGAGGTAAGCGTGAACGCCGCGGGCATCAGCTCGAACACGACCGGGCGATATTTCAGCTTTGCACGCAGCCGCGCAATCGCCGTCGCCAAAATCCGGCGGTGATCGAAACGCATCGGCACGCCGAGCGGCGCGAGCGATTTACGCGCGAGCGCAGCTTCCCGCCCGTCGCGCTTCGCCTCCGCGACAAGCCCCGCTTCATAGAGAAGCTCGTAACGTTCCAGAACCTTCTCCTCGTCCCACGGCGCCCCTTCGATGCCGAAGGCGAGCTTTACGCGCTCCTTGCGGCCGAGCGCGCGGCCCGGCTCGCGCGGCGCCGCTTTCGCCCAGGGCAGAAGCTCGGGAAGAATTGTCTCGTTCAGGAGTTTCGGGCGTCCGCCGCGCCAGTCTTCCCACGGAAAAAATTTGTACCAGGGTTCGAACTGCGCACCCGCTTTCGCGAGCATCTGCTTCTCCGCGGGGATACGCGTGAGCGCGAGATAGCCGACGGAAAGCACGTGCGGCCCCATGTCGCCCACGCGCGCATGCCGCCCGCGGTCACCGAATGTGTAAAGCTGCTCGATATAGCCGACCGAGAGCGCCGTCTGCTCCGCGACGAATGTGCGCAGCGCAAGCTCGAAGGTGCGGTGATTGAGCGGCTCGAACGGGCCGGAGGGCAGGCCCGTGTCCTCGCCTTCGCCGCCGACGGTGAGAATTTGCGGCGCGACTCCCTCCATCGCGACGATCGCCGCGGTGAGGCCGACTTCGATCTGCGTGGAAACAACACCCGCCATGACTTGAAACTAGCACGGTACCTTTTTTAGTCATCACCGGGCGGCAGCGTCCCGCGAGCGCGCGTAGCGCGGGAGCGGATGACGCTGCGAGACCCGGTGATCCATGATGAGTTGAAACATGGGAGAGACTTAATGGATTACCGGGTCTCGTCCACGCCACGGCTCGCTAGCCGCTCGCCGGGCGTGACGGCCCGGTAATGACGAAGAATTAAAATCTTCAGTCGAGCGTCAGCACATACGGCTCGGCTTCGTAGGCCATCTGTCCCGTGCCGATTTCGGCGATTGCCTCGACCATGCGGCCGTCCCGGCCGAGATAGCGGTCGGCGAGCGCGACTAACCGCGGATTGGGGGAGGCGGTGGAAGAGGCGGTGCGGATTCTGCGAGCGAAGACCACTTCATCCTTTTTCGGGTGGGTGGCGCAGGCCGCGATGAAGGCCGCCGCCGAGGAGCGGCTAATCCCCGCGAAGCAATGCACGACGAGCGGGCTTTTCCGGTCCCAGCGGTCGAGGAATTCGATCAGGCGCTCGACGTGCTGCTCGCCGGGCGGCGTCATGCCCTCGATCTCGCTTGCGATGTCGTCCATGCCGAGCCAGAGGTGATTATTGCGCTCGACGCCTTCCGGACAGAACACTTTGTCGCGGTCAGCCAGGAGTGACACGACATGCCGCGCCCCGTGCTGCTTCACGATGGCCGGGAGACGGGCGAGGGAACAGACAACGATCATGCTTTTCCTTTGTGCTTCAAATCGCCCGCGAGTTCAAAGAAGCGCTTCAGAAAACGCTTCTCGGCGAGCTCGGCCCCCCAGGGGTGGAGATAGTGCCTCTCTTTGATGGCGTCGAGGCGCGGCGCGGGGCCGAAGAACTTTTTTGCTTCCTTTTCGGAAAAGCCCGCAAGGCGCGTGGCTTCAAGATAGGCCGCCCCCAGGTCCGCCTGCTTCACAATTTTGACAAGCGAAGCCGGCCACGAAGCCGGCATCCCGAAGCGCAGCGAAACCGCGTGCAGAAGCCGTGCCTCCACCGGCTTGTAGTCGCCGCCGATCACCGCCTTGAACGGGCTGATCGGATCGCCGATCACATATTCGGGCGCGTCGTGCATCAACACCGCGAGCCGCCAGCTGCGGTCGAGATTCGGGTTCTGCGCCCGCGAGACCGCTTCGACAAGGAGCGAATGCTGCGCCACCGAAAAAATATGCGCGCCTTTCGTCTGCCCGTTCCAGCGCGCGACGCGCGCGAGCCCGTGCGCGATATCCTCGATCTCGACGTCGAGCGGCGAGGGGTCGAGCAGATCGAGCCTGCGGCCCGAGAGCATCCGCTGCCATGCGCGGGGAGAAGCTTTGTTTAATCGTGGAGACACGAGATTCTGAATTTTACTAGAGTTTTCTGCCCGCCTGAATCCGAATTACGTCGCGTGAGATAGTTGCCTTATCAAGAAAGGCATTAGCTCCCTCGAGGATAGTTCGCCAGTCGGATTTGCGGACTTCCCTAAAGCTTATCCAGACTGGCCAGCCATCTCTCTCATAGGCGAGCGTGCAATTCCCTGATCCGCTAGAGAATATCGGACAAGATAAACGCGGATATGTTTCGTCCGGCCCCCAAAACCGCACGCTACCGCTGTCTGTCTTGCAGGCAATAAAAACGTCGAAATCGCGTTCGGGTACGCGAGTTTGTCCCGCACACTTCTGCTGTGGTGTTGATAATGAGCCGTACTCCGAACTGCGATGGACCGGTGCCGTCAATTTGATCTGTATATCTCGTTCCGCCATTTCTTCGAGGGAAAGCTCCATATATTCGGTACATTCTCTCGGGGGCGGTTCTTCGCTTGGCGCGGACGCACCCAACTCCCAACGCAGCCGTGCTGATATCGGTGCAGATGGAACGAACTGCGGATAGAGAAAAAATCCGGAAGCCTCGGCAACGGTGATATCGGGCCGATCAAAAGAACGGCTGGTGGAAAAGTGAGAAGGAATGCGAAGCCGCCAAAACAAATCTTTTACTTCCTCGAACCACTCGGGACGGGTGTTGTAGATTGGCATGTTGGGCGTGATATTGCGCGAAAACCCGATGGCAACTTCTTTGGATGGCAATTCGTACTTTGTGCAAACCCTTATCTTTTGATCTCCGATAAACCTCGACAATCGAACGCTGCTTTTTTTGCACTCGTCGGTAAAGCGGCAAACGACTTCACGCAAAAAATTCGCACGCTTATTGGCGTATGCTCGTCCCCCATGAAGACGGAAATCAAGAAAACTGGCTGACGCAACGATGTCGCTGCTAATCTCAATTGTGTAGGTGCAGAAATAGATTGGATTTAACTGCCCAAAGCAACTTATAGATTCAAAATCATCTGACTCGTCGCCGACGTAAATGTCGTTGCTTATAAACTTATAATGAATGAGGCCTTGGTATCGATCTCGCTGCCGCTCATGCATAGCAATCCCAGCCTGATGGGCGGCTCGTCTGTTCGGGTTCGTCACTACATTGAGTCTGACGATATATTGTTGTGGCCTTAATTGTTTCGCCGCAAACTCTGGCGCGATGCCTAGGTCGGCCGCTCGCTTTGCGACAACTTCATTCCACGCTTCGCCATCCGGATCACTGAAAGCAATATTGATATGATTCGTTGCTATATTATCCGGGAGAGGAGTTCTTGGGTTCTGACGAGGGATATTTGCGAATACAATGTATTTACGCGGAATATTTAACTCGACTTTCCACCGAGATTTCGCTTGCGTGAAATCAACATGTACAGGGCTTGAGTCGAGAGAGAAGTAATCACTGCTCGTGCCACTTGCCATGCCTGGAATAACGTCAGCACGCGCTGGTGCATTCGCAATAACAGCGAGGCTGAGGCAGACCGCAAATCGCATAAAAGTGACCTCATTCTGGTGTTGGAATGATCAACTCCTTCTAGCTTTTTTAGATATTAGTGTCTTATGCCGGTGACACGCCACCAGATGATCGTTCACCATTCCCGTCGCCTGCATGAAGGCGTAAACGATCGTCGGCCCGCAAAACTTGAAGCCGCGCTCCTTCAGCTCCTTCGAGATTTTTTGCGAGAGCGGTGTCTCGGCGGGAATTTGTTTCCTGTTGCGGAAACGGTTGATCTTCGGTTTGCCGTCTACAAAGTCCCAGAGGAATTCCGAGAAGCCCGGGCCCTTTTCCATGATCTCCAGATACGCCTGCGCCGACAGCACTGCGCCTTCGACCTTCATCCGGTTCCGTACGATGCCGGAATCCTGCATCAGCGACTTGATCTTCTTCTTGTCGTAGCGCGCGATTTTTTCGGGCTGAAAATTCGAGAAAGCGCGCCGGAAATTCTCGCGCTTCCTTAAAATCGTGATCCAGGAAAGCCCCGCCTGAAATCCGTCAAGGACGAGCTTCTCGAACAGCGCGCGGTCGTCGTATTCCGGCACGCCCCATTCGGTATCGTGATAATTGACGTACAAGGGATCGGTGCCGCACCAGAAGCAGCGCCGCTTGCCGTCCTCATGCAAAATCGCGCTCATACGCTATCCCCCGGAAACGGAAATTTCGCCCAGTCGGGCTTGACGAGCGTAAGCGGAATATTGCCCGCGCTCAGGCTTTCGCCCGCTTTCAAACCGTCTTCCACCCGGTCCAGCCGGAGTTTCGCGAGCCCCCGGCCGTTCGCCGCCGAGCCGAAGAATCCCGCTTGCTTCTCGCCGATTTTCACTTCGACGCCTTCGAGCGGTTTCGAATCGGAGTACGCCACCGGCACCACACGCGTTCTCGCACCGCCCTTGTGTTGTATGCGCGAGACCACTTCCTGTCCGACGAAGCAGCCCTTCGCGAAATCGACGCCTTCGAGCTGGTCCATGTCCGCTTCGTGCGGGAAGGTATCGCCATAGACGAAGTCCTTGCCCCCCTCCGGAACGCCGAGCGAAATGCGCAACGCCTGCCATTCCTCTTCGCTCACAAGCGAGAAGCCTGCGTTACGCAGAGCGGCTTCCGCGTCCGCAGCCGGTAAAATGATTCGTGTCCCGAGCTTCGCATGGCGCGGATCGGCGAAAATAAAACCGATTTCCTGCGTCGGCTTTTCGTCGAGCGAGACGGCAACCGCGAGATCTGGCTTTGATTCGACCTCGACCTTCGCCCGCAATTTGTAAAAGCCGAGACGCTTCAACAGATCGGCGGCAAGCGCCTTCGGCGCGTCGAACAGAAATCCGCCGCCTTCGTCCTCCGGCACCGCGAGCACGAAAAAATCGAATAGAATTTTACCCTGTGGCGTAAGCAGCGCCGCGAATCGCGCCTCGTTTGGCAACAAGGTTTCCACATTACTGGTCACAAGATTGTGCAAAAAATGCCGTGCGTCGCCGCCGCGCACGTGAAGAACGGCTCTTTCGGGAAGAATTGCGGCGCGCATCGTGTTTTCTGTGCCAAATTGCTTGTAAAGTTCGGCTCCGACACGTAAGGCCGGGAGCGGCGCGGGGCAAGTATGTAGCGGCGGGTGGTAAATGCCGAAAACCTACGATCTCATTCTTTCGGGCGGTGCGGTCGCAACCCCCGAAGGAATCGGCGAGCGCGACATCGGTGTGCGAAACGGAAAAATCGCAAAAATCGGCGGTCTTTCCCAATCGGATGCGGGGGAACGGATCGATGCGAAGGGCCTCCACATCCTGCCCGGCGTGATCGATACGCAAGTGCATTTCCGCGAACCGGGCGCAACCCACAAGGAGGATCTGGAAACGGGCTCCCGCTCCGCGGTGCTCGGCGGCGTCACCGCCGTCTTCGAGATGCCGAACACCGATCCGCTGACCGTCAGCGCCGAGACGCTCGCCGACAAGGTGAAGCGCGGGCATCACCGCATGCATTGCGATTTTGCGTTCTTTGTCGGCGGCACGCACGACAATGTGAAGCACCTTCCCGAGTTCGAGCGCCTGCCGGGCGCGGCCGGTATCAAGGTATTCATGGGCTCGTCGACCGGCAAATTGCTCGTCGGCGACGACGACGGCCTGCGCGCGATCCTGAAGGTCATCAAGCGCCGTGCGTCGTTTCACGCCGAGGACGAGCCGCGCCTGAACGAACGGAAGAAGCTTCGGGTGGAGGGCGATCCGTCTTCGCATCCCGTCTGGCGCGACGAGGTGGCGGCGCTGATGGCGACGACGCGGCTGGTGACCATCGCGCGCGAAACCGGCGCAAAGGTGCATGTGCTGCACGTCTCGACCGGCGACGAGATGAAATTTCTCGCCAATCATCGGGATGTGGCGTCGGTGGAAGTAACCCCACAGCATCTGACGCTCGCCGCTCCCGAGTGCTACGAGAAGCTCGGCACCAAGGCGCAAATGAATCCGCCGCTCCGCGCGGAGCCGCATAGAGAAACGCTCTGGTGGGGCGTCGCGAACGGGATCGCCGACGCGCTCGGCTCCGACCACGCGCCGCATACGCTGGAAGAAAAAGCGAAGCCGTATCCCGCAAGCCCCTCAGGCATGCCGGGTGTGCAGACGCTCGTGCCTGTGATGCTGAATCACGTGCATGCGGGCAGGCTCTCGCTCGAACGCTTCATCGATATGGCGAGCACGAAGCCCGCGAAACTTTTTGGCGTCAAATGCAAGGGCGAGATCAAGGTCGGGAACGACGCCGACTTCACTGTCGTCGACTTGAAGCGTGCGAAGACCATCCGCGATTCCTGGATCGGTTCGAAATGCGGTTGGACGCCTTACGAGGGCATGCAAGTCACCGGTTGGCCGGTCGGCACCATCATCCGCGGCAAGCGCGTGATGTGGGAGAGCGACATCGTCACGCCGAGTCAGGGCGAGGCGGTGGAGTTTAACTATCCGTCGAAATAGATGCCTGTCATTCCGGGCGAGCCGCGCAGCGGCGAGACCCGGGATCCAGATACGCTGGCGTTTATGGATCCCGGATAGCCGCTTTGCGGCTTCCGGGATGACATGTCGCTTGCTTGGCTGCGCCGACCGACCTCCCCGCAAGGGGGAGAGATGAAGAAGCGGCCGCTTTCGAAATTTACTGCTTCACCCTCGCTACGGTGAATTCGCCGGCGCGGATGCGTTCGGCCAGACCCTCGGCGTAGCGGCAGGTCGCTTCCTCGCCGTAGGTCGCGACGAGTTCGTTCAGCGCCGAGAACAGCGCGACCTGCGCGAGGCAATCACCGTCGATGCCGTCGAAGCGCGCTTCTTCCCACGCCTCGGAGATATAGGCGAAGGCAGCCGCGCGCTCGTCGTCGGAGCCGTGACGAGGCTTGTCCCCCAGAAAGTTCGGCAAAGGAATGAGGCGCACGGAAACCCGTTCTGCGGTGGGAAATCGAACGTCGGCTACATTAACGGGAAGCCGTGCGCGCGTCTTTTTGAAACGTTAAAGAAGGTTAACGGGAAGGATAGAATTCGATCAGTTGCCGTATTTGGTCGCGATATCGCGCGCGAGCTTCGCCCCCTCCTCGAGCGAGCGCGCGATCGCGAGATTCGCCGAAGGCGTGCAGTTCCGGTAGGTGAGCTCATAGGACTGATAGCCGCGGTTGAAGCTCGCGATCAGCCGGTCCTTGCGTTGTTGCGAGGGCTGCTCGGTGTCGAGCAGGTCCTGCATTTCCTTGCGCCAGCGTTCGCGATCCTGCTCCCCGCAAAGCGGCCGGAGGTAATGCAGCGCGCCCAGGAGTTCCGCGAGCCGCGACAAATCGCCGTCATAGGGAACCGGCCGTTCGGGCGGCGGCGCCTTTGCCTCCTCCTGCTCCTTTTTCTGCTGCGCTTTCGGGCGAGGCTCACCGAACGGCCGCAGCGTCTCGAACCGGCGTTCCTGTGAGGGCGGGCGATAGCCGCGGGAGGACCAGGGCGACCAGAAGGGCGAGAAGAATTGCGCCGAAACCGGTTCCGGATACGCGAAAGCGGCGAAAAACGCGAAGGCGACAAGAAACCGATGCATGATTTTACGTATGTTCCCGTTTCGGCGCGCGCGCAAGTCTCCGGAATCAGGCGCCCAGAATGCGCTTCGCCTCTATGACGATCGGGAGCAATCCCTCGGTTGTTTTGTAATCCGGAAGCGCCTCCGGATCGACCCAGGCGACTTCCGATGCTTCCGGACCCGGCTTCGCTTCGCCCGCGCGCCAGCGGGCGGCATAGGCGAATATGCGAAAGCGCGCGGCAATACCTCCGCCTTCGTCCTTGAGCGTCACTTCGCGCTCGCCCGCAAGGCCGACGATCTCGGCTTCGACACCGGTCTCTTCCTTGAGTTCGCGCGCGGCGGCTTCTTCCGGCGACTCTCCCGGCTCGATGCGCCCGCCCGGCAGGCTCCACAGCGGCGGCCGGATGCGCTTCGCGATCAAGACCTTCCCCTCGCGAAAGCAGGCGGCGCTCGCGGCGAGCGTGGGCGAGGCGCTCAAAGCACTTTGCCGGGGTTGAGGATATTGTTCGGATCGAACGTGCGCTTCAAGGCGCGCATCATATCGAGCTCGACCGGGTC
Source organism: Alphaproteobacteria bacterium (assembly GCA_021325315.1). Classification (GTDB taxonomy): domain Bacteria; phylum Pseudomonadota; class Alphaproteobacteria; order Rhizobiales; family Xanthobacteraceae; genus Palsa-892. Next base: position 11,419 of record JAJPHK010000152.1, read on the forward strand.
TTTCACTTCGGGAAGCAAATCGCGCTTCATCACGCCGATCCCGTGCTCCGCCGAGATCGAGCCGCCGAACTTCGCGACGATTCCGTGCACGAGCGCGTTCACCTCGTCCCAGCGCGCGAGAAACGCGGCGCGGTCGGCGCCGGCGGGCTGGCTGACGTTGTAGTGGATATTGCCGTCGCCCATATGGCCGAACGGCACCGGCCGCGCGCCGGGAATGAGTTTTATCACCGCCGCGTCCGCCTCTTCGAGGAACGCCGGCACGCTTGCCACCGGCACCGAGACGTCGTGCTTGATCGAGCCGCCTTCCGGCCTTTGCGTTTCGGTGATCCCGGTGCGCAGCTTCCAGAACGCCGCGCGCTGCGCTTCGTTCGCGGCCAGCGCCGCGTCCTCGACCATGTTTTTCTCCGCGGCTTCTTCGAGCGCGCTTTCCAGCGTTTCGCGCAGGCCGCTCTCGACCGGCGAGGTGAGTTCCACAAGCGCGTACCAGCGATGCGGCGCGCCGAGCGGATCGCGCGCGCCGGGAAGATGCAGGAAGTTGAACTCCATCGCCATTCGCGCGATCAGCTCGAAAGAGGTCAACGCACTTCCCGCGCGCGATTGCAGAAGGTTCAGGAGCGAAAGCGCATCCTTCGGCGATTTCAACCCGACAAAGGCGGCTTCCACCGCGCGCGGCGCCGGAAAGAGTTTCAGCACCGCAGCGGTGATGACGCCGAGCGTGCCTTCGGAGCCGATGAAGATGTGGCGAAGGTCGTAGCCGGTGTTGTCCTTTTTTAGCTTCCGCAAGCCGTGCCAGATGCGGCCGTCGGCGAGCACAACTTCGAGCCCGAGCACGAGATCGCGCGCGACGCCATAGGCGAGCGCGCCCGTGCCGCCCGCATTCGAGCCCAAATTTCCGCCGATCGTGCAGGTGCCTTCCGCGCCGAGCGAGAGCGGGAAGAGCCGGTCGTGTCTCAAAGCCTCTTCCTGCGCGTTCTGCAAGACGACGCCAGCCTCGCACACCATGTAGTTTCCTTCGGCGCTCACCTCGCGGATTTTGTTCATCCGCACGAGCGACACCACGACCGCGCTGCCGTCGAAGGAAATCTGCCCGCCGACGAGGCCCGTGTTGCCGCCCTGCGGCACGACCGGCGTCTTCGTTTCCTGCGCGAGCCTGAGGATTTGCGAGACCTCCGCCGTCGTGCCCGGCTTCAGCACGAGCGCCGCGCGGCCCTCATAGAGATCGCGCGGCTCGCGCAGAAATGGCTGCATCGCCTCGCCGGTGAGTGCGTATTTTTCGCCGACGATTTTCGCGAAGCGCTCGCGCGCCGCCGGCGAGAGCGCGGATTGCGAGACGATGTGCGGGCGGAAACTCATGATGGGGCGGAGGATAGACGATCCGATTATGCCACTGAAAAGGCCTTGAATTAATGTTCACTATATGTTCTCTTAAGAAAGCCCGATTTCAAGCCTTTTTGGACAGCCATGACCATCTTTCCTGATCTTCGCGAGAAGGCCGGTCTGAGCCTCGCTCAAGCACAAGCCTTGCTTCAGCTTTCAGTGGACACCGCCGCCGAATACGAAAACGGCGCTCGTCTTCCAAGCGCAAGAGAAATACAAATTCTCAAAGGATTGGCTCTTGGCCAAAGCGCCAAATCGATTCACAACTTAAGCAACGAATCGTTTTCGAGCGGCGGGCGGGGAATGAGCGCAATGAGCGAGAGTTTCGAGGCGCTCGATACACAGGAAAATTTATCGGTTTTTCGCACGTCCCGCTCGGAGTATACGGGTAAAACCACGCACCGAATTTTACAGGGCGACTGCGCAAAAAAGCTTCGCCGGCTGCCAGCCAGTAGCGTTGATCTTGTTATTACTTCACCGCCTTATGCGGACCAGCGGCGGCATACTTACGGCGGCGTGACGCCTAACGGCTATGTAAAGTGGTTTTTACCGATCGCCGATGAACTCTACCGGGTTCTAAAGCCGACCGGCTCTTTCATTCTCAATATTAAAGAGCGCGTCGTGAATGGCGAACGGCACACTTATGTTCTGGAATTGATCTTGGAAATGCGCAAGCGCGGCTGGTTTTGGACAGAGGAATATATTTGGCACAAGAAGAATTGTTATCCTGGTAAATGGCCCAATCGTTTTCGCGATGCTTGGGAGCGTTGCTTGCATTTTACGAAAAGCAAAAAATTTTCCATGTATCAGGATGCAGTACGCGTTCCAATGGGAGACTGGAAGCATTCCCGTCTGAAAAATTTGTCCGAAACGGATAGACGGCGGGATGAATCGAAAGTTCAAAGCGGCTTCGGAAAGAAAATCGAAAATTGGATCGGCCGCGACCTCGCTTATCCGCCGAACGTCTTGCATCTTGCAACAGAATGCGGAAATCGGAATCACAGCGCCGTTTTTCCGGAAGCCTTGCCGGAATGGTTCATCAAGCTTTTTACCGAACGGGGCGATTTAGTGCTCGACCCTTTTATGGGCTCGGGAACAACGCTGCGGGTGGCAAAGCGGCTCGGCCGACATAGCGTCGGGATCGAAATTTCACCCGAATATTGCAAACGGGCTGAAAAAGAACTTCGGGCCGACGAGGATAGGAAACATGCCGCCGCTCAAGCTGGACGACGTAAAGTCC
>JAJPHK010000171.1 GCA_021325315.1 Alphaproteobacteria bacterium
GAAGGAGCAACCGCCCCGGAAACTCTCAGGCAAAAGGACCAACGGCGGATAAGACTTCTGGAAAGTGGCGTCTCGCGACGCCCGCCGATGGGATAACACTCTCAGGCCGCAATACAGAAGGGGCGCAAAAGCCGGCTTCGGCCGGTGGAGAGGCGCCCCATGAGTGAAGCACTTCAGGATTTCAAAACCGATCTGAAACGAACGCCGCTCGACGGTTTTCATCGCCGCGCGGGCGCGCGCATGGTGCCGTTCGCGGGCTATCACATGCCGCTGAATTACGCCGGCGGCATCATCGCCGAGCATCAGCATGTCCGCTCCGCGGCGGGCCTCTTCGACATCTCGCACATGGGGCAGCTCACAATCCGGGCGCGTTCCGGCGATCCGCTTGCGGCTTGCACCGCGCTCGAAGCTCTTGTGCCGGTGGATTTGCGTTCGCTCGCCGTCGGCCGCCAGCGCTATGCACTGCTCACCAATGAGCGGGGCGGCATTCTCGACGATCTTATGGTTGCGCGGATGCCGGATAGCCTCTTTGCCGTCGTCAATGCGAGCCGGAAAGATGCGGACCAAAAATATCTGCGGGAAAAGCTGTCCGCGACATGCGACATCGAGCGTCACGACGATCGTGCGCTGCTGGCGCTGCAAGGACCGCTTGCGGCAAAGGCGCTCGAAGAGTTTGCACCGGGTGTGTCCGATCTCGCGTTCATGGATGTTCGCAGCATGAAAATTCTCGGGCGCGAATGCATTGTCGCGCGCTCCGGCTACACCGGCGAGGACGGGTTCGAAATCAGCGTACCAGCCGAGATTGCGGAATTGTTCGCACAAAAACTTGCAGCCAAAGAGGAGGTCAAGCTTATCGGCCTCGGTGCACGCGATAGCCTGCGGCTTGAAGCCGGTCTGTGCTTGTACGGCTCCGACATCGATGAAAGCACGACGCCGGTCGAAGCCTCGCTTAGCTGGGCGATTCAGAAAAGCCGCCGCCCTGACGGTGAGCGTCCGGGCGGGTTCCCGGGTGAGCGCGAAATTTTCCGCGAATTGAACGAAGGCTCTTCGCGCCGCCGCGTCGGCCTTTGTCCGGACGGACGCGCCCCCATCCGCCATGGTGCTCGGTTGTTTGAAAGCAAGACAGCGCAAGAGCCGGTTGGCCATGTCACATCCGGCTGCTTCGGTCCGACCGTGAACGCTCCGGTCGCGATGGGATACGTGAAGCGCGAAATTCCGGAAGGCGCGATCGTTTTCGCGGAACTTCGGGAGAAGCGCATTCCCACGAAGCTCGTGCCGCTGCCTTTTGTGAAACCGAACTACAAGCGAAGCCAAAAGTAAGGAGAGACCATGCTGAAATTCACTGACGATCACGAATGGCTCCGCGTGGAAGGAGATGTCGCCGTCGTAGGGATCACCAATTTCGCGCAAAACCAGCTCGGCGACCTCGTCTTTGTCGAGCTTCCGAAAGTCGGCGCGCAGGTAAAGAAAGGCGATCCCGCCGCTGTCGTGGAATCCGTGAAGGTCGCCTCCGACGTTTATGCGCCCATCGACGGTGAAATCGTCGAAGTGAACGAAAGCATCGTGAAGGAACCGCAGATCATCAGCAGCGATCCGATGGGAAAGGGCTGGTTCTTCAAAATGAAGATCGGAGTGCCCGCGCAGCTGGAAGGACTGAAAAACGAGGCCGAATACGAGGCACTTGTCGCTTCGGCGCACTAAAGGTGGAACATGAATAACCGGAACGGATCGGAGCTTTTCAGCGATCGCCACATCGGTCTTGATTCCGCGGCCGAGCGGCAAATGTTGAACACGCTTGGCTTCGGCGATATCGATTCATTCCTCGCGAAGGCGATTCCGCCGGGAATCCGGCAGTCGCAGCCGCTCGAATTCGGCGCCGCGGTTTCCGAATCCAAAATGATGGAAAAAGTCCGCTCCATCGCGTCGAAGAACAAAGTTCTGATTTCGATGATCGGACAAGGCTATTACGACACGTTCACGCCGCCCGTAATTCTGCGGAACATCATCGAGAATCCCGCCTGGTACACCGCCTACACTCCCTATCAGCCCGAGATCAGCCAGGGCCGGCTCCAGGCGATGCTGAACTATCAAACGATGGTCGCGGACCTCACGGGGCTTCCGATCGCGAATGCGTCGCTCCTCGACGAGGCGACCGCGGCCGCCGAAGCCATGGCCATGGCGCGCCGGATTTCGAAGAGTGCGTCGAATGTCTTCTTCGTCGACGAGGATTGCCATCCGCAAACGATTGCGGTTGTTCGCACGCGTGCCGAACCGCTGGGTTGGACGATCGTCACGGGCCGCGCCGAATCCGATCTTGATCCGAAATCCGTCTTCGGCGCGCTGGTTCAGTATCCCGGAACATCGGGCGTCCTTCGCGACTTCCGGAAATTCTTTTCCGATCTCAAGGCGAACGAAGCCGTTTCCGTCGTCGCGGCAGATCCGCTCGCCTTGACCTTGCTTGTTCCTCCGGGAGAGCTGGGCGCCGATATCGCGGTCGGCTCGACGCAGCGATTTGGCGTGCCGCTTGGCTATGGCGGCCCGCACGCCGCCTATATCGCCGCCGGAAAATCGCACGAACGTATGCTGCCGGGGCGGCTGGTGGGGGTCACCGTCGACACCCACGGCAGGCCCGCCACGCGGCTCGCGTTGCAAACGCGCGAGCAACACATCCGGCGCGAGAAAGCGACCTCGAACATCTGCACGGCGCAAGTGCTGCTCGCGGTCGTGGCGTCTATGTATGCCGTCTATCACGGCCCCGAAGGCTTGAAGCGCATCGCGCGCGCGGTCGCCGCGCGTACGGCGATGCTTGCCGACGGCCTGCGAAAGCTCGGCTGGCGCGTGGCGCATTCGGAATTCTTCGACACGATCGCGGTCGAAGGCGGAAACGATCGCGACGAGATTATCGCCCGCGCGTTGCAGCTTGGGATCAATCTCCGCCAGTTTGAGCGCGGCGGCACGAATTTCATCGGTATCAGCTGCGATGAAATGACGACGCCCGAAATCGTCGAGAAGGTTTGGCAAGCATTCGCGAAGGGCCGCGAAGGCGAAGTGAAAAATCTGCGCAATTCCCTGGCGGCGGAGTCGCGCACGGCGATTCCCGAATCCTTAATGCGCCGCAGTGAATTCCTGACTCATCCGGTCTTTCACCAGCATCAGTCTGAGACAGAAATGCTGAGGTATATCAGGCGCTTAGGCGATCTCGACCTCGCGCTTGATCGTTCGATGATCCCGCTCGGCTCGTGCACCATGAAGCTCAACGCAACAACCGAAATGATGCCGCTTACCTGGCCGGAATTCGGGCGCTTGCATCCTTTCGTCCCGAAGGATCAGGCGAGGGGATATTTCGAGCTCATGGACGATCTCGAGAAAAAACTCTGCCTGATCACCGGCTATGACGCATTCTCGTTCCAGCCGAACTCCGGCGCACAGGGCGAGTATGCCGGCTTGCTCGCAATCCGCGCCTATCATCGCGCGAACAAACAGGCGCAACGCAATGTCTGCCTGATTCCCACGTCCGCGCACGGCACCAATCCGGCTTCTGCGCAGATGGCTGGTATGAAAGTGGTCGCCGTCAAATGCGATCAGAACGGCAATATCGATATCGACGACTTGCGCGCGAAAACCCAAGCGCATTCGGCCGACCTTGCCGCCGTGATGGTGACCTATCCTTCCACCCACGGCGTGTTCGAAGAGGGCATCCGCGAAATCTGCGAGATCGTGCACAAGCACGGCGGCCAGGTCTATCTCGACGGCGCCAATCTCAACGCTCAGGTCGGCCTCGCGCGTCCGGGCGACTACGGCGCGGATGTCAGCCACATCAACCTGCACAAGACGTTCTGTATCCCGCATGGCGGCGGCGGCCCGGGCATGGGGCCGATCGGAGTGAAGGCGCATCTCAAGCCTTTCTTGCCGGGCGATCCGACCGCACAAGATTCGGCCGGTGCTGTATCCGCAGCACCCTTCGGCTCCGCTTCGATCCTGACGATTTCCTGGATCTATATGGAGCTGATGGGCGGCGAAGGGCTCACGGCCGCGACCAAAGCCGCGGTCTTGAGCGCGAATTACATCGCGCGCAGGCTGGAAGGGCATTTCCCGCTGTTGTTCAAGGGCGAGAACGGCCTTGTCGCGCATGAGTGCATCATCGACGTCCGCCAGTTCAAGGCGAGCGCAGGCGTCTCCGTGGAAGATATCGCGAAGCGCCTCATCGATTATTCCTTCCACGCGCCGACCATGAGCTTCCCGGTTCCCGGCACGCTGATGATCGAGCCCACGGAATCGGAATCGAAATACGAGCTAGACCGCTTCTGCGACGCGATGATCGCCATTCGCCGGGAGATCAAGGAAATCGAGGAGGGGCGCTGGGATCGTTCTGACAATCCGCTGGTGAACGCCCCGCACACCGCCTTCGAACTCGCGCAGGAAAAATGGACGCATCCTTACAGCCGCGAAGTGGCTTGCTTTCCGCTGAAGTCGCTCAAGCATGCGAAGTACTGGCCGCCGGTGAGCCGCATCGACAATGTCTACGGCGATCGGAATCTCGTTTGTTCTTGCCCGCCGGTCGAGGAGGCGTACGATACCGCGGCCTGACCGCCGCGTTACGGCTGCGCGATCTCGAGGCGCGGCCGATAATTCGTGAGATCGAACAACTCGTGCCGCTGCCATCGCTCGCAGGAAGCGATGGTGTTTACGAGCAGCATCGAGACCGTCATCGGCCCCACGCCGCCGGGCACCGGCGTGATGTAGGATGCCTTTTTCGCGACGCCTTCGAAGTCAACGTCGCCGACGAGCTTCCCGTCGGCGGTTCGGTTGATGCCTACGTCGATGACGACCGCGCCCGTGCGCACCATTTGCGGAAGAATGAGATTGGGCTTGCCCGCCGCGACCACCAGAATGTCTGCAAGAATCGTGAATTGTGCGAGGTCTTTTGTCTTTGCGTGGCAAATGCTGACGGTCGCCTCGTGATGCATCAGCATCAGCGCCATCGGCTTGCCGACGATGTTGCTCGCACCGACGACCACGACGTTCTTTCCCTCCAGCGGGATTTTTTCGTGCTGAAGGAGCTTCAGTACGCCGTAAGGCGTGCAGGGAGGAAACACCGTGCCGCCCACGACCAGTCCGCCGACATTATATAAGTGAAAGCCATCCACATCCTTGTCGGCGGAGATGGTGCGTAGGATTCGCGCGATATCGAAAGAAGGCGGCAGCGGCAATTGAACCAGGATGCCGTGCACTTTCGGGTCGGCATTCAGCTCCTCGATGCCGTCGATCACGGTTTGCTGGTCGACATCCGCAGGATAGTCGAAGCGATACGACCGGATGCCGACTTCGGCGCAGGCCCGCATTTTGTTCCGGACATAGACCTGGGAGGCGGGGTCCGAGCCGACAAGGATCACGGCGAGTCCCGGCGGTGTTCCGCCTTTCGCAACGATCTGGGCGATGCGATCGCGGCACTCCGCGCGAATGCTGGCGGCGACCGCGATCCCGTCGATGATTTTGGCTGTCATGAGAGAGGGTTGTAGCGGATGGCTTTCACCGAAAGCCATCCGCCTTTCGTGTTGTTTTAGAGTTGGACCTCTTCCAGCTCCTTGCCCGAGGTTTCCGGTCCGATCAGGTAGCCGATGATCGTTAGGATCCACAGGCCGGCCGTCGCGAGGAACGGAATCGTCGGCCCGTACACCGCGATGCCCCAGCCGACGAGATACGGCGCGACGATCGAGGCAACTCGACCGCCGCCGACCATGATGCCAAAACCCGTCGCCCGCAGGCTCGTGCGGAAGAACTCGCTGAGATACGTGTCTCCGACGCCCCATAGCCAGCCCAGCATGCCGATCATGATGGCGCCGAAAATGAGGAAGGTCTGGAAGTTCTCCGTCTGCGAGGCGACTATGGTGCAGCCGATCATGATCAGAGCACCAAGGATGCCCGCCGGGCGGCGTCCGAGGAGATCCGAGAGACCGGTGCCGACATAGGAGAGGACGAACTGCACGATGTAGAACATCATCGCGTAGAAGATCGCGTCGGCCGGCGTGACCTTGAATTTCTGCACCATGAAGGTGGTGAGAAAGACCGTGATGCCCCAATAGCCGCAGGCGTTCGCTATATAAAGAAGCCAGCCGACGATAATCCGCCGCCAGGCTCCCGGGATGGAGAAGATATTCACCCGTGGATGTGCCTTGCCTTCTACTTTGAGGTAGTGCTCGATCTCGGCGGCCGCATGCTTGTATCGTGCGGATTCCTGCACCACGCGTCGGAGCAGGAAGACACCGATCGCCGGCACGATGGCGAAACCGAACGCCCATTGCCATCCCCAACGCGGCACGATGTACAGTGCGCAAGCCGCCGCGAAGATGTAACCGGCGGAGTAAAGCGAGAACATAATCCCACCGGTGCCGAGCGCGCGTACTTTCTTTGGCCACATCTCGGCAGTGTAGGGTGCGCCGACTGCGAGCTCGCCTGCGCCGCCGACGCCGGTCAGGAAGCGCAAGAACGTGAAGATATAAAGGTTGGTTGACAGGCCGCCGAGTGCGGTTGTGAGACCGTAGAGAATAATCGACCATCCGAGCGCGTCGCGGCGGCCGATTCGATCGGCCAGGAATCCGAATCCGATGGTGCCGATCGTGTAGCCTACGAGAAAGATCGAGCCGATAAGCCCGATCGTCTTCATCGAGACGTCAAGGTCATGGGCCAAAGTCGGGGCCAGCATGCCGTAGATATTCACCGCATAGGCGTCGAACCCATATCCAAGGCCCGCCGCGAGAGCTACGAGCAACGCCTCTTTGAATGGAATATGGATCTCGGCATGCGTGTACGGTTTGGACGATGAAGGCATCCTCCCCGCCTTGATCGCTGTATCGCTCATTTGTTTCCTCTCCCTAGATCACCGTGACAGCAAGAAGTGTTGCTGTTCGCTTGATCGTTTTTTCTTCACAGGCGTAGACTTGCGTTCGAGGCGAGCGATAATCACGAAGAGCGATAACCGACGCTGAATGCGAAGCCTCCCCGGCGAAATCATGCAGTGGAGGCCGCTGGCCGATAAATCATTCCTGCAAATTCCAACATAGAACGCGGCTATGTTTGGAAATCACGGATAAAGCGCATCAATATTTTTTGTGGCCGCCGCGATTCCATCGCAATTCGTCAAACCATCGGCAACGCAATATAATAGGTTCCAGCACTTGCAGCATTCGCGGAACTGATGATTGTGGAACTTGTGCCGTTGTTAGCCATAGTCGCCACGATAAAATTCGCTACCTTTATTGCTTGCCAACCCGCTTCGAATAAGCGTCGATGAAATCCGCCGCCGCCTTGCTGCCGCGCGCGAACGACTTCATCGCTTCCTCGTGCAGGAGTCCAAGCGCTTGCATTTTGATCGCGTTGGCTTCATCGCTTTCGACGACATTTTCCACCTGGCGAGGGCGCGGCAAGTTGACGTCGATCACCGCGCGAACGCGCGTGGGGATATTCGTCATGATAAGAATTCTATCGGCGAGATAAATCGCTTCATCGATATCAGTCGTTACGAAAAAGGTGGTTCGCCGGAACTCATTGTAAAGGTTAGCGTAATATTCCTGCATCAGCTTTTTCGTCATGGCGTCGAGACCGCGAAAAGGTTCGTCGAGAATCATGACATTCGGTTTGTTGATCATGGAGCGGGCGAGTTCCGCGCGCCGCTGCATGCCACCGGACAGTTGCGAAGGGTATTTCTTGCGGAATGCGCTCAAGCCGACTTTTTGCAGAAGTGTCTCGGCAAATCCCCGCATTTCGGCCGTGTCTTCGTTGCGGGCGCGCGGACCGTACATGATGTTGTCGTAGGTGGTCATCCAGGGAAATAGCGCCGTTTCCTGAAACACGACGAGCCGGTCGACACCCGGCCCCGTCACCGGCTTATCGTCGATTGTGATCGTGCCGGAGGTCGGTCTCTCGAAGCCGGCAACCAGGCGAATGAGCGTGCTCTTGCCGCAACCTGACGGGCCGATCATCACCGTGAGCTTGCCGCGGTCGATGGTGAAGCTGCAATTGTGAACGACTTCCTTGGCGAAGTTGTCGGCTCCGTAGGATTTGCTGACATTGTTGACTTTGATCTCGCTTCCGACCGAAAGCGGCTTGCTAGCGGCGAGCGAAGAAAGCTGAGTCATCTGTTGCATTTTGCGACCTGTTTTCCGTCAACCTTCGGCAAGCCAGGGAGTCATCCATTCTCCGATCTTGCGGAGAATAGCGCTCGATAGATAGCCTGCCATTCCGATGCTGATCATGCCGGCAACGATCTGGGTGTAGGAGCCGCCGACATAGGAATTCCAGATGAAGAAGCCGAGCCCGCCGCCGGCCGCGCCTCCGACGGAGCCGGCGCTGCCGCCGCCGGAAATCATCTCCGCTGCGACAACAACAGCCCATGTAATGCCGATGCCCACTGTTGCGCCGACAACAATCGAGGGGAGCGTGCCGGGCAAAATAATGCGGCGGAAAATATCCCAGGTCGAAGATCCCATGGAGCGGGCCGCCTGGAAGTAACGGACATCGATCGCCTGCGCGCCTCCGATTACATTGATGACGATTGTGAAAAATGCGCCAAGAAATGTGACGAAAGCGATCGAAAGCTCCTGGGTCGGCCAGAAGATGATGGCGGCAGGGACCCAGGCAAGCGGAGGGATGGGGCGCAGCACCTCGAATACCGGGAAGCTGATTCCGTAAAAAGTTTTGCTCACGGCCATCGCAAGACCGAGCGGAATACCGATTACCATCGCGGCGAGAAATCCTTCCGTTACGCGGAGGGTGCTGAGATAAGCGCTATGCCAGAAGCTCGGATCCTGAATGAGCCGATACATTTCCTGCAGCACCGCGGTGGGCGCGGGAACCTGCGAGACCCATGGAAAAGCGACGCCAAACCAGGACTGCGAGCGTGAGCCTGTTTCCCAAAATAGGAGGAAAACGATAATCGCGACGATCCCGCGCCAAAAATCCTCGCCCGTTACGAAGCTTATGGTTTTCAGAACGAAGCCTTTGATCGCGTTCATGATCAGCGCTCCTTTTCGCCGGCGGCAAACGCCTTCGTCGCTTCTTCGTGCACAGCCGCCGCAGTTTCGTCCATGAATTCGCGAAAGCGCTTCGTCGTCAGAACACTGTAGTCGCGCGGATGAGGGATATCGATGTCGAGGATTTTCTTCGGCCGGCACGGCCGAGTGGTCATGATCACGACGCGATGACCGAGAAAAATCGCTTCTTCGAGATCATGCGTAATGAAGAAAATCGTGACCCGGTTCTTGTAGAAGATTTCGAGCAGGGCCTCGTGCATCACCGACTTCGTAAGAGAGTCGAGCGCTCGATATGGTTCGTCAAGAAGAAGAATTTTCGGATCGTTCATCAGAGCGCGTACGATTTCCACGCGGCGGCGGACCCCGGAGGAAATTTCACCTGGATAGTTATTTTCGATTCCGCGCAAGCCTGCGTCGGCCATCATGTCGCGCGCCTTCTCGTAAGCCTCTGCGCGCGTGAGGCGGCCCTGCATCATCGGGCCGAATGTGATGTTCTCGATATTGGTTTTCCATGGGAAAAGCGCGCCGTTTTGGAAAACGACGATCCGGTCGGGCCCGGGTTCGGCCTTCAGCTTGCCGGGACCGCACAGCATTTCGTCGTCTAGATAAATGCTTCCCGACGAAAGGCTGTGAAAGCCCGCGATCGCATTCAGAAGTGTGGTCTTGCCGCAACCGGACGGGCCGACGACGACGGTAATTTCCCCGGCAGGAACCTCGAAGGTGCAATGGTCGACGGCAAGCACGCCGGTCCCCGCAGCGCCATAATATTTTACGGCGTCGATGATCCGTACCTTGCCCGTTCTTGCGGCTTGAGCGGGGATGGCTCCGCCAGGCAGCGCAGAAACCGCGACAGAAGCCGAGGTGGGGTTCATCGCTCGCCTCCCAGCGCCAATTCACGCGTGCGCCATTGCATCATGTAGTCGCCGAGGACACGGACCATGGCGCTGGTGACGTAACCGACGATCCCGAGCGTCACCATCCCGATGATGATCGTAGGGTAACGCACCATCGTGTAGGAGGTGTTGATGACGTAGCCGAGGCCGTACTGGCCCGACACCATTTCGCCGGCCACGAGCGAGAACCAGGCCACGCCGACCGAAATCTGCAAGCCGGTGAAGATGAAGGGAAGCGCGCCCGGAACGATGATGTGCCGGAAAATCTGCCAGCGTTTGGCGCCGAGGCAGCTCGCGGCTCGAACGTAGGAGATGTCGATGGATTGAACGCCGAGCATGGTGTTCAGCGCCGTCGCATAAAACGAGGCAAGAAAGGTGAGAAAGATGACCGGCGTTTCGGAGCCGTGAAACATGACGATCGCAAGCGGCACCCAGGCGAGCGGCGGGATCGGGCGCAGGAGCTCGAAGACCGGAAACACAAATTGCTTGAAACGCTTCGACCATCCCAGAAAAAGCCCGAGCGGAACGCCGATCGCGGTCGCAAGGAAGAAAGCGATTGCGATACGCCGAATACTCACCCAGATGTGCAGATAATATTCGTCGACGAAAATCGACAACCCGTAGATGGGGTTTTTGCTCAACCATTCGCTGACGACGGTCGTCAGCCCCGGCATTTCCGCGAAGCGCGGCAATTTCCAGACTTCGACGGAAAGATACCAGAAGCCGAGAAACAGCCCGAAGCCGATCATCATCAAGTAGGGACGCGGACTTGCGAGCCAAAGCGACAGGCGATGCATCGCGACCGCTGTCGAGGACATCTGGTCCGAGCGATCCAACAGTGTGTTTATGGGGAGTTTGGTCAAATCCGTTTCACTCATGTCGAAGTTGTCTCGTACGTCGGTGCTGAATAAGAAGATCGCCGCTCCGCGCGATCTGCGCGAAGCGGCGGGTGTTAAGTCTTATTGTCCCGCATAGGCGCTGTTTGGCTGCGCCTTTACTTCACCGACGGGAGCTTTCAATCCGCGCGCCTTGAGGATATCCGCGGTGAATTGCGGCATAACAGCCTCCGGGCGGATTTCGGAACGGATGCTCTTGATGTCGACCAGGAACTTCGACGCTTTTTGAATCAGGCCCAGCGCCTCCGGCGTGAATCCGTAGGCGAGCGTGATGCGTACATCGGTCCCGCCCTCGTTTTTCGGCGTCGTCCCGAACGCGGACAGCCACATCACTTTTTGCGTGAAGCCGGTCGTCTGAGACGTTGCCATCTTCGCGATTTCCATCGCGTTCTTCGGGTCAGCGAAGTAGAGCTCGGCATCGAGTTCGGCTTCGAGCCAGGCCTTGACGATGTCTGGCCGCTGTTCAATCAGCGCTTGCGGCATGATCATGAAGCCGCCGTCGTTTTCGTTCACTGACGCGCCGGTCGCAACCTTGCGGGCAAGGCCTTCTTCCACAAGGCGCGAGGTGGTCGGCTCCCACATCACGGCGGCGTCGAGCTTCTTGGCTCGAAAGCCGCTGGTGATGACCTCGATGCTTTGATTGAGATATTCTGACGGCTTCAGGTTTTTCTCCTTGAATACCGCCTGTGCGAAGCGATCTGTGCAGCTTCCCTTCGGCACAGCGACGATCTTGCCGTCCAGCCACTTGAGCGCTTCGTCAGGTGATTTGAATTGCGGCGCATCGGTACGGACGAGGAAAGCGTTGCACTGATCGAAGCCGGTTCCGAGTACTGAAACGATTCGGATATCGCGGACGTCCGAATGGCTTGTCGCGACGATGCTGGGCATATCGCCGGCATAACCGATGTCGACTTTACCAGCGAGCATGCCGTTCACGATGATCGCGCCTTGCAGCCCGATCTGAAACTCGACGGTCGATCCCTTCGGCAGATATTTTTCGTAAAACTTTTTGTCCCGCATGATCACGCCGGACCATGATTCGGTATAGTAGGGCTGATAGCCGATGACGAGCTGAATTGGTTCGCCCGGCTTGCCGTAGTCTTTTGACGCTGCCGATTCGGCTGGCGCCGAAGCGAACAGCCCGATGGCGCCGATCGCGATCGCCGAAAGGAAATTCACGGTGCGCAGTATGGAGCGAAGTCCGTTTCGACAGGCGAACCTCGATCGATCTCGGTCGTGCAAATGGGAATTCATGGCGTTTCCCCCTGGGTTTATTTTTGGCAATGCGGCTTCTATTTTTTGACTCTTAAGCCGCTCAAACTCTTTTCATGTTCCTCCAGAACAGATATGTCGCATGAGGCGTTGCGAGATCGGTAGTCGCGGCCGCTTGGATTATTGTTTTTATCAATCTGTTGGCATCCTGTTTTTTGTGTCGCCACGGCCTATTCGGCAGCATGACAGCAACGAAGATTTGCAAGAAAATCATTCTTGCAAATTACAACATAGAACGCGGCTATGTTTGGAAATCCTTTTATAGAACGCAGCTATATTTTTTATGGCCTGGCATTCCACAGGATCTGACGCGCTTTAGGCATGCGGCTGGGAAGATTGAACCCTTTTGCTCAGTCTATACCTAGATAAGGAGTTTCGATGTTTTGCAGCCAGCGATGGCTGGTAAGATTGGTTCCACAAGAGCTGGCTGATCAGCCTTATAAGAACTTTAGGAGAAACGTCATGGCAGCCAAGAATCATCGGCAGTGGACCGCCGAGCCCAACTTGCAGATGAATGAGTGGGTTGACAGCAGAATTTATTCCGACCCGCAGATCTTCGAGGAAGAGCTGCAAAAAATCTTCAAGAAGACCTGGATTCCCGTCTGCCACGAATCCGAGCTTCCGAAACCTTATGATTTCCGTACTACCTCGATCGCGCGCGAGCCGATCGTGGTGTGCCGCGGGCCAGATAACGAAGTCCGCGCTTTCCTCAATGTCTGTCCCCATCGCGGCATGATCATCGAGCGCCGCCCTTCCGGAAGCTTCCTGGAGGGCCAGCCGTCCGGAAACCCCAAGCGCATGACCTGCATGTTCCATGCATGGCAATACGACATGAAGGGCAACTGCGTTTACATCAGCCGCGAGAAGGAAGGCTTCCAGGATAGGCTCTGCAAGGAGGACGTCGGATTGCGGCGTTTGCGTTGCGAAGTGAAATTCGGCGGTTTCGTCTGGGTGAATTTGGACGATAATCCGAAAGTGTCACTGGAAGACTGGGCGGCACCCGCTTTCCAGTGCTTGAGAAAGTCGCTCGACGCCGAGCCGCTCGAAGTTTTCCACTACCACAAGGCGGTCGTGAACGCGAACTACAAGCTCTGGCACGATACGAACTGCGAATTTTACCACGACTTCATGCACTACCATAACCGTGTGACCGGCTTTAACGACGCGTATTTCGCGCGCAAGAACGAAGCCTTCGATCACGGGCACGTTGTCGTCGGCACGTTCCAGGTGAACTACGAGAAGTACGAAGGATTCGAGAGCCGCGCGGCGCTTTCTTTCCCGCATCTTCCGCCGAATCAGTGGTACATGATCGATCTCTTCCCCGGCATGAACTTCAATCTTCGCGGATCGGCGTTGCGCTGCGACATCGTCACGCCGCTCGGACCCGATAAGGTCATGATCGAGTACCGCGGCCTCGGATTGAAGCGCGACACACCGGAAGAACGGATGACCCGGATCAATCACCACAACTCGATCTGGGGGCCGTTCGGCCGCAACTTGCACGAGGATCTGATCGGCGTGCAGGGGCAGGGCACCACGATGCTGCCGGGATCGGAACCGCGGCGAATCCTGCATGGCCGGCACGAGAACCAGACCATCCACGACGAAAACGGCATGCGCCATTACTACGAGGAGTGGGGCCGCTGGATGAACAGAAGGCCCAGCAAGCCCGATCAGCCGTTTTCCGAAGCGATTGCGGTCGCCGCCGAGTAATGGAAGTCCGGCCGGTGCAACCGCCGGCCGGTTTCATCGTCAACGAAACGAACGCCCGGCAGTGTCCGGGGGTTCTTGAAACTTCATGGGGAAATGCTGTGGACGCGGCCAATCTAGTTCGTGATGCAATCTATCGATCGACCATCGCGCTCGACCAGCAAGATTGGAACGGGTGGCTCGAGCAATGCGACGACGAATTCCAGTATGCGATCAAATCCTGGAGCCCCGAGATCAACAAGGACATGACCTATCTCGCGCTCGATCGCAAAGGGCTGGAGAACATGATCAAGCTTTTGCCAAAGCATAACACCGACCATTCGCCGCTCACGCGGCATACGTCGGTCTATACGGTCGAAATGAACGGCGATGCGATTGCGCATGCCGTCAGCTCGGTGATCATCTATCAAACCCTTTTGGACGGCATCAATTCGCATATCGACGCCGGTGAGAGCCGCCTGTTCCTGGTAGGGAAATATATCGATAAGCTGAAGATCAAGGACAACAAGGCGAAATTCATCAGCCGCGAGGTGCGCTTGGAGAATCGCCGTCTCGACAAGGGATCGCATTGGCCGATCTGAACCGCCGCGCGGTGCAAGAAAAAAGAACGAAAAAATGAGTTGGACAAAAATCTGCGATGCGTCGGATGTCTCCGCGAATTCGGTCAAGAAAGTCGACGTAAACGGAATTTCCGTTCTGGTCGTGAACTACGGTTCGGGCTTTCGCGTCATTCCTCCGCTCTGTCCGCATATGGAGGAGCCTTTGGAAGAATCGGGAATTGTCGCCCGCTGCACATTGACGTGCTCGAAGCATTTGTGGTGCTGGAATATGCAAACGCTCGAAATGCAGGGCGAAACCGAAAAACCGCTCAAGGTTTACGAATCGAAGGAAGAGAACGGCGCAATCCTTGCAAACATCGAAAACGAGCTCACCTACGAATTCGAAGACGAAGGCGGAGCCGACGACGACGATTTCTTCAAGTGACGGTGGCTTATGCGATGAAAATAGCCATCCAAAGCAATAGCGGCGAGCATCGCTTCGATTGCCGCGAACGCGAAACGATCCTGCACGCCGGCCTTCGGCAGGGCGTCAATCTTCCCTATGAATGCGCGACCGGAACTTGCGGCACTTGCCGCGCCCGCGTCATGAGCGGCGAATACGAGACCGTCTGGAAAGAAGCGCCCGGCGCAAAGCGCCTTAAGCCTGAAAAAGGCGACATCCTGATGTGCCAGACGCACCCGCGCTCGGACTGTTCGTTGCGGGTGCCCTCGCAAATCGCCGCATCAAATCAGCCGCGGCCGGCGCCTCGCCGCGGTATCTTGCGTGACGTCAAGAAGCTGACGGACGATGTCGCGCACTTCAACATCGATCTGTCGGAGCCGATGAGTTTTGAAGCCGGGCAATTTGTCGTGGTCGGGACGCGCGATCTCACGGGCGGCCGGGCCTACTCCATGGTCAACTTCGATCCGTCTTCGGCCGCTTGTCTTGACCTTGTGCTGAAGCGAAAACCCGGCGGCGGCTTCAGCGATTGGCTGTTTGCGGGGCGAAACGGGGAAGAAGTTGAAGTCTTCGGCCCGTTGGGCCGCGCCGTTTTTCGTCCGAGTGAGGGAAAAGATATCATCTGCATCGCCGGCGGCTCCGGCATCGCGGGAATGATGTCGATTCTCGCCCATGCGGTGCAAGTGGATTATTTCCGCGATCATAAGGGCGCGGTATTTTTTGGCGTGCGCACGCTGAAAGACACGTTTTATCTGGATGAGCTTTCGAAATTTGTGCAGTCGTCGCACGGCAATCTTGAGGTCGTCGTGGCGCTATCCCACGAGTCGTCTTGCGCGGATTGCCACGAAAAATATCCCGCGCTGAAGCTCGCGACCGGCATGGTGCATGAGGTTGCGGCGAAGAACATTGCCGACCGATGCGAAAACGCGATTGCTTACGTCGCCGGCCCTCCGCCGATGGTGGACGGAGCGCTTCGCGCCCTGATGATGAATGGGCTGCCTGTCGGGAGTATCCGATATGACAAGTTCAGCTAGTGCGACCGCAAAATCCGTTCGGTCGGCGCCGTCTTGGGAGGCAATCCCGTCCGCCGGCCCGGACGAATTCGCCAAAGCGCGCACCGAATTGCTCAATCTTGTGCAGTGGCCGGCGCGAATCGCGAACAGCTATGTTTCCGGCAAAATGCCGGAGGAGCGGGTGCTTCTCGGGTTTCGCGCAAACGAGACGGCCTTCGTGACACAGCCGTTCGAACACGATGTCGCGCTTGAAATCCGTATTGCGAATCTGGAAATGCAATTTCTCGAACACGGAAAGCCGGTTCCCCACATATTCAATCCCGAGGAACATTCGCCCGCCAAGGTCGAGGCATGGCTCTTGGTCGAACTCCTGCACCGCGGCATCGATCGCTCGAAATTTTCGAAGAAGCTGCCCTATACGATCCCGAATTTAATGACGGGCGATGCCGAAGATCATGCTCCGCAAGAATGCGGGAATGGATTGGCGCAGCTTGCGGCGTGGTATCGAAACGCCGCGGCGATTCTCGCCGGCAGCGGAGAAAAACTTGTTGTAAGGCCGCAAACGCTGAATCTGACGCCGCTTTCAAAGCACGCGAATTTTGGATTTTCGCCCGGCGACAGCGAAATTTCCGAACCGTATTTCTACGCGAACGGAAGAAAGCGCTCGGTTTTGACCGCATCGCAGCTCGTCAAGGAAAGCAATCCGGCGATTGCGGCGGCTCAGTTTCTGGGCGGGAGCGCGTAATCCGCCTTACGCGCGTTTCAGTTTTTTCACCGTAGCCGTGTGCGGGGGCAAGTCGGAATCTTCTTCAATGCGCCGCTGCAATTCGCCCGACTTGTTGAAGACCTTCAGTATCGAAACGAACGCATTCGCCATTGGCAGCACGATCTCGCCTTCGGCCCAGAACAACCCGACTTCCTGGCTCACGACCGGCTCGATCAGAGAGAGCGCGCGCGTGTTTTTGAACAGGCCCGGAACATGAGCGAAATGCGAGGGAATAATGGTGCAAAGTTCGGTGCATTGCACCTGAAACATCAGGTGAAGGATCGATTCGGATTCAACGCGCGCAACCGGCGCGCATCCGACGCTCTTGAATACCTGATCGACGAAGCGCCGCTCGTGCATCGACGGGCGCAGCATCGCAAGCGGCAGGTCGGCGGCTTCGCGCCAAGTGATCGTTTTACGCTTTTTATATTCCGGGCGGTCGGGAACGAGCAGGCTCATCCGCTCGGTATAGATGGGAAGCGTGTTTTTTCGCCCGAGGTCGGCCTTATCAAGATAGGTAAGCGCAACGTCGAGTGCAAAATTGTTCAGTCCAAGTTTCATCGCTTCGTTGCCGATGAATTGCACGTCGACGCGTACGCCCGGGTACTGATCGCGGAACGCCTGCAGCATCCAGGGCAATACCGGCGACATCGACGGCATCGCACCGAGGCGCAGATGGCCCGTGAGATCCTTTTTCATCATCGCGATTTCTTTGCGCATTGCGTCGCAATAGGCGAGGACACCGCGCGACCAGCTCGCAACGCGTTCGCCTTCCGCCGTCAATCCCTGAAATCGCTGCCCGCGTCCGCGCAGAAAAATCGGAACGCCCAATTCAAGCTCAAGCTGTTTGATCCCGCTCGAAAGACTCGGCTGCGTAACATTGCAGCGATGTGCTGCTCGGCCGAAATGCCGTTCCTCTGCGACAGCAACGAGGTACCGAAACTGCCTAATGAACATTTCCGAGTCCGATCATTCGAGAGAGGAAACCAATGATAGACTATATCTAAAATAGGCGCGATTTAAGACTGTCGAATACAAAATAGCCTTCACCTTTGATGCATCGCAAAGACAATTTTTGTGCGAAGCAGCATCGAATTTCGGAAAAACAAAATGTCTTTCGGAGCAGCGGAAATTGTTTTGATCACAATGCTCGGCTGCGTATCGGGTTTAATGATCGGCTGCATCGGCATTGGCGGCGTGATCTTAGTTCCGGCGCTTGTCTTTCTCGGTGGAATACCAATCCAAGTTGGCATTCCAGCAGCGATGTTCGCATACATCCTGTCAGGTCTGGTCGCGACAGCGGTGTTTGCGCGTCACAAATCGATTGAGTGGAGCATGGGAGGACTCCTATGCGCGGCAGCGACGCCTACTGCCTTTGCCGGTGCATGGGCGGTGAGCGTTGTGAACCCGCGCTGGCTGGAAGTGGGTTTGGGTCTTCTCACCTTTTTGTCAGGCATAAATGCGCTGCGAACTCCGCATGCGGAAGATCTCTCGAATCATCGAGTGTCTGGAGGCGCGATGGCGGCGATCGGCGCCTTCACCGGCTTTGCGTCGTCCGTGACCGGAACGGGAGGGCCATTGGTTCTAGTGCCGATTCTTGTGGCGGCGAGCGTTCCGGTGCTGACGGCCGTGGGTCTTAGCCAGATCATCCAGGTCCCTATTGCGATCGCGGCCACGGCGGGAAACATTCTTTACGGGAAGCTTGATCTGGTCTTGTCAGGCGTGCTCGCAGTGTCTCTGACAGTGGGTTCTTGGTACGGCGCGAAACTCGCTCATTCGGTGCCGAGAGGAACGCTGCGCCGGATCGTATCGGTCGTCCTGGTCATTGTCGGCCTGTTTATTCTCGTGAATGTTTTGTGGCGCTTGACGCAATGAAACTCGGCGGCGTCGATCTGCGGCTCGATTACGGCGATCCAACCGGCGAGGCGATCGCATGCCGAAGCAAGTGCGCGCTTTTCGATTTTTCCTTCGTCAAAACCGTGCGTTTGCAAGGAAAACATGCGCGCCGTGCTGTTGAAAATTTTGCGTCGCGCTCTCTCGCAGAACTGCCGGAAAAAAAGATTGCCTATGCGCTGCATGTCGATACGGACGGGAATGCCCTGTCGGATCTGACAATCTGGAAAATAGCTTCCGATATTTTCGAAGTTATGAGCGGCCGCGCGGAAGATGTGGCCGACTTGCTTGGTGTTACGGAGGGTGATCTGTACGCAACCGACCTGAGTGCAGACCGGGCGATCTTTGCATTGCAGGGGCCGCATTCGCTCGCGGTGCTTCGCCGCCTGGGCGCTTTCGGCATCGAAGAACTTCGCTATTTTCACTTCGAGACGATTCATGTCGGGAATATTCCCTGCATTGTCGGCCGTCTCGGTTATACGGGCGAGGCAGGATTCGAAATCATCGCGGCACGCGCCGATGCGCCGCGTCTTTGGCGATTGCTTTCCGCACAGGCAAAACCGGCTGGTTTTATTGCCGCCGACGCACTTCGCATCGAAGCGGGCTTTGTACTGTTCGCGAACGAATTCAGGCTGCCTGTCACGCCGCACGAGCTGGGACTCGAGCGCTTTTACGCCGGAACAGCAAAACACACACCGAGACTAAAGCTGGTTTCGTTCAGCGCTGAGACCGGAGAACTTATATGGCCATGGCGGCCTGTGGCTCCGGAACCGCCGTCGACGCCGGGCGACATAGTGGTGACATCCTCCTGCTACAGCACGCTCGCGAAGCGCATTCTCGGGCTTGGTTACGTTTCGGCTGGGACAGAAGAGAAAGCGTCGCTTCGCGATCCGGCCGGAACGTTCCAAAAAATCGAAGCAACCCCGCTGCCTTTCTACGGCCCCGCGAGGCTGCGTCCGCGCGCCGCTTGGGATTTCGGTCACAACCGGGCTACGTCATAGCCGAGAGCGAATATAAGATAGCTTTAGCGTATTTGACGGAAACGCCTGCGAAGCGCCCCATGCCATCCACACCAGTGGAGGAAGGGTATGGCTGAAGCACCCGCAAGAAAAAAAGTTACAATCAACACGTTGATGGCGAAGATGAAAAAGGGTGAACCCATCACCCAGCTCGCCGCCTATGACTATCGCACCGCCGTAGTCGCCGACCGGCTCGGGATCGACATTCTCTGCGTTTCCGACACGGGTGGTATGATTTTATTCGGCCACCAGAGCACGGTGAAGGTCAGCTTTGATGAAGTCATGATGATGGCGCAGGCGATCGATCGCGGCTCGAAATACGGCTTGCGCATGGTCGACATGCCGTACTGGAGCTTCCACGTTTCGCCTGAACAGGCCGTCGAGAACGCCGGGCGTTTCGTGCACGAGGCCAACGCCGAAGTGATGAAATGCGAAGGCAACATTCATCACGCGAAGAATATCGAAGCGATCGTGAAAGCGGGCATTCCTGTACAAGGGCATATCGGCATCACGCCGATGCGCATGCCGCAGCTTGGCGGCTTCATCGCGCAAGGAAAAACCGCGCGCCGCGCGAAGGAACTCGTCGAAGACGCGAAAGCGATGGTCGACGCCGGCTGCTTCTCGATCCTGTGCGAAGTGACGACGTCGGAAGTCGCCGAATATCTCGCGCAAACGCTTCCCGTTCCGGTGATCAGTCTCGGTGCGGGCAACTGCGCGCACGGCGTTCACATCATTTCGTCCGATCTCTTCCATCTCTGGGAAGAGCATGTCCCGCGGCATTCGCGCATCTACACCGATCTCATCCCGATCATGGAGGATGTGATCACGCGCTACATGAAGGACGTTCACACTCGCAACTATCCGGGCGAGAAGGA
>JAJPHK010000042.1 GCA_021325315.1 Alphaproteobacteria bacterium
CTCGCGAAATAATCAGCCCGCGGCGGTTTCGACGATTTTTTTCAGCTCCGGCAAGCACGAGCCGCAGTTCGTTCCGGCACGGAGAAGCTTGCCGATTTCCTCGACGCTGACCGCTTTGCGCGCCGTAATCGCGTCGCGGATGCTGTTCAGTCCGACGCCGAAGCAGGCGCAGACCGTCGGGCCGGGTGCGGCGCCGTTCGGCGCCCTGCCCGAAAGCAGCATGCGCCGCTCGGCCTCTCCTATTTCTGCGCTCTCGAACAGCGCCTTCACGCCGCTCCATTGCGGCACGGCGGATCGGGGGCCGATAAAGAGACAGGCTTTTAATTGCCCGTTTGCGAAGACGGCGGCGCGGTAGACGCCGCCCGGTTCGTCGACATATTCGGCGGCGTCGGCTACGCCGAATATCCTGCGCATGAAGCCGCGCCACGTTTCCGTTCCGAAATCGGCGGCGAGCAAATAGCCGAAGCCGCGTTTGAGCACGACTTTCGCCCACCAGCTTTCAGCCGGAAGCGATACCGGCTCGCGGCTCAGCAAAAAGCCGCGCTGGGAAAACTCAACGGGAAAGATCGCGGCCGGCGTCGCCTTCAATTCCGGCTGGCCGGAGAACGGGTCCGCAGCGGGGTTCACCAGCGCACCCACCCGCGCCGAGGAAGCCGTGGCCGCGCTCCAGTGAATAGGCGCGAACAAAGAACCGGGCTGCTGGCCTTCGCTGACAGCAACCTTCAACACGCAACCGCCATAAGGCGTCATCAGCCGCGCGAAACCGCCATCCCGCAGCGAATGCCGCTCGGCATCGCTCGGATGAATCTCCACAAACGGCTCGGGGAGATGCGCAGCAAGCCGCGGGCTTTTCCCCGAGCGCGTCATGGTGTGCCACTGGTCGCGAACGCGGCCGGTGTTCAGCGTGAACGGATAATCCGCCGAAGCAGCGCTACGAAGCGCGGGATTTTCCGGCACGACGAATTTCGCTTTTTTGTTCGCGGTGAAAAATTCGCCCTCCGCGAAGAAACGCGGCCTTCCCTCGCCGTTCCCGCGCACCGGCCACTGCGCAGGTTCGAGCGCGTCGAATTCCGCATCGGTAATTTTTGTCAGCCCGCCAAGGTCGAAGTCTCGCGCGCCGTCATTCTCGAAAGCGGAAAGCGCCGCGTGCTCGCGAAACACGTCCGCTGCCGTTCGATACGAAAAGGCTTCGGCAAAACCCATCCTCGCCGCCACCTGCGAGACGATCCGCCAGTCGGGCTTCGCATCGCCCGGCAGCGGCAGGAATGCGCGCTGGCGCGAAATGCGGCGCTCGGAATTCGTCACCGTGCCGTCCTTCTCGCCCCAGGCGGCGGCCGGCAACAAAACGTGCGCGCCGGCGCTCAGCGTGTCGTTCGAAGCGACATTCTCGGAAATGACGAGAAGCTCGAGTTCCCTGAGCGCGTCCAGCGCCGCGCCCGCACGCGGGAGCGATACGGCCGGATTCGTCGCCATGATCCAGAGCGCCTTCACCTCGCCGCGCCCGATCGCCTCGAACATCTGCACGGCTTTCAGGCCTTCGCGCTCGGCGATTTTTGGTGCGCTCCAGAAGCGCCGGACGCGATCGACTTCCTGGGGCGAAAAATACATATGCGCGGCGAGCTGGTTGGCGAGGCCGCCCGCCTCGCGGCCGCCCATCGCGTTCGGCTGACCGGTCAACGAAAACGGCCCCGCCCCCGGCTTTCCGATCCGGCCGGTCGCGAGATGACAGTTGATGATCGCGTTCACCTTGTCGGTGCCTTGCGCCGACTGGTTCACTCCTTGCGAGTAGCAGGTGACGCTCTTTTCCTTCGCCCAAAACAGCGCGAAGAATTTTACGATATCCTCTTCCGCCAGTTTCGCCGCGCGGGAAACCGCCGCGATGTCCGGCGCGATTTCGCGCGCGCGCGAAAGCGCCGCGTCGAAGCCATCGGTGTGGCTCTCAATGAATGCGCGATCGAGCGCGCGATGATCGGCGAGATAAACGAGTAAGCCGGAGAACAGCGCCGTGTCCATCCCGGGCGCTATCGGCAGGAAGAGATCAGCTTCTTCCGCCGTCGCCGTGCGTCGCGGATCGATCACAACAACTTTCGCGCCGCGCTCGCGGTTCTTCACGATGCGCTGAAACAGGATCGGGTGGCACCAGGCGGCGTTCGAGCCGACGAGCACAATCAGATCGGCCTCGTCGAGATCCTCGTAGTTGCCGGGAACCGTATCGGAGCCGAAGGCACGGCGATGCCCCGCGACCGAGGACGCCATGCAAAGACGCGAATTGGTGTCGACATTGCCGGAGCCGATGAAGCCCTTCATCAGCTTGTTCGCGGCGTAGTAATCCTCGGTCAGCAACTGGCCGGAGAGATAAAAGGCGGCGCTGTCCGGCCCATGCTGCCGGATGATGTTCCGGAATCCGTCCGCAGTGCGGGCGAGCGCCTCGTCCCAGCTCACGCGATGCATTGCCCCCGAGGCGTCGCGCAGCATCGGGTAGAGCAGCCTTCCTTCAAGCCCGAGCGTCTCGCCGAGCGCCGAGCCCTTGGAGCAAAGCTTGCCGAAATTCGCGGGGTGCGCGGGATCGCCCGCGATCTCGACGCCCTCCTGCCCCGCACGCGCGACGATCCCGCAGCCCACGCCGCAATAGGGACAAGTGGTGCGGACTTCCGCGGGCGGATCGACGCGGGCGTTCATCGGTTTAGTAGACGTCGGCCTGATAGCGGCCGCGCTTTTTCAGTTCCGCGACGAAAGCGATCGCCTCGTCGGTGGTGCGGGCGCCGTATTGCGCGACAATGTTGATCAGCGCGCCCTCGACGTCCTTCGCCATGCGCTTGGCGTCGCCGCAGACATAGAAGTGCGCGCCCTGCGCGAGCCACGCCCAGAGCTCCTGCCCGTTCTCGCGCATACGGTCCTGCACGTAGATTTTTTCGCTGCCGTCGCGCGACCAGGCGAGCGAAAGGCGCGTGAGCAGGCCAGCCGCTTTCATGCCCGTCAATTCGTCTTCGTAGAAGAAATCGCAGGCCTGCCGTTGATGGCCGAAGAAGAGCCAGTTCTTGCCGGGCGCCTTGGTCACCATGCGATCAAGCAGGAAGGCGCGGAAGGGTGCCACGCCCGTGCCGGGACCGACCATAATGATGGGCGTCGCGGGATCGGAAGGCAGGCCGAAATTGTGCGCCTTCTGCACATAGACCTTTACCTTGTCGCCGGGATGGATGCGGTTTGCGACGAAGGTGGATGCCACCCCCAGCCGCTCGCGGCCGGCAATTTTGTATCGCACGGCATCGACGGTGAGTGATACGCGGCCGGGATTGGATTTCTGGCTCGAGGAAATCGAATAAAGCCGCGGCTGCAAGGGCTCCAAGGCCTCGATGAAGGCTTCGGGATCGGGACGCACGCCCCAGAATTTCTCGAGCGCGGCGAGCACGTCGAGCGTCGCCGCATCGCCATCCGGATCCTCGCCCGCGGCGAGCGCCTGCGCTTTCGCGCGCCGCTCGCCGCCGGTGAGATACGAGAAAAGCTGAAAGAGGCTGTCCGGCGCGGGCGAAAGCGAAACATCGCGCAACAGAGCCTCGCGCAGTGTCCGCCCGCCGATTTTCTTCTGCGGATCGGCCCCGAGGATCGCGCAGATCGTTTCGACGAGCGCTTCGTCATTTGTCGGGAACAGGCCGAAGGAATCCCCTACCGTGTATTCGAGCCCGCATTCGGACAAATCGAATTCGACGTGCCAGGTTTCCTTCTCGGAGCCTTGCTTGTTCAAAAGCGTGCGCGAGCGAAAGGTCGCGATCGCAGGGTTATCGCGCGATTGTCCGAGCTCGCCCATCGGCGCGAGCTCGGTTTTCTCGGCAACGGCGCGCAGATTGGCTGCGTCCCCCGAGGGCGCCTTGCCGATCTCTTCGTAGAGCTGCTTCAGCATGCGGGCGGTTTCCTTGCCGCCCGGGACGCAGAGATTGAGCCGCGCTTCTTTCTTGGAAGCGATCGCTTCGGAATAGTCGTGGCAGTTATAGCCGCACTGGCCGCAGTCCTGCTGCGCCATCGCCGCCATCATGCGGCGGCGAAGCGGGCGGCCTTCGGCGAGCTTCATGCGCTCGGCGAGCGAAAGCGTCTGGTCGTGCCAGGGAGCTTCGCCGTCGTCACCATCGCCGCTTTGAGCGCCCATCAAGGACGCGGACTCCGCGGGCGAAAGCGCGGTGACGCCGTCGTCGAGCGAAACGAAGCCGGAGAAGAAGCCGTTCAGCCACGCGCGCTGCTCGGGCGTGAACGGCGCGCTTTCCGGAATGATCGTCGGCAGAGAAGGACGCGCGTTCATTCGGCTCCCCCCGCCCTTTCTTTACCTCCCCCCTTGCGGGGGAGGCCGGCAAGCGAAGCTTGCCGGGTGGGTGGTAAAGCGCCGCCCGCGAAACTCACCCCCACTCCGGCCGCTACGCGGCCGACCCTCCCCCCAAGAGGGGGGGAAAAAAGGAGTACGCGGCCAATCATTTCCTTCCCTCCGCTTCAAATATTTTTTTGAGCGCGTCGATTTCGTGCCGCCGCGTGAAGGCGAGAAACGTTTCCTTGTCCGCGCGGTTCGCGAGATAGCCTTTCAGCATCTTCTCGACGGTCTTCGGCGCGTCTTCTGCTTTCACGTCGCGGTACAGCTCGCGGCCGATCGCGGCGTCCGGTCCGAAGCCGCCGCCGACCATGATGTGATAGCCTTCGACCGTCTCGCCCTCCTCCGAGGTCTCGACGCGCGCGCCGATCAGGCCGATGTCGCCGATGTAATGCTGCGCGCAGGAGTGGTGGCAGCCGGTGAGATGAATGTTCACGGGACTGTCGAGCGCGACGCGGCCCTCGCACCAGCGTGCGATTTCGTCGGCATGGCCTTTCGTATCGGAGGCGCTGAAGCGGCATCCCTTGTTGCCGGTGCAGGCGACGAGGCCGGAGCGGATCGGACTCGCCTTCCAGTCAAGCCCGAGCGCTTCAATCGCGGCTTTCGCGGCTTCCTTGTTTTCGTCCGCAACGCCGGAGATGAGAAGATTCTGCCAGACCGTAAGGCGGATATCGCCGTCGCCCAAATCCTGCGAGATTTTCGCGAGCCCGCGCATCTGATCGCTCGTCATCCTGCCGACCGGAAAGACGACACCTATCCAGTTCAAGCCTTTCTGCTTCTGCGGATGCACGCCGATATGCGCGGTGCGATCGAATACCGGACGAGGTGCTACCGCCTCCGCCGGAACACGGGTGAGCTGGGCGCCGAGTTTCTCTTCCACAGCCGCCAGGAATTTATCGAAGCCCCAGGCGTCGAGCACATATTTCAGCCGCGCCTTGTTCCGGTTGGTGCGGTCGCCATGATCGATGAAGACGCGGACAATCGCGTCGGCAATCTTCGTCGCCTCCTCCGGCTTCAGCACGACGCCCGTATCGCGCGCGAAATCCTTGTGGCCGGTGATGCCGCCGAGCGCGAGACGGAAGTAGATGCCAAGCTCGACGCCGAATCCGTCCTTCACCTCCACGGCCTGGAAGCCGATGTCGTTTGTGTCCTCCAGAACCGCGATCTTGCCCGCGCCGTCGAAGCCGACGTTGAACTTGCGCGGCAGACCGTAAAGCGTGCGCTCGTTCAGGATGTGATGATGCCATTCGCGCGCATAGGGGCGCGTATCGAGCAATTCCTGCGGATCGATGCCCGCGGTCGGCGTGCCGGTAACATTGCGGATATTGTCGGCGCCGGTGCCGCGCGAGGAGAGCCCGAGATCGACGATCGCCTCCACCATGTTCACGGCATTTTTCGGCTCGATCTCGCGGATCTGCAAATTCGCCCGCGTCGTGACGTGGCTGTAACCGCCGCCATAACGCTCCGCGAGATCGGCGACGCCCGCGAACTGCCAGTGCCGCAGGATGCCGTTATGGATGCGCAGCCGGCACATATAGGAGTTCTGCGCGGGCGCGACATAGAAAAGCCCATAGTAGCGCCAGCGGAAATTGTCGGCGGGCTTCGGGAATTCGTTCTTTGCCGCCTGCTCTTTCAGGCGTTCATAAGCGTCAAAGGGATGTTCCTCGCGCTTGAATTTTTCCTGATCCGACAGTTTCCCGCCCGAAGCCGTGACCTTGTCCTGCGCGATCAGATGCGGCGCGTCGGGCCCTTCGTGCTGGCCGGTAGCGCCATCTTTGATTCCGAGTCCGCGCGAGGCGCGCGCGATCTGCACGCCCGAAGTGAAGCCTTCGAGAAAGCGCTTTTGCTCGGTGGTGAAATCGCCGGACATGATCAAGCTGCCATCGCGACGGCGCGCCCGAAGGCGAGATCGCCGCGGAAAGGTTGCACCGGTTCGCCGGTGCGGATGAGGTCGCGGTACCAGAGCGCATCGGTCGTATCGCCATAGAGAACCGCGCCCGCGAGCCTGCCGCGCTCGATCACGAGTTTCTTGTACGTGCCAAATCCGGGATCGGAGAGAACGATTTCCTCGCAACCCGCGCCGCCGAGGAAATTCCCCGCCGAGAAGACGCTGACGCCGGATACTTTGAGATTCGTGGAAAGCACGCTGCCCTGATAGCGCTCGCGGATTCCGGCAAGGTGGCGCGCGAGAATGCGTGCCTGCTCATAGGCGGGCTCGACGAGACCGTAGCAATAGCCCGCATGCTGCGCACATTCGCCGATCGCGAAAATCCCCTGCGCGCTCGTCTCCAGCCGGTCGTTCACGGCAATGCCGCGGTCGGTGATGATCCCCGCTTTTTCCGCGAGTTCGATATTGGGACGAATGCCGATGGCGACCACGATCAAGTCGGCTGCGATGCTGGTTCCATCCGCGAGTTCAATGCCGGCTGCGCGCTGTTCGCCCGCGATGCGACGGGTTTCCGCGTTGAGAAACACGCGGACCCCTTTTGCCTCAATCGCACGCTTCAACATTTGCGAAGCCTGCGGGTCGAGCTGGCGCTCCATCAGCCGGTCCATGAGATGGACGAGCGTCACCGCCGCGCCGCGCCTTGCGAGACCGTAGGCCGCCTCGATCCCCAGCAGTCCGCCGCCGATCACAGCGACGCGCATACCGGGACTGGCGGAGGCCGCGATTGCGTCGACATCTGCGAGATCCCGGAAAGTAAGCACGCCGGGAAGATTCATGCCCGGCACGTCGAGCTTCATCGCGCGCGAGCCGGTGGCGATCACGAGTTTCGAAAAACGGAGCTCCCGTCCGTCCGCAAGCGTGACGATGCGCTTCAGCCGGTCGATCGCCGTCGCGGCGCAGCCATAGCGCAGCGTCACGCCGCGCTCGCGCCACCAGTTCGCGGATTTCAATTCGATGTCGGCGGGGGAAATTTCCTGTGCCAGTAGCGAAGAAAGCAGCACGCGGTTGTAAGCGAGCTGCGGTTCCTCGCCGATCACGGCGACCGCGTAACGGCCAAGCGCGATCTCGGCCAGCTCGCTGACAAAGCGGGCTGCCGCCATTCCGTTTCCGATGACGACCAGCGGTTCGCTCATGCTTCGCCTCTCGCCGCGTTACCTCATGCGGCTTCCACAAAACGATGACGCTCGTACAGAAACTCCAGCACGCGCTGGCGGCTCTTGAGGTAAATCGGATTCGATGCGAGCTCGAGACGCCTGCGCGGCCGGGGCAGGGTGACGTTCAGCACCTCGCCGATCCGCGCCGAGGGACCGTTCGTCATCATCACGATCTGATCGGAAAGAAGCACGGCTTCGTCGACGTCGTGCGTGATCATCAAGACGGTGTTGCCGAGCTTCTGGTGAATCGCCATCACCGAATCCTGCAGATGCGCGCGGGTGAGCGCGTCGAGCGCACCGAACGGCTCGTCGAGGAGAAGCACCTTCGGTTCCATCGCAAGCGCACGCGCGAGGCCCACGCGCTGCTTCATGCCGCCGGAGATTTCCGCGGGGCGCTTGTCCTTCGCGTGCGTCATCTGCACGAGATCGAGATTGTGCAGCGTCCAGGCGTCGCGCTCGGCGCGGGTTTTCGTTCCGGAAAACACCTTGTCCAC
>JAJPHK010000045.1 GCA_021325315.1 Alphaproteobacteria bacterium
ACGGCGCCAAGATCGAACTCTTCGACAACATCAGGGCGATGTTCCGGAAAGACACGACGGCAAGCTAGCCGCGGTCTTGCGATGAACGAGAAAGCTCCCTTCTCCCGGCAGGAAATCGAGGCCGGCCGCAAGCTGTTCGCCTCCGCCTGGGATTTTCTCTCCGGCGCGGGCTCGGTGAGCTCGCTTCCGCCCGCACGCGGCCTGGAGATTGCGTTTGCAGGGCGCTCGAATGTCGGCAAGTCGAGCCTTGTGAACGCGCTCACCAACCGGAAGTCGCTTGCCCGGACTTCCAAAATGCCGGGCCGTACGCAGCAAATCAATTTCTTCAAGGGCGCGGACGATCTCGTCATCGCCGATTTGCCCGGTTACGGCTTCGCCGCGGCGGCGCGCGACAAGGTCGATCGATGGACCGGGCTTGTGCACGATTATCTCACGGGTCGCCCCAACCTCGCGCGCGTTTATGTGCTGATCGATTCCCGCCACGGGCTGAAGCCGCAAGACCGCGAAGTGCTCGGCTATCTTGACCGTGCGGGCGTCTCCTACGCGATCGTGCTGACGAAGATCGACACGATCAAGGCGCAGTTTGGCGAGCCGCGCATCCTCGAAACCGAAGCCGCGATCAAGAAACGGCCGGCGGCGTTTCCGAAAGTATTTCCGGTTTCGTCCGTCGACACGACCGGTATCGCCGATTTCCGCGCGGCGATCGCGAGGCTGTTGAGCGAGCGGCGCTAAGCTATCTCCGCCTCATCCTGAGAGGCTGGCCGAAAATGCGAGCAATATCTTCAGGGACTTTCTAATCGCCTGAAGATGATCTTTTTTCGTCATGGCCGGCTTGTCGCCCAAGTCGGGTTTACCCGACTTGGGCTTTTTAAATCTAGCGAACTCGGGCAAGCCCGAGTTCGCGTGCCATCCGCGTCTTTCTGCTGTCTTTGAAGCAAAGGCGTGGATGCCCGGCACAAGGCCGAGCATGACGGAGCTAGATGAGAGAGCTTGATTTCATTGGTCTCTTTTTGAGTCAGACTCTGAGGAGCCGCGCGAAAGCGCGGCGCCTCGAAGGATGAGCGGGCCGCCATCTCATGGTTTCGAAACGCGTTGCTTCGCAACGCTCCTCACCATGAGGCGACAGAGAATCAATCCACCCTCGTCCCGTTCTTCTTCTTCAGCCTCTCGGCCGATGCCGAAGCCGCCGTCGTCGTGTGCGGATTCGCCATGCGATAGAGCTGGAAACGGCGGCCTTCGTAAACGAGCCGCAGGTGCACGGGATCGGGATTTTCCGCGCCCTTCTCGGTGAAGAGTACGTAGACGTAGTCATACGTATTCGTCCAATCGCTCCAATAGGCGGCTTCCTCGAGGGCGGGATTTTCCGCGACAACGAGGAGCTTTTCCACCGTCGGCGGCGTACCGTCTTCGGTATCCGCCTCTTCGGCGAAATCCGAACGCACGCGCAAGATTTGTTTGCCCGGCACCGTAAATGCGGTCGTCACCAGCGCCGAGCGCTCGATCATCGCGAGACACGCGGCATGGACGAGCCCGAGATCGCGCACATCGTCGCCACCGGTCGGGTCGGCGTAAGCGACGAGTACCCGCGCACCCCGATCGATGAATTGCACCGAATCATGCACCGCCTCGACGCCTTTCGAGAGCTTATTCCACATCACCTGCACTTCGCCGACGCGCAGGCACACAAGCGCCGCAAGCACGGCGGCGAAGCCGTAGCGCACGGCGCGGCGCGGAAAGCGCACGTTCAGGCAGGCGATCAGCATGAAGGCGAGCCCGATCGGAATGCGCTGGTCGGCCATGTAAACCGAGAACATCACGCGCGGCATTGCGAGATAAATCGCGCCGCCGAGCACGAGCAAAATCCAGCCCATCAGCGGGAAGCGTACGAGCTTGTGGCGCACGGCCCAGACGAGCGCCGCGGCGAATATACCGATCAAGGCGAAAGCGATGTAATCCGAATAGACGCTAAAGACGAACATCAGCCCGTCAAGCTTGCCGTTCTGCTCCCAGTAGTTTTCGGTCGCGAGCCCCATGGTTGGGCTTTCGTAAAGAAGCGGGAGCACCGGCAGAAACGGAATTCCCGCGGAACAAAATTCGAGGATTTTCGTGCGCGAACGAAAGCCGCGCGAACGCCACAGGCGTTCCGCCTCGAACGCGAAGAGGCCGAGGCCATAGAGCGCGACGCTCACCAGATGGCAAAAGAACAGCGCGATCACGAAGGCAGCGGAGGCCGTATAGCGCCAAGGCCAGGGACGGTTGCGCAACGCGACCCAGGCGGTGAGCGCCCACAAGACGAGGCCAATCCCGAAGAGATAATTCGCGACGCCGACCAAAAGAACGTTGTTGTAAATGAGCGGCGCAGCGACCAAAGGTAGCGCTGACCAGCGGCCGGTGAGCGCGCGATTGAGCGCGAGCGTGCCCGAAAGAATCAACACGAAAATCGAGAGCAGGAAAAACTGGCCTGCGAGATAAATATTCACGACGCGCGCAATCCCCGGCACGACCATGTCCATCATCAGGTTGGGGATGATCTCCCAGTGAATCTCATAAAAGCGGTCGAGATAGGCGTCCCTGCCCTGCGCGTCGATCACATACATGCGCGCAAGGTGATTGACGTAGTCGGAAAGCGGCGGAAGCTTGTGGGTCAGCACCGGAACCGAGATCGCGGCGCACAGCACCGCGAACAATGCAAGGATTTGCGAGCGGCGGAAATCGCGGATTTGAGGATGAGGATGAGGAGCGGTGTCTTTCGGCGGCATTGCGAGTCCGAGCGGTCCGGCGGACCGGTTTTGGTTTCCATTCAAGAAGGCTAATCAGGGGGTTCGCGGAAACGCCGAATGTCTTGCGGCTCTGGCAACGCCGCGGCTTGCAGGCGATTCGCTCTAACCACGGCCCTTGGGGCGGCCAGAAACTCCCCTTCCGTTCTTGAGCGCAAGTCTTTAGAAGTTCCCGTCTGAACCCAACATGAACACCAAAGCCAAAACCCCCTCTTCCGATATCCCGGCCGACGCGCATGCGCAGGCGCGCATCCTCGTGCAGGCGCTTCCGCATATGCAGCGCTACGACGACGAGGTCGTCGTGGTGAAATATGGCGGCCACGCTATGGGCGACGAACAATCGGCACGGGATTTCGCCCGCGATATTGTGCTTCTCGAGCAGTCGGGCGTTAATCCGGTGGTCGTGCACGGCGGCGGGCCGCAGATCGGCGACATGCTGAAGCGCCTTAAGATCAAGTCGGAATTCGCGGCGGGCTTGCGCGTCACCGACGCAGCCACCGTCGAAATCGTCGAAATGGTGCTCGCGGGCTCGATCAACAAGCAGATCGTCGGCTTCATCAATGAAGCGGGCGGACGCGCGGTCGGACTTACCGGCAAGGACGGCAGCATGGTCCTTGCCAAAAAGTTAACGCGCACCTTCGCCGATCCCGGCTCGGCGATCGAAAAGGAGGTGGACCTCGGTTACGTGGGCGAGCCCGCGAAAGTCGACACGACCGTGCTCGATCAGATTTTGGGACGCGAACTCATCCCCGTGCTCGCGCCGGTCGCGGGCGGCCTCGAAGGCGGCACGTTCAACGTCAATGCCGACACTTTTGCCGGAGCCATTGCGGGCGCACTCAAGGCGAAGCGCTTGTTGCTCCTTACCGACGTGCCTGGCGTTCTGGACAAGTCGAAGAAGCTGATCAAGGAGCTTTCGCTTTCCGACGCGCGACGGCTGATCGCCGACGGAACCATCTCGGGCGGGATGATCCCGAAAGTCGAGACCTGCATCGAGGCGCTCGATCAGGGCGTGGAGGGCGTTGTGATTCTCGACGGGAAAGTCCCGCACGCGGTGCTGCTGGAGCTCCTTACCGATCACGGTGCGGGCACGCTCATTCAGCGATAGATCATTTTCCGGCGGACGCCGCCGAAAGAATTGCAAGGAGTCATTGATGTCCGCCGATCTTGCCCGCACGATTGACGAAGCATTCGAAAAGCGCGCCGAGATCACCCTGAAGACAAAAGGCGAGGTGCGGCAGGCGGTCGAGCGCGCGCTTGTGCTGCTCGACAGCGGCAAGGCGCGCGTCGCGGAGAAGAAGCGCGACGGCCGCTGGGAAGTGAATCAGTGGCTGAAGAAGGCGGTGCTGCTTTCCTTCCGGCTCACCGACATGAGCACGATCAAGGGCGGCCCCGGCAAGGCCGTGTGGTGGGATAAAGTGCCGTCGAAATTCGACGGCTGGAAGCCGAAGCAATTTCAGAAAGCGGGCTTCCGCGCGGTGCCGGGCTCGGTCGTGCGCCGCGGCGCCTTCATCGCGCCGGGCGTGGTCTTGATGCCCTCCTTCGTCAATCTCGGCGCTTATGTCGACGAGAACACGATGGTCGACACCTGGGCGACGGTCGGCTCCTGCGCGCAGATCGGCAAGAACGTGCACATCTCAGGCGGCGCCGGCATCGGCGGTGTGCTGGAGCCGGTGCAGGCGGGGCCGGTGGTGATCGAGGACAACTGCTTTATCGGCGCGCGTTCGGAGGTCGCCGAAGGCGTGATCGTGCGCGAGGGCTCGGTGCTTTCGATGGGCGTCTATATTGGCGCATCCACGAAAATCGTCGATCGCGAGACCGGCCGCACTTACGTGGGCGAAGTACCGCCCTACTCCGTCGTCGTCCCCGGCTCGCTGCCGGGCAAGGCGACCGCGAGCGGCGATCCGAGCCCGTCCCTCTATTGCGCCGTGATCGTGAAGCGCGTCGACGAGCGCACGCGTGAGAAAACCAGCATCAACGAGCTCTTGCGAGATTAGGCGACGCCCCTCATGGACTATGCGCGGTTATGGTTCAGCTTTCGCGGCCGCCTCAACCGCGGGAAGTATTGGGTTGTCACGCTCATCAATCTCGCGGTCCTTTTTGCCCTGTTTTTCATCGGCTTTTACACCGGCTCATGGACGGCTTTCACGATCGCCGGAATCGCTTTCATTCCGGTGCTCGTGTCGGGCTTTGCCATCGCGGTGCAGCGGCTGCACGATCGCGATAAAAGCGCGTGGTGGCTCTTGTTGTTTTATGCCCTTCCGGCCGTGTTGCACGGCGTTCGGGACGAACTCGTCAAGGTGCAGGAAACGACCGCCTTCTTTCTCGCCTTCGCATGTATCGTTCTCAGTGCGATCATTTCGATCTGGGCGCTCGTCGAGCTTGGCTTCTTGCGCGGCACTTCCGGGCCGAACCGTTACGGCCCCGATCCGCTTGCAAGCATGTAGGGACACAGGAGGCGGCGGTGGATTGGAACTATCTCTACAATCGCTTCGACGGGCGTCTCAATCGCAAGCCGTACTGGATCGCCAATGCGATCCTGATCCTTGCGGGAACGGTCCTGCAAACGATCGTGATCCGTACGCTCGGTTTCGCCGCCGCCCTGATCTTCACCCTGATCTGGTTCTATCCGGCCTTCGCGCTCAATGTGAAACGTGCGCATGATCGCAACCGGCCGACCTGGCTGATGGCCATCTTTTTCGTTCTGCTTGTTATCATGATCCTCATGCAGGTTTTCGGCGTCGATCAGGTTGACGATGAGCCGACGACGGCGTTCCTGATCGTGGGGATTTCGTGGTTTGCGCTTGCGTTCTTCTTCTTCGTCGATTTCGGCTTCCTGCGCGGAACGGTGGGACCGAACCGCTTTGGACCCGATCCGCTAGGATAAGTTCATCTCGTGAGGGAGAGATTTATGTCATTACAAGATCGCACAAGCGGAATTAGCAATGACGCCCGAGCGATGATGCTGTTCGAGGCGAACAAAAAGTCGACAGGTGTCGCTTTTCTGCTTTGGTTCTTTCTGGGATTTCTCGGCGGACATCGGTTCTATGCCGGAAAGGAAGTGACGGCAGTTGTTCAGCTCATTCTTACTGTTGTCGGTTTGGTCCTGACGATGGTCTTGATTGGCCACCTAGTACTTGCAGTAGTAGCGTTATGGTGGCTCATCGATGCTTTCTTACTTTCCGGTTGGATTCGTAAGTACAATTCGAGCTTGGCGGTACGCTTGGCAAAAGGCGCATGAGCGATACTTCTATGTCGTTCGACCCTGTCGAAATCGCACAAGCCTTGATTCGCTGCCGCTCGGTGACGCCCGCCGAGGGCGGCGCCCTCGATTATCTCGGCGAGCTGCTCGCACGCGCTGGATTTGAGATTCACCGGCAGAAATTCTCCACACCCGGCTTTCCCGAAATCGACAATCTGTTCGCGAAGATCGGCGATGGAAAACCGCATCTTGTGTTCGCCGGACATACCGACGTCGTCCCGCCGGGAAAAGAAGCGAACTGGACCGAGCCGCCTTTCGTCGGCGTCTTGAAGGAAGGAAAACTCTACGGCCGCGGCGCGGTCGACATGAAAGGCGCTATCGCGGCTTTCGCGGCGGCGGCACTCGATTATCTTGGCGAGAAGCAGCCGAAAGGCACGATCTCATTTCTCATCACCGGCGATGAGGAAGGCCCGGCGGTGGACGGCACGGTGAAGCTCTTGTCCTGGGCGAAAGCGCGCGGCGAGAAATTCAGCCACGCCATCGTGGGCGAGCCGACGAGCGTGAAGCGCGTCGGCGACACAATCAAAATTGGGCGGCGCGGGAGCTTGTCGGGAACGGTCACGGTGTTCGGCAAGCAGGGGCATGTCGCCTATCCCGACCGCGCCCATAACCCGATGCCGGCGCTGCTCGCGATGTGCGGCGCACTGACGAAACCCTACGACAAAGGCTCAAAGGATTTTCAGCCGTCGAATCTCGAAATCGTTTCGGTCGAAGCAGGAAACGCCGCGTTCAACATCATCCCGGCACAGGCGACGGCGCGATTCAACATCCGTTTCAACGATAAGCACACGCCTTCGCGCCTGAAAAAAGAAATCGAGAAGCGGCTGAAGAAGGCCGCGAAACGCACGCGCTTCAGGATCGACTGGGAGCCGGCGAGCGATTCGTATCTGACGAAGCGGGGGCCGTTCGTCGACCTTGTCGTGAAGGCGATCGCCGAGGCGTCAGGTGTGAAAACGGAGATTTCTACCTCCGGCGGCACGTCGGACGCGCGGTTCATCAAGGATTATTGCCCAGTGATCGATCTCGGGCTCGTCGGCACGACGATGCACCAGGTCGACGAGAACACGCCGGTCGCGGACTTGCAGAAGCTCACGAAAGTTTACCGGACGATTTTGGAGAGGTATTTCGCCAGCTTCTAGGTTCGTCATTCCGGGACGGGTTAGTAATCCACCCGCACCAGATACAGCCCGCAGGCAGGCGCCACAGGCCCGCAGGCGCTGCGGTCTTTCGCTTCAAGCGCATTCTTTAAATCGTCCGCGCTCCAGTGCCCTTCCCCCACCAGCGCGAGCGAGCCGACCATCGAGCGCACCTGATGATGCAGAAACGAGCGCGCGGAAGCTGTGATCCTAATTTCGTCCCCTGCGCGCATCACGTCGAGCTTGTCGAGCGTCTTCAGCGGCGACTTCGCCTGGCATTCGGTCGAGCGAAAAGTCGTGAAATCGTGATGGCCGACGAGGCGCTGCGCGGCCTCGTGCATCGCTGCCGCATCTAGCGGGCGCGCGATTTTCCACGCGCGGTCGCGTTCGAGCGCGAGGTCGGCGCGGCGATTCATGATGCGATAAAGATAATGCCGCGCCTTCGCCGAAAAACGTGCATGGAAATCATCGGCAACTTTTTCTGCCGCAAGAATCGCCACCGGATGCGGGCGCAATTGCGCATTCAGCGCGTCGCGCACCGTGTCGGTCTCCCATTCCTTCGAAAGATCCACATGCGCGGCCTGCCCGAGCGCATGCACGCCCGCGTCGGTGCGGCCCGCGCCCATGATAGGCGCGCGCTCGCCCGTGAATTTTTCGATGGCGTCTTCAATGGCGCCCGCGACCGAGGCGCCGTTCTCCTGCACCTGCCAGCCGACAAAGGGCGTGCCGTCATATTCGATGGTGAGCTTGTAGCGCGGCATCAGGACAGCATTGCCGGTTTCTGCTGAAAGCCGCGCAGAAATTCCTCAGCGCCCATCGCCTTCGCGCCCGCACGCTGCACTTCGAGAAGCTTTACCGCGCCTTCTCCGCAGGCGATGGTCAGATGATCGTCGAGCACCGCACCGGGCTTGCCTTTTCCTTCTTTGATCGTCGAGCGCAATACGCGCACGCGTACTGGCTTTTCGCCAGCGATCTCGAACCACGCGCCGGGAAAGGGCGAAAGCCCGCGAATATGGTTGTGCACTTCCCGTGCGGACTTCGACCAGTCGATCTTCGTTTCGTTCTTGTCGATCTTCTTCGCGTAGGTGACGCCCTCGCGCGCCTGCGGCATGAACTCGAGCCCGGTCGTTTCCAGCGCCGCGAGCGCCCGCGTCATCAAATCAGCGCCGTTTTCCGCAAGCCTGTCGTGCAGTTCGCCCGCGGTCATGTCGGGCGCGATCTTCACCTGCTCTTCCAGCGCGACTGGGCCGGTATCGAGTCCCTGATCCATGCGCATGACCGCAACGCCCGTTTCCTCATCGCCCGCCATGATTGCGCGATTGATAGGCGCGGCACCCCGCCAGCGGGGCAGGAGCGAAGCATGCAGGTTGAGGCAACCGGATTTCGGCGCGCCGAGAATTTCCTTCGGCAACAGCAAGCCGTAAGCAACAACGACCGCGACATCGGCGTTAAGCGCACGAAATTTTTCGATATCCGCTTCGCTCTTGAAACTCGCCGGATGCAGCACGGGAATTTTCAGCCCCTCGGCTGCAAGATGCACCGGCGACTTGCGCTCGCTCATGCCGCGGCCTGCCGGCCTTGGCGGCTGTGTGTAGGCGGCGGCTACTTCGTGCGCGCTTGCGACCGCCCGCAGGACAGGTACGGCAAAATCTGGCGTGCCCATGAATACGACGCGCATTTCACCGCTCCCCGAAACGGCGCGCGATTAGAGGGCCGCTTCGCGCTTCGCAGCCTTCGCGAATCTTTTCTTCACCATGTCGCGCTTCAGCTTCGACAGGTGATCGATGAACAGAACTCCGTTCAGGTGATCGAGCTCGTGCTGGAATACGCGCGCGAACAGCCCCTCGGCTTCGACTTCCACCGTTTGCCCTTCGAGCGTCATGAAGCGCGCCTTGATCCGCTCCGGCCGCTCCACCTCGTCGGTGAATTCGGGAATCGAGAGGCATCCCTCTTCCATCGTGCCCTTTTCGTCGGAGGTCCAGATCAGCTCGGGGTTGATCAGCGTGATCGGCTTTTTTTCTTCCTCGCCGCGCGTGGCATCAATGGTGACGACGCGGAGCGGCACCCCGATCTGGATCGCGGCCAGGCCCACGC
Organism: Alphaproteobacteria bacterium; assembly: GCA_021325315.1. GTDB lineage: Bacteria > Pseudomonadota > Alphaproteobacteria > Rhizobiales > Xanthobacteraceae > Palsa-892. The sequence goes on from JAJPHK010000045.1 coordinate 9,267, forward strand.
CGGGCGCGTCGTACATGGTCTCGAACATGTCGGCGACGAGCTTCTTCACTTCGTCGTCGATCTTCTCGACAGGTTTCGAGACCGCGCGCAGGCGCTTGTCGGGCAGGCTGATGATGGGGCGGATCATGACAGCGAGATAGGGGTTGGCCGAGGCTGCGTCAACGCGCGCTTATTTGGCGATAATTGCGTTCCTGAGCTTGATCGGCTCGTCCACCATATGGAGCGGCTCGAAACCGACACCGACGCCATGGATCAGGACATCTCCGTAGTTGAAGATACGGCCGGGAATCGACTGGCTTACGTCCACGCTCTCCACTTTCTCCATGTTCATCTCGATGGTGCGCCGACGGATGAGACCGTGTTTATAAATGATACGCCGGTCGGTGACGGCAATCTCGGTGGTGATGCGCCGAATCCATGCCTGCAGCAGGGTTACAAAGCCGAGAAGCAGAAGAATCGCGGCGACGAAAATGAGCGGCGGAAACGGAGCGGCGGACGCGAAAGCGGCGGCTGCCCCCAGCAGGAACAGTAGACCCGGCACGTAGATCAGCCAGTGAATCGTGCCGTCGAACAGCACGGTTTCGCCCGGCTGCAGGATTTCGTCGATATACCGCATGGTTGCCTCACCCCCTAGCCTGGAACTTAGCGCGAAACTTTTACTGGCAAGAGACTGGCGTTCTTGTTCACTATTCGTTCTAATGCGCTTTCGAATCACGGATGATCGCCATGACGGATGTTCTTTTCATGCTGGGCGGCAAACCGGTTACGGCTGCCGGGCTGCTGCTCGCGTTCGGCGGGCTCGCCTGCTTGTTGCTTCTCGGCCTTGCCTTCGCGCTGTGGCGCGGCAGCCGCGCCCGAGCGCTGGAAGCGCAGGAGCAGGCTTTCCGCGAGGAAGAGCGGCAGGCGCAGATCGACGAACTGATCCGCGCGCAGACCGAGATGGCCGGGCGCATCCAGGCCTTCGCCGAAGGCATGGGCGGGCGGCAGGCGGAGCTCGCGCGCAGCGTGAACGAGCGATTGGACGCCGTCTCGCATCGGCTCGGCGAAGGCATACAAAAAACGGCGCGCGAAACGATTGAGACGCTCGGCCAGCTCAACGAGCGGCTCGCGGTCGTGGACGCCGCGCAAGGACGCTTGCAGGAACTATCTTCTCAGCTCGTCACGCTCAAAGACGTGCTTGCGAACAAGCAAGCGCGCGGCGCCTTCGGTCAGGGACGGATGGAGGCGATCATCACCGACGGCCTGCCGAAAGACTCGTTTGCGTTTCAATACACGCTCTCGAACGGCAAGCGGCCCGACTGCGCCGTATTTCTCCCCGGCGACGAGCGGCCGCTCTTGATCGATGCAAAATTTCCGCTCGAATCCATCACTGCGTTTCGCGAGGCAAAGACGGACGAGGCGCGCCGCGCTGCTTCGACGCGCCTGCGCGCGGACATCACGAAGCATGTTTCGGATATTGCTGAACGCTACTTCCTACCGGGCGAGACGCAGGACATGGCGCTGATGTTCGTGCCTTCCGAATCCATTTACGCCGACCTGCACGAGCATTTCGACGATCTCGTCCAGAAAGCGTTTCGTTCGCGCGTGATGCTGGTCTCGCCCTCGCTTCTGATGCTCGCCATTCAAGTGCTGCAGGTGATCGTGAAGGACGCGCGCATGCGCGAGCAGGCCGAGCTTGTGCGCGCCGAGGTCGCGAAGCTCATGGCCGACGTCGGCCGGCTCCGCGACCGCGCGCTCAGCCTGCAGAAGCATTTCGCGCAATCGAACGACGATGTGAGTCAGGTGCTGATCTCCGCCGAAAAAGTGATGAAACGCGGCGCGCAGATCGAGTCGCTGGAGCTGGACGCGCCAGAGACGAAGACGCCGATTCAGGCGCCGCTGAAACTGAAACTCGGCGCGGCGGAGTAACCGCAAACTCTGTCATGCCCGGCCTTGTGCCGGGCATCCACGTCTTTGACACTATTCTCGCTGTAAGGCGTGGATGGCCGGGACAAGCCCGGCCATGACGAATTCTCACACGCATGAGATAAACACCGCATGACGAGAATCACGCGCGCTGCCGCAAAACCAAAGCCTTCCCTCCGCGATACGCTCTCCGTCTATCTCCGCCCGCGCGTGTTGATCGTGATGTTTCTCGGCTTTTCCGCCGGGCTGCCGCTTGCGCTTTCAGGCTCGACGCTCCTCGTCTGGATGCGCGAAGCGGGCGTCGATCTCGGCACCATCGGCCTCTTTGCGCTCGCCGGCACGCCCTACACGATCAAGTTCCTGTGGGCGCCCTTGGTCGACGCGCTTGATGTGCCGTTCCTCTCTGCCTGGCTCGGACGGCGGCGCGGCTGGCTGATTTTCTCGCAACTTCTTTTGATCCTCGCGATCATATTTCTCGCTATCTCCGATCCAGCGAAAGCGCCGTGGATCGTCGCGCTCGGCGCGATCCTGGTCGCCACGGCTTCCGCCACCCAGGACATCGTGATCGACGCCTTCCGCGTGGAATCGCTCCCCGAAAGCGAACAGGCGGCCGGCATGGCGTCCTACGTCGCCGCCTATCGCGTCGGCATGCTGATCTCCACCGCGGGCGCGCTTTTTCTCGTAAGCGGTTTCGAGAGCTATGGCCTCTCGAAGCACGGAGCATGGACTGCCGGCTATATCGCGATGGCGGCATTCGTTTTGATCGGCATCGTGACTTCGCTGATCGCGACCGAGCCCGAAAACTCCGCGCGCATCGAAGCCGCGCATAAAAGCCAAAACCCGCTTGCGCGCGTTATCAAGGCGGCGCTTGGCGCGTTCGGCGACTTCTGGCGCATGGAGCAGGCGATCGCGGTGCTCGCCTTCGTGGTGCTGTTCAAATTCACCGATGCGCTAGCGGGCGTGATGACCGCGCCGTTCGTGATCGATCTCGGTTTCTCGCGCAACGAATATGCCGCGATCATCAAGGGCGTGGGGCTCGCTGCGACTCTGATCGGCGGCTTCGCGGGCGGCTATGTCGCCCGCGCGTACCCGCTCGCGGCGAGCCTCTGGATCGGCGGCATTCTGCAGGCGCTCGCGAATTTCGCGTTCTCCTGGCAGGCGGTCAAAGGCCACGATCTCGGCTGGCTCACTTTCGCGATCGTGACTGAGAACTTCACGAGCGCGATCGGAACGGTGATCTTCGTCGCGTATCTCTCCGTGCTCTGCAAAAACCCCGCACACACCGCGACACAATTCGCGCTCTTGACCGCGCTTTCCGCCATCGGGCGCACTTATCTTTCGTCCGGCGCTGGTTATATCGCGGAAGCTTCGGACTGGTTCTGGTTCTTCGTACTCTGCGTGCTCGCGGGACTGCCGGGATTGCTGCTTCTCGGCTGGCTGCAGGCAAAGGGGCATTTCGCAAGAATCGCCCGTTCCAGCTGAGGCAAAAGTCGCCCCAGAACCCCCTCAATTCTGCTCACGATATCCGGCACGAGAGGCATTCATGTCGGTTTTATTTTTCAGCGTTGCGCTCGCGACCGCGCTTGCGCTCATCAGCCTCGGCGGCGGTTTCTACGAAGTCAGCGTGGTCGACCCGTTCTGGCCGAAGCGTCCCGATCTCATTCAGCCCGAGCGCGGCGGGATCTCGCGCAAACGATTCTGGATCGCGGCGCACACTTCGTTCGAGATCATGCTGATCGTTTCGCTGGTTCTCTCGTGGTCGCGGCCGGAAATCAGAAACTATCTTCTCGTCGCGCTCGCGAGTCACGCCACGATGCGAATCTGGTCGGCGTTCGATTTCATCCCGAAGGCGCTCGCTTTCGAGCGCAAGGATCCCGTCACGATCACGGAAGAGGAAGCGCGAAGCTGGACACGCCGCAGCCTGGGGCGATTCCCGCTCGATTTCATTACATGCGGCGCGATGCTCGCCGCTTTCGCGGCTGCGGCGCGCTAACTCACTTCTTCGGGTAGATCAGCCAGTCGTTCGGGCGGCCTTTCGGATCGAAGCGGCCCCTGTTGCAATCGACCTTCAGCCAGTATTTCACCAGCACGAAGTCGCGGCCGTTCCATTTCCATTCTCCGGCGCTGCCGCAGACGGAATTGGCGCGCCCCTTGTCCAGACTCGTAAGCGATTTGTCCTTTCCGTCGAATTCCGGCGACGTCACGCTGTGGCGGCTCTCGAAACCGCGTATTTTCGGAAAGCTGAAGGCGAGAAGCCTAGCGTGCTCGGGCGCCGAGTCCTCGTAAACGAGGAAAATTCCCGAATACTGATACTCGGATTTGCGGCAAAGGAATTCCTGCAATTTCTGTCCGTCGCCAAGGTCGTGCGGCGGGTCAAGGTGAGCGGTGGCATCCTCGTAAGTAGCGGAGCAATCGGCTGTCCGGAGGGCGTTTTCGACAACGCTACGCGGAATTGGCATTTCAGCAGCGAAAGCAGCCGTGGCAAGCGCAACCGTCAGTGCGAATAAAATCCGAAACATGCCTTTGCCTTAAAACGGAGTCCGCGAGCGAATCGCGGCCGACAATGTACCTTCGTCTAGATAATCGAGTTCGCCGCCGACCGGAACGCCATAGGCGAGCCTTGTCACCTTCACGCCCGTCTCGCGCAGCAGGTCAGTGATATAATGTGCCGTCGTCTGACCGTCGACCGTGGCGTTCAGCGCCAGCACCACTTCCTTGATTGAAGAACCTTTTACGCGTCCAATAATTCCCGAAAGGTTCAATTGTTCCGGGCCGATGCCGTCGAGCGGCGAAAGCGTGCCCCCCAAAACGTGATACTTTCCGGTTACGACGCCGGCACGCTCCAAGGCCCACAAGTCAGCGACGTTTTCCACGACCACAAGAATGGACGGATCGCGCGAGGGATCGGCACAAACGGTGCAGGGATCGCGCGTATCGACATTGCCGCAGACCGAGCAGATTGAAATCTTCTCGTGCGCGTCGGCAATCGCCGCCGCCAAGGGCTCCATCAGATCCTCGCGGCGCTTCACGAGATGCAGCGCCGCGCGGCGCGCCGAGCGCGGCCCCAGGCCCGGCAGACGCGCGAGCAACTGGATCAATCGCTCGATTTCGGGTCCGGCGACGGCGCGGCGCATCTAGAACAGCTTCATCCCCGGCGGGAGCGGCAGGCCGCCCGTCAGATCCTTCATCTTGTCCTGCATCAGGCGGTCGGCTTTCGCGCGGGCGTCGGCATGCGCCGCGACGATCAGATCCTCGACGATTTCCTTCTCGCTCGGCTTCAGGAGCGAATCGTCGATCTTCACCTTCTTCATTGCGCCTTTGGCGGTGAGCGTGACCGAGACGAGGCCGCCGCCCGAGGCGCCCTCGACTTCGAGCAGATCGAGCTCCGCCTGCATTTTCTCCATGCGGCCCTGCAGCTCCTTGATCTTACCCATCATGCCCATGAAGTCGGCCATCAATCGTCTCCCCGCTCGTCGAAATCGTGATTCGCTTCATCCATCTCCTCGGATTCGCTCGCCGCCGGCTTGGGCGGACGCACATCGACGATCTCCGCGCCCGGAAACCGGGCAAGTACGGCCGCGACCAGCGGGTCCGCGCGCACGTCCTGCACCAGCGCCACCTTTTTCGCGGCGAGCGACTCGGCGATTGTCGGCCCGCCCTCCTGGTCGGAAAGCGCCACGAACCAGCGCTTGTCCATCCATTCGGTGAGCTTCGCGGAAAGCTCCATGGTGAGCCCTTCCGGTGCGTTCGGCGCGAGCGAAATTTCCAGGCGATTTTCCTGCAAGCGCACGGGACGGACATAATTCTCAATCGCGTGTTTGATCTTCAGGTCGCGCTTTTCGCCGGCGAGCGCGGCAATGTCCTCGATCGTCGAAAGGCGCGGAATGTTTGCCAGCGCGGGCGCGGCTTGAGCTTGCGCAGCCGGCCGTGCACGCACGCCGCCTTCGGCGGCCATCGACATGCGCGGGGCCGAGACGGGTGCTGCACTTTTCGCGGGCGAACCGGTGGGCACGGCGCCGGAGCCATCCTTGAGCATTTTCAACGCTTCGTCAGGCGTGGGCAGGTCGGAGGCGTAGGCGAGGCGCACTAGGACCATTTCGGCCGCCTGCACCGGTTTTTCCGCCGAATTCACTTCCGCATAGCCCTTGGTGAGGATTTGCCAGGCGCGGGAGAGCGCACGCACCGAAAGTTTTTCTGAAAATTCGCTTCCGCGCTTTTTCTCGGCTTCGACGAGGCTCCTGTCCTCCTTCGATTCCGGCACGAGCTTGAAGCGGGTGACGAGATGCGTGAATTCGGCGAGATCGCCGATCACCACCGCGGGATCGGCGCCGGTATCGTATTGCGCGCGAAATTCCGAAAGCGCCGCGGAAATATCGCCCTTCATCAACGATTCGAAAAGATCGATCACCCGCGAGCGGTCGGCGAGCCCCAGCATGCCGCGCACTTCCTCGGCCGTCACCTTGGCTTCGCCGTGCGCGATTGCCTGGTCGAGAATGGAGAGAGCATCGCGCACGGAGCCCTCGGCCGCGCGCGCGATCATGGCGAGCGCCTCGGGCTCGGCGGAGACCTTCTCCTTTTTCGCGATTCCGGCGAGATGCTCGGTCAAGAGCCCCGCTTCCACGCGGCGCAGGTCAAAACGCTGGCAGCGCGACAGCACCGTCACCGGCACCTTGCGGATTTCGGTCGTCGCGAAAATAAACTTCACATGCGCGGGCGGCTCCTCCAGCGTCTTCAGGAGCGCGTTGAAGGCAGCCGCCGAAAGCATATGCACTTCGTCGAGGATGTAGATTTTGTAGCGCGCGTTCACCGGCGTGTAGCGCACGGCGTCGGTGATCTGGCGGATGTCGTCGACGCCGTTATGGGAAGCCGCGTCCATCTCGATCACGTCGATGTGGCGGCCCTCCATGATCGCTTCGCAATGACGGCCCATGACCGGCATATTCAGCGTCGGCCCGCCATCGCCTTCCGGCGGCTCGTAATTCAGCGCGCGAGCGAGAATGCGCGCGGTCGTGGTTTTACCAACGCCGCGCACACCCGTGAGGATATAGGCCTGCGCGATGCGGCCGCTCTCGAAAGCGTTCGAGAGCGTCTTCACCATCGCGTCCTGGCCGATGAGATCGTCGAAGCTGCGCGGACGATATTTGCGTGCGAGCACGCGGTAGCCTGCGTCCTCCGCGTTTTTCCCGGCAGCGATATTTTTCGGCGCCTCGTTCATGCGCGCAGCGGCCCCTTCGCCTTTCGAGCGATCGCAGAGGAATTGGGTGGGAGGCTGACGAGCGACCCGATCCGTGCTCGTTAGGGCTGCTTCCTTCCGGACCTGACCCGGTTGGCGAGTGGCTCGTCCACCGCCAACCTCCCGCCT
>JAJPHK010000030.1 GCA_021325315.1 Alphaproteobacteria bacterium
CGCAAGGTCGAGAATATCGAGAAAACCGCGCCGCAAGTGGTGGCGACCGGCAATATCGGCTGCATGACGCAGATCGCGAGCGGCACCAAAATTCCCGTCGTGCACACCGTCGAATTGCTCGATTGGGCGACCGGCGGGCCGATGCCGGAGACATTGCAAAGCGTGGGCTTTCGCCCGCATTAACGAAGCCAAGCACCAAGGGGGACAGGCATGGCTAGAAAGAAGCGCCCGAAGGGCAAGCGGCAAACGGCGAAGAAGCCGAAACGCGCGGTAAAACGCGTGCGCAAGGCGGCGAAAAAATCGCCCGCGAAGAAACCCTCGATCAAAAAACCCGCGAAGAAAGCCGCCGCGAAAAAACCGGCCGCTAAAGCCGCGCCGCGCGCGAAGGGGGTCGCCGTTACCGGCGCGATGCGTCCGCGCTTTAACGAGATCATCACGCCCGCCGCGCTCGAATTTCTCGCCGGCCTCCATCGCAAGTTCGACAGGCGCCGCAAGGAGCTCATGCAGCGTCGCGCCGACCGGCAGCATCGTTTCGATGCGGGCGAGCTTCCCGATTTCCTGCCGGACACGAAAGCGATCCGCGAGCAGGGATGGAAGATCGGCCCGATACCGAAGGACCTCCTGGATCGCCGCGTCGAGATCACCGGACCTGTCGACCGCAAGATGGTCGTGAACGCGCTCAATTCAGGCGCGCAGGTCTACATGGCCGATTTCGAGGATGCCTGCTCGCCGAGTTGGGAAAATCTCATCGAAGGCCAGCTCAACCTGAAGGATCGCTGGGAGGGCAGGCTCGCCTTCACGGATCCGCAAACGAAGAAATCGTACAAGCTCAACGATAAGGTCGCGACGCTCGTCGTCCGTCCGCGCGGCTGGCATCTTACGGAAGATCATGTGACCGTCGACGGCGAGCCGATCTCCGGCGCGCTTTTCGACTTCGGCCTCTATTTCTTCCATAACGTTCGGCGCCTCATCGGCGCCGATACGGGGCCGTATTTCTATATCGCGAAAATCGAGAGTCATCTCGAGGCGCGGCTCTGGAACGACGTATTCGAATATGCCCAGAGCCAGTTCAAGCTGCCGACCGGCACGATCAAGGCAACCGTCCTGATCGAAACGCTGCCGGCCGCCTTCGAGATGGACGAAATCCTCTACGAGATGCGCGACCATATTCTCGGCCTCAATGCCGGGCGCTGGGACTACATCTTCTCCTTCATCAAGCGGCTCGGGAAAAATCCGCGCTTCCTCACGCCCGACCGCTCGGTGATGACCATGGACAAGGCGTTTCTCGCGGCCTACGCGCAGCTCCTGATCCGTACCTGTCACCGCCGCGGCGCTTATGCCATGGGCGGCATGGCGGCGCAGATTCCGGTCAAGGGCAACGACAAGGCGAACGAGGAAGCCTTCAAAAAGGTCCGCGCCGACAAGGAACGTGAGGCCGGCTCCGGCAACGACGGCACCTGGGTTGCGCATCCCGACCTCGTGCCGGTGGCGGAAGAAGTCTTCAACCGCATGATGCCGCGGCCCAACCAGCTCGACGTCCTGCGCGAAGACGTCAAAAGCTCGCGCGACAAGCTCCTCGAAGTGCACGAGGGCGACCGTACGGAAGAGGGGCTGCGTCTTAATATCCGCGTCGGCATCCAGTACATCGAAGCGTGGCTCAAGGGCCGCGGCGCGGTGCCGCTCTACAACCTGATGGAAGACGCCGCGACCGCCGAGATCAGCCGCATGCAGGTCTGGCAGTGGCTCTATCACCGCGCAAAATTGAAGGACGGCCGCGAAGTGACGCCCGATCTCTTCGAAGAGATACTCGAAGACGAGATGAAGAAGCTTCGCGAGGCGCTTGGGCCCACGAATTTCGACACCGGCCGCTTCGAGGAGGCGATCGAGCTCTTCAAGGACATGTCGCTGTCGATGGACGTCGAGGAGTTCCTGACGATTCCGGCCTACAGTCTCATAAAGTGACACTCGTCATGGCCGGGCTTGTCCCGGCCATCCACGCCTTAACTGAATCACTGCAAAGACGTGGATGCCCGGCACAAGAGTCTACCCTTGGGCCGGCCGAAGGCCGGACCCGAGGGCCGGGCATGACAGGAAGAGCGATCAAATAAAAACGGGACCGCCTCGCCCCAGGCGGCCCCGCTCTCGCTCCCCGGAATAATCAGATCACGATCACTTTGGTGCCGACCTTCACCTTCTCGTAGAGGTCGATCACGTCCTCGTTCCGCATGCGGATGCAGCCGGACGATACCGCGGTACCGATCGTCTCCGGCTCGTTCGAGCCATGGATGCGGTAAAGCGTCGAGCCGAGATACATCGCGCGCGCGCCCAAGGGGTTCGCCGGGCCTCCGGGCATGTATTCCGGAAGATCCGGACGGCGGGCGAGCATTTCTTTCGGCGGACGCCAGTCCGGCCATTCTTTCATTGCCGTGATCGACTTCACACCCGCCCATTCGAAACCGGGGCGGCCGACGCCGATGCCATAGCGGATCGCCTTGCCGTCTTCCTGCACGAGATAGAGGAAGCGGTTCGGCGTATCGATGATGATCGTGCCCGGCTTCTCGTGCGTCGGATATTCGACGACCTGTTTCAGATATTTCGGATTGAAACTGCCGCGGCGCGGCTGCTCGTACGGATTGCCGGGCAAGCTGCTCATCCGGCCGTAACGGTCGCGCGACATGTCTTCCCACGGCCGTTGCGCGGATGATCGCGGAAGCTCTCCGCGCTGCGCACCGCCGAACAGAAACTCGATGAAGCCGCCCCCCATCGAGCCGGGGCGCATGGCGTTCGGACGGTTATCCGCGAAATCGGAACGCTCTTCGTATTGCTGTCTGCGCTCGGAGCGTGCGCGCCGCGTTTTTTTTGTGGAGGCGGTTCCGGTGATCTCCGGATCGAACGCGGCTTCCGCCGTCTGCGGCTGAACGGCGACAAGCTGCTCGTCGCGTGGCGCGTTCAACGGATCCGCTAAAGCGGGCGTGCAGATAAAAAGAGACAGGAGAAGCAATTTACGCATCGACGTACTCGCGACCAATCGCCGAAAGGATTGCTTATCCCTAACCGGACCTTGCCAATGAGCGGTAAATGACGGCCGCCCGGCGCGCGAAAGTTGGGCTTTCAGGCCTCAAGTCTGTGGGTATGGTTGACGAAAGGTTACGGCCGCCGGATCGCGAGAAAACAGCCGAGCGCCGCGAGCGCGAAGAGGCCGATCGCGCCGATCGCCGCGCGGTCGGAGAACTGCTCCGCCACGAAGGCAAGCGCGATCGGCCCGAACGCCTGCATGAGGAGCACCGGAGCCGCGATCTTCCCCATCAACCGTCCGTAGCCCGACGGGCCGAAAAGCGCGAGCGGCACCGTGCCGCGGGCGATCGTCATCAGCCCGTTCGCCATGCCGAACAGAATGGCGAAAGCGCCCGCGAAAATCGCCGACACGCCGAGAAACAAAAGAACCGCGCAGGCAAAAATCAGAAGCCCGATCGCCCCGCAGGCTATCACCAAGGGATGCCGGTTGCGCGCGAAGGTAAATTCAAGAAACCGTGCGGTGACTTGCGACGGTCCGAACAGCGCGCCGATGGTGACCACGGTCGCGGGTGCAATTCCGGCGCGGTCGAAGATCGCAAGCATATGCGCCGAAAGCGCCGACGGAATGAACATATAAAGCGCAAAGGCGCAGGCAACGAGAACAAACGGCAATCCTTTTGCCGGCAGATGCCTTGTTTTTGGTCCTTCCTGCTTAGGCTGCGGCAGCGCCGCCGCATGCTCGCGAGGAAGAGCGAAAGCCAGGAGCGGGGCGGCGACCAGCGCGAGCAGCCCCGCATAAACCTGGTACGTTCCCTGCCAGCCGATTTTTTCGATTAGGAGATGTGTGATCGGCCAGCTCACGGTCGAAGCGAAGCCGCCGATGAAGGTTAAAAGCGTGATCGCGCTTCGCGCGCTTGAACCGAAAATCCGCGCAAGTGTCGAGAAAGCCGGGTCGTACAGCGCGCCCGCCATGGCAAAGCCGAGCAGAATCCAGACCGCGAAATAAGCGGCGATATTCGTGGCGTAGCCGATCGCAACTAGCGCAATCGCTCCCGCGAGAAAACCAGCCGGCATCACCCGATGCCCGCCGAAGCAATCGATCCATCTCCCGACAAAAGGCGAGGCGAGCCCGGCGGCCAGGAGCCCGACCGAAAAACCGGCCATCGAAAGCGTGAGCGACCAGCCGCGAGCCTCCGCGATCAACGGAACGACCAAAACCGGTGTGTAGTAGATCGCACCCCAGGAAAGGATCTGGGCGAGGCCCAGGATCGGAATGGCCCGCCAGCGGCTCTTGAGCGCCTTGGGAATCTTCATTGCTCCCTTGTATCGCAAGGATTCGTATCGTTGACCATCCGTTAACGAGCTTCGTTGAATTCGTCTTAACGAGCGGCATCGCATTTTTCGCGCGTCATGCCGCGCGGAAATGGTTTGTATCGCGTCGTCCCGCTGGCCGCCTTGATCGCCTCCCTGGCGCTCTCAAGCTGCCGGGTGTTCGACTATGAGCAGCGCGAGCCTTGGCGCACTGAGGCCGAGGAAAAGTGCCTCGCCGAGAAGATCGTGCAGCCCACCGCTTACACGGAGCCGGAATCGTCGATCGACGGGCCGGGCACCTGCGGCATGGTGCATCCGTTCAAGGTGGCGGCCATGGACGGCGGCATGGTGGAAGTTTCGCCTAAGGCGACGCTCGCTTGCCCCATCATCGGCGAGGTGGATCGATGGATCGCGCAATCGGTGCAACCCGCGGCGATGACCTGGTTCGGCGAGCCCGTGGTCGAGATCAAGCAGATTTCCGCCTATTCCTGCCGCGGCATGAACGGCCAGCCTGGCGCACATATTTCCGAGCACGCTTTCGGCAACGCGCTCGACGTCGCCGCCTTCAAGCTGCAGAGCGGCCGTGAGATCGTCATCAAGAATGGGTGGAAGAACGGCGCGTATGAAGAGCGCGGCTTTCTACGCGATATTCTGGATGACGCCTGCCAGCGTTTCACGACGGTGCTCGGGCCGGGCTCGAACGTCTTCCACTACGATCACTTTCATCTCGATCTCTCGCGCCGCGCTTCAGGAAACACCTATTGCAAGCCGCAGGTCGCGCGGCTCACGCCGCCCAATCGCGTCTATGCACGCGGCCCGGCGCCGCGCGCTTCGCAGGTCGCGCAGGCGCCGATCTACGGTCCGTCTGTGAACGAGCCGCAGCGGCGCTACAACGATCTGCCGCTCGGCGGCCGCCCGCCGGAATACGCGCCGCGGCAGGCCGCGCCTTCCTATCCGCCTTATTCGCAAGCGGGCGGCCAGCCGGTGGATTTGCATCCGCAGCCTTCCTATGGGGCGAATCCGCCGATGCAAGCCGCGCCCGCTTACGCGCCTCCGCCGCAACGGCCTTATTACCCCGCGCCCGATCCGTATCGGCCGCTGCCGCCGCGCAATGTCGGCGCGAAGCTCGGTAAGGACGAAATCGTGACCGGCAGTATCGGCAAGTCGAGCGAGAAAAAAACGAGCGAGAAAAAGAAAACGGAAAAAACCCTCGGGAAAAAACGCGAGTCACGTTCCACGCAGACTGCACAAACGCCGCCTCCAGCAGTGAAACCGGTGGCGAACGCGGATCTTTTCTCCCCGGTGCCGATCGCATCGCAAAAGCCGGTACCGAGCGCGCAATCCGTGGGCGAAGCGACGCTGAGAGCGCTGAAGGTTAATTAGTTCATGCCTACCAAAAAACTGGTTTAAAGGAACTAACTGAGCGGTTGTGCGTTACTTGAACAACCTCCGCCCTGAATAGGAGGACGTTCAATGGATGAGTTCAACCGAACAATCGACGACCGACTCGATAAAGCATTGTCGGCGATCCCGAATGGTCTCGTCGTAGTGGACGGCGCGGGTCAGATCATTTGGATTGATGAAGCCACGCGTAGGAGCGTAAATGGCGGTCTTGAACGGCTAGCGGCGCTGCCGCAAGACGGCGAACCGGCATTCCGCTGTACGCTGTCGACCGTCGACGTCGAGCTCAACGGTAAAAATAAAACCGTATGCGTGCTGCGGGAGATCTCTGATCAGCCCGATACGACGCGCGACATTGTTGCGGCGATCGAGGCAATCATGTCCGACAGCGGATGGTTCGCCCAGGCGATCATCGAAAAAGTTCGAGCTTGGCGCCAGTCTCGGCAGCCGAGCAAACCGGCGGTCGAACTTAACGTGCTGACCGATCGAGAGCGAGAAATATTAGCGCTGATTTGCGAAGGGCGGAGCGATGCCGAGATGAGCAAAATGCTTGGTCTTTCGCAGAACACCATCCGTAACCATGTCGCTTCGCTGTACCGGAAAATCGGAGTCAACCGGAGAAGCGCGGCCATCATCTGGGCGCGCGAGCGAGCGATCACGCGCTACGAATTTAATGTAGCCAAAAGCCGTCACGCGATCCGTGATCGGCATCGTAGCTGACATTACTAGTAGCGTTGGTAGAATTCCGCTTACTAGTAGGTTTGGTAATTATCGCTCTCTTGCAGAACAAAATTTAGTGGTGTCTCTTCGCGATTAAGCTGCGGGCATCCGAATGAGACTGCTACTGCTCCAGAGACGAAACGTCCTCGATCATTCTCGCACTTGAGATGTTGCGCCTCGCTTCATCGAGATGGACACGGCGCACGCGATAAAAGGCGGTTATCGAAGTGAACGCCCCCCTGCTGCGACTGTACATTGCGGGAAAATCCCTGTCTTCGCAACGCGCTGAGCAGAACCTCGACAAAATTCGCAGCTTAGTCGCGGCGCATTTCACCTTTGAAATCGTGGACGTATTGGAGCGACCGGAGCTGGCGGAAAAAGCCGGCATTCTGGCTACTCCGACATTGGCATACGAACACACCGAACGCCCGCGCCGGATCGTCGGGGACATTAGCGACATTAAAAAAATTCTCGAATTTCTCGGTATTGAGGGCAAGGAGGAAATGCAATGAACGACGACGCCGAGCTGCAAATTCCCGACGTGCTCGAACGGGTCAGGACCGGCGTCGACGCTTTCGACGAACTCGTCATGGGTGGACTGCCGCGAGCGCGCACGACCGTGGTCGGCGGCACGCCCGGCAGCGGAAAGACGATTTTCGCCGCGCAATTTCTCGCGCATGGAATCCAGAATTATGGCGAGCACGGCGTATTGGTGACATTCGAGGAATCGCCAGCCGATATCGAAGCCAATATGCGCAGCTTCGGATGGGACTTCGCGAAGTGGCGGAAGGAAGGCCGTCTCGCTGTAGTCGACGCAAGTCCTCCGACGAACGATGAAATCGTAATCGGCGATTTTGACTTGGCCGGCCTTCTGTCGCGCATTGAACACGCCGTCAAATCAGTAAACGCAAAAAGGATCGTGCTCGATTCGTTGACGCAACTCTTTGACCACTTCCTTGGCGATTCGGCGGTGCTGCGCCGCGAGGTGTTTCGTATCAGTGGCGCGCTCAAGAAGTCCGGCTTGACCGTATTGATGACGGCGGAGCGCAACGCGGAATATGGCGAAATCACGCGGCACAGGCTGGAGGAATTCGTCGCCGACAACGTTGTTATCCTCCGAAATGTCCTTCAACGGGAGAAACGGCGGCGCACGATCGAGGTGCTGAAAATGCGCGGCAGCCACCACGTCGAGGGAGAGGCGCCATTCACTATTCTCACCGATCATGGATTTGTGGCGGTTCCGCTGTCGTCGCTGCGATTGGAACAACAGTCGAGCAATTTGCGCGTGACGAGCGGAAATCCCGCCATCGACGAGATGTGCGGCGGCGGATTCTTTCGTGACAGCGTCACGCTTGTAAGTGGAGCAACAGGCACTGGCAAGACACTGCTGGTTACGAACTTCCTGGCGGGAGGCGTGGCGGCCGGGGAGAGAGCGATCCTATTCGGATATGAGGAGAGTCGCGGACAGCTTTTTCGCAATGCGGCCGGCTGGGGGGTCGATTTCGACGCAATGGAAACCGAGCAAAAACTGAAGGTCGTCTGCCTCTATCCGGAAGCGCAAGGGCTAGCGGACCATCTTGTCATGATCCAGAACCTCGTCGATGAACTGAAGCCGAACCGCATCGCGATCGACAGTATCTCCGCGCTGGAGCGCGTCGCCGCCGATGTCGGCTTTCGTGAATTCCTCATCAGCCTCACGTCTTTCATCAAGAAACGGGAAATCGCGGGCCTCTACACAGCAACCAGCAAATCGCTCGTCGGCGGCGAGACTGCGAGCGAACAACACATATCGACATTGACCGATTCGATCATTCTCCTGCGCTATATGCAGGACCAGGACATCATGCATCGCGGCTTGATGGTCCTGAAGATGCGCGGCAGCGAACACGCTAAGGAGATACGCCGATTCACCATTGACGGGAGAGGCATGCACCTCGGAGAGCCGTTCAAGCGAGCTCCGAACGTGTTCTCCAGCGGAACCCCCGAATCCTATACTCTATAGGGCGAATAGACGGCCAATGAACAGCGCGCATCTGTCCAGCGGCGATCAAACGGAACTGCGTTTTCTGGTCGACAAGAATGCCGACGGGATCGTCGTCGTCGATGAATTCGGAACAATCCTGTTCGCCAATCCGGCGACAGAAGCGCTGTTTGGGCGCACACCTGACTCTCTGGTTGGGTCTCCCGTTGGAGTACCGCTTTTCACGGGCGAGACCACCGAGATTACAATTCACAAACCGGGCGGCGATCAAATTGATGCCGAGATACGGGTCGTGGAAACGAAGTGGGGCGGAAAACCCGCTTTGCTGGCCAGCATTCGTGATATCTCGGTGCGCAAAGCGCTCGAAGAGCAACGCAGGCATACGAACAAAATGGAAGCCATCGGGAGGCTCACAGCGGGCATCGCACATGATTTCAATAATCTGTTGACCGTGGTGCTCGGCAATCTGGAATACGCCCGGCGGCGGATGGCGGAATCTTCGCCGTTGCTAAAACCGCTCGAAAACGCCGCGCGCGGAGCGCGCCGCGCCGCCACCCTTACCGAACGGCTCCTGGCCTTCGCTCGCCGAAAACCGCTCGAACCGAAGCTCGTCGACAGCAACGCCCTGGTTCTTGGGATGTCAGAGCTATTGGAGAGGACACTGGGCGAGAGCACAAAAATCCGAACGATACTGGCTGAAGATCTATGGACGATCGAAGTCGATCCGACCGAGTTGGAAACGGCGATCTTGAATCTAGCAGTAAACGCGCGGGATGCGATGCCCGACGGCGGCGAAGTCGTTATCGAAACATCGAATATCGAGTTGGACGAGAGTTATGCATCGGCGGAAATGGAGGTTACTCCCGGCTCGTATATACAAATTGCGGTCACCGATAACGGTACGGGAATGGCGCCGGACGTCCTTCGTCAGGTTTTTGAACCGTTCTTCACCACAAAACGCGATGGTAACGGCACGGGTCTTGGCCTCAGCCAAGTTTATGGATTTACGAAGCAGAGCGGCGGTCACGTGCAGCTCTATAGCGAGCCCGGACATGGCACCACCGCAAAAATCTATTTGCCGAAGGCGCGGGGTTCGGCGCCCGTGCAGGCGAACACGAAGAAGCCTGCGGAGAACTTTCCGGCCGCGAGGAATGGTGAAACGTTGCTGGTCGTGGAGGATGATCAGGATGTTCGCAATTACGCCGTTAGCAGCCTAAAAGAGCTTGGCTATACGATTTACGCTGCCGGCGACGGCTTTTCGGCGCTGGAACTCCTCAAGCAGAATCCAACCATACAATTGTTGCTGACCGATCTTGGTCTGCCGGGCGGCATGGACGGCAAAATGCTTGCTTCACAAGCAAGGCAGTTGCGAAGCGACCTGAAGGTATTGATCATGACCGCTTACGCTTGGAATGCACTGGTTCAGGACGGGCGTCTGCAAGCCGGCGTCGATCTCTTGACCAAGCCGTTCAGCGCTAGCGCGCTCGCATGCCACGTACGCGAAATTCTCGACCGCGAGCAGAAATCGGCCTTACCCGCCGGAAAAATCCTCGTGGTGGACGACCAGCCCTTGTTGCGCACGTTTGTAGTCGACGCGCTCGCTTCGGCCGGTTTCCAATTGGAGGAGGCGCAAAATTTCAATCAAGCATTAGCCAGAGTGCGGATGTTAAGCGCCGAATTGACGGGAGCGATCATTGATATTGGATTGCCAGATCGGCGCGGCGATCAACTGGTTCCTGAGATCAGAAAAATTCGGCCTGATCTTCCCATCCTATTGGCGACAGGCTTTGGGCAAGATGCATTTCGGTCGCAATTTTTCAGCGATCAAAAGCTTAGGATATTGGAAAAACCATTCAGCCCCGAACAGCTGATCGACGAACTGCGAAAGCTGGGGGTTGTTAAATAAACGGCTTCTGCTCGATCAGCGCTTTTGCCTCATTGCATTTTGCCGCGATTATGTTGTTTCCACGGCGGCTCTCGCTCCGCGCGGTCTAGTTCGCTACGGTTTATTAGGACGGGGTCCGCTCTCGCTTCGCGATTTCGATCGCGATCTCCGCGACCTTCTGCGCGGCGAAGCTGCTGGGCGTGGCAGGCCAGCTCACGAAATAATTGAACGGCGGCATTTTGGCGTTAGTGTTGATTTCGCGCAGTCTTCCCGGCGCGCTGATCGTCTTGATGATCGCCGGCGGAATGACCGCGATGCCGATGCCGTCGAGCGCCATCCGGACGACGGTTGCGAGCGACGCGCTCGCGTGAATTTTCGCGTGCCGGCCGGAGCGCTCGAACAATTCCCTGAGTGCGATATAGGGCTGGGTATTTCGTGAAAAGGTCAGGAGCGGATATTCCGCGATCGCCTCCAACGGCACGGTCTTCTGCCGGAATTTGATTTTCTTTCCCACGACGAAGCCAATCCGGTAAGAGCAAAGCCGCTTGCTCTGCAAATCGAAGTCGCCGATCGGGCCGAGCAACAGGCCGAGGTCGAGATTTTTCGTGAGCAGCCGTTCGCGCAGATTCGGAGAGATGTCCACCTCGATCTCGATCTCAAGGTTGGGATAGGCGGCATTCACGCGCTCGATAAGTTTCGGCAGCCATGTGTGCACGATCGTTTCCGACACGCCGAGCCGCATGACGCCGCTCATCGCCGAACTGTCGCCGACGTTTTCGATCAGCGAGGAGCGCTGCCGGATCAGCCGTTCCGCATGGCGCAGAAGCAGCTGGCCTTTCTCGGTGAGGGATACCGAGCGCCGGTCACGCTCCAGGAGCTTTACGCCGAGATCGTCCTCGAGCTGCGCGATCCGCAAGGAGACCGCCGGCTGGGTCGTGTGAAGCCGTTCGGCCGCGCCCCGAAAACTGCGCAGATTGGCAACCCACAAGAATGTCTCAAGCGATCGAAAATCGATCATCGGGCCTCCGGCCTGATAAGCTTATCTTATCAAAACCGATTGAAAAGCAGGATTAGACAGCATCAGGCAAAGATGATGCGCTATCCGAAACGGAGCGCGCGTTTGCCGAAGCATAATCTCGCTTTCTCCCCGAAGCTGTCAGGGATGGTGTCCGGCCTCGAAGTGCGCCGCGCGAGCCGCGCCGGCACGCTCGACGTGCCGACCGCAGGACTTGCGCCCGGTTATGTGCAGGGAAATCTCGCGATCTTGCCGCGCGACTGGGCGGAGGAATTTCTGCGCTTCTGCCATGCGAACCCGAAGCCGTGTCCGCTCCTGGGCGTATCGGAACCTGGTGCCCATAAAATTCCCTCGCTCGGTGCCGACCTCGACATCCGCACCGACATCCCACGCTATCGTGTGTGGAAGGACGGCGAGCTTGCCGGCGAGCCGCGTGATCTCAATTCCGTCTGGCGAAACGATCTCGTGAGTTTCGTGATCGGCTGCTCTTTTTCTTTCGAAGAAGCGCTCCTGCAAAACGACGTGCCCGTTCGCCACATCGAGCGCGGAACCAATGTGCCGATGTACCGCACAAATATCGCAACCGAACGCGCCGGCCGCTTTCATGGGCCGCTCGTCGTTTCCATGCGTCCGCTGAAGCCTTCCGATGCAATCCGCTCGGTGCAAATCACGACACGTCTTCCCGCGGTGCACGGCGCGCCCGTGCATATCGGCTTTCCCGAACAGATCGGCATTCGCGATATCGCCAAACCCGACTACGGTGACCCGGTTCCGGTCGAAGCCGGCGAGTTGCCTGTTTTCTGGGCGTGTGGCGTGACGCCGCAAGCTGCGATTGCTGCAGCGCGCCCGCCTTTCGCGATTACGCACGCGCCGGGGTTCATGCTGGTGACGGATCTGAAGAACTCACAGCTTTCACTTTTTTAGCGGCGCATCCGCATCGGTTGCGCTAGGCTCAGGAGGAGAGGGCGCGAAAAGCTACATGTCAAAACGCCAAGGGGGAAACACAGGGAGCGAAACATGGCGATACAAACCGTAGCGACCGAAGACCATCATCCGACCGCCTGGTACACCGAAATGAAGCAGCGCGAGAAGAACACCTTCTGGGCGTGCTTCGGCGGCTGGGTGTTGGATGCGATGGACGTGCAGATCTATAGCTTCGTCATCGGAACCATCATCGCGGCTTTCGCGATCAAGCCGGGCGAAGCGGGTTTCATTGCGACGGCGACATTGTTCACCTCCGCTTTTGGCGGCTGGATCGCGGGAGCCGTGGCTGACCGCATCGGGCGCGTGCGCACGCTCCAGATTACAATTATCTGGTTTGCGTTTTTCACTTTTCTCTGCGGCTTCGCGCAAAACTATACGCAGCTTTTGATCTTCCGCGCACTAATGGGCCTCGGCTTTGGCGGCGAGTGGGCGGCGGCGGCCGTGCTGATCGGCGAAGTGATCCGTCCGGAGCATCGCGGCAAGGCGGTCGGCACCATGCAGAGCGGATGGGCAATCGGCTGGGGTATCGCGGCGATTCTGGCAACCCTTTTCTT
This sequence comes from Alphaproteobacteria bacterium, assembly GCA_021325315.1. Classification (GTDB taxonomy): domain Bacteria; phylum Pseudomonadota; class Alphaproteobacteria; order Rhizobiales; family Xanthobacteraceae; genus Palsa-892. Next base: position 12,867 of record JAJPHK010000030.1, read on the forward strand.
CACCATATTGCCGCCGGAGAGCGCCTGGCGCTGGCTGTTCTGGGTCGGCATCACGCCCGCGCTCCTCGTCTTCTTCATCCGTAGGCGCGTCGACGAGCCGGCCGTTTTCGAAAAAACCCAGGACAACCTCGACAGAGCCGGGAAGAAAGCGAATTTCCTCGAAATCTTCTCGCCGGCAATGATCAAGACGACGATCCTCACCTGCGTGCTCACGACCGGCGCGCAAGGCGGCTACTACGCCGTCACGACCTGGCTTCCGCAATTTTTGCGGACGGAGCGCAAGCTCACGGTCATGGGCACGGGCGGCTATCTCGCCGTCATCATCATCGGCTCGTTCATTGGCTATCTGGTGAGTGCCTGGTTGAACGATAAAATCGGACGACGCGCAAATTTCATTCTGTTCGCGGTCTGCAACATCATCACCGTCTTCATCTATACGCAAATCCCGGTTGATAATACGGTGATGCTGTTCCTGGGCTTTCCGCTCGGCTTCTTCGTCTCGGGCATTTTTTCCGGCATGGGGCCGATCCTGACCGAGCTGTTTCCGACCCGCATGCGCGGCTCGGGGCAGGGCTTCGCTTATAATTTCGGCCGGGGTGCCGCCTCGTTCGCGCCTACGCTCGTGGGGCTCCTCAGCGCCAAACTGCCGCTCGGTCAGTCGATCGGAGTGTATGCGCTGATTGCCTATGGGCTCCTGATCACGGCGGCGCTTCTGTTGCCGGAGACGAAAGGACGCGTGCTTACCGCCGATGCGGGTCAGTGACGCAATCGGACAGCGAATCGGGCCCCCAAGGGGCCCGATTTCATTTGCGCGCATGAAAATCGCGTGGGGAAGGCGAGGGTTGGGGGAGTCGTCGCGCCCGGCAGAAATGCTAGAGTGACCGCCGGATGCGCTCGGCGCGGGGAGGCGGGAAATGAAGGCGAAGGACAGCCCGACGGCTTGGTACGGCGCGATGACGCCGCTCGAGCGCAAGACTTTCTGGGCTTCGTTCGGCGGCTGGACGCTGAACTCCATCGACTTCTTCCTGCTCATTTTCGCGATGCCGGCGATCGTCGTGGCGCTGGATCTCGACCGCCGCGAAGCTGCGCATGTCGCAAGCGCAACCCTGATTGCCTCCGCTATCGGCGGCTGGATCGCGGGTATTGCCGCCGACCGCTATGGACGCGTGAAAGTGCTGCAGGTCACGATCCTCTGGTTTGCAGTGTTCGGCCTGCTCTGTGCGTTCGTGCAGGAATACTGGCAGTTAATGGCCTGCCGCATCCTGATGGCTCTTGGCCTCGGCGGCGAATGGGCGGTCGGCGCGATTTTGATCGGCGAAGTCGTCCACGCCAAGGATCGCGGCAAGGCGGTAGGCGGCATGCAAAGCGGATGGGCCGTGGGCTGGGCGATCGCGGCGTTGATTGCGATTTTCGTGCTGCCCAAGATGCGGCCGGATGTCTCCTGGCGCATCCTGCTCGCGCTCGGCATTCTCCCCGCGCTTCTTATCTTCTTTATTCGCCGGTATATCGAGGAGCCCAAGATTTTCCTCGACACGCAGAAGAAGCTGCGCGGCAAGAAAAATCGCGAATGGGATTTCCTGAAGATTTTCTCGCCCGACATGCTGAAGACGACGGTCATGACGACGCTGCTCGCCGCCGGCACTCATGGCGGCTATTACACGAGCGCGTGGCTGCTCGATTACCTCAGCAGCTATCGTCGTATTACTGAGATGGGTACGGGGCGTTATATCGCCTCGATTATCGGCGGCGCCTTTGTCGGCTACCTTGTTAGCGCTTATTTGAACGACCGCATTGGCCGCCGGCCCACCTTCATGCTGTTTGCGGTCGGTTCCGCGATCAGCGTCTATGTAATCGTGTGGCTCGCCGCCAACGACCACGGCGTGATGTTCTGGGGCTTCATGCTCTGCATGTTCGCCTCCGGCACCTTCTCCGGCATCGGCCCGACATTAACCGAACATTTTCCGACGCATCTTCGCGGTTCTGGCCAGAGCTTCGCCTATAACGGCGGACGCTTGCTCGCGGCGGGGATTCCGACACTTCTGACCTTCCTGAGTTCTCGCGATTCCTTCAACCGTATTATCGACATGATCGCGATATCCGCTTACGCGCTCGTGTTCCTGATCGCGTGGTTCATGCGCGAAACGAACGGGAAGAAACTGACACCGAGTAATTAATCGCAAGTGCCTGACGCCAAGGACTTTGCAACACCGTCCGCGCCGCTTTGCGCGGGACCCAATCCCGAGGTCGGCGGCCCGAGCCGCTACAAGGTGCCCGCGGGTGCTGTCGACACCCACGCACACGTACTTGGTTTGCCGCCGCGCTATCCACTGGAGGAGGGCCGTAGTTACACCGCGCCGGAGGCAAGGCCCGCGGACTATCTCAAAATGCTGGAAAAAACCGGCATGGAGCATGGCGTTCTCGTGCAGCCGAGTGTGCACGGCACCGACAATCGCCTCGCCGAAGAAACGCTCGTCGCCAACCGGAAAAAACTGCGCGGCGTCGCGGTCGTCGCGCCGGATGTCACCGACCGGGCGCTCACGCGACTTGACGAAGCGGGCTTTCGCGGCTGCCGCTTCAACATCATGTTTGGCGGCGGGATCGGCCTGGACGCGATCGGCACGCTCGCGAAAAAAATCAAGCCGTTCGGCTGGCACATGCAGTTTCTGATGGATGTGCGTAAGATCGGCGAGATCGCGCGAGAACTATCGTCGCTGCCGGTGCCGTGGGTGATCGATCACATGGGCTATGTGCCGGCGAGCGAAGGCGTGAACAATTCCGGCTTCCAGACACTACTGTCGATGCTGAAGGACGGAAATGGCTGGGTGAAATTGTCCGGTGCGTTCCGCGTTTCGTCGGAAGGGCCGCCCTATCGCGACACGATCGCCTTCGCACGCGCGCTGGTTGCCGCGCGACCCGATCGTATGCTGTGGGGTAGCGATTGGCCGCATGTTGCGATCAAGCCGCCCATGCCAAAGATTGGCGATCTTCTCGATCTCTTCGCCGAATGGGTGCCGGACGAAGCCACGCGCAAGCAGATTTTCGTCGATAACCCGCATAAACTCTACGGCTTCGGCGACATGCATTAATCAGGAACGAGCCATGCAATATGTCCGCTTCGGTACAACAGGGATCAAGGTTTCGCGCATTTGCCTCGGTTGCATGAGCTATGGCGTGAAGAGCTCGCGCGCGTGGGCGCTCGAAGAAAAAGAAGCCGAGCCCTACTATAAGGCGGCGATCGAAGCGGGGATCAATTTCTTCGACACCGCCGACGTCTATTCCGAGGGCGTGAGCGAGGAAATCACCGGCCGCGCGCTGAAAAAATTCGCACGGCGCGACGAATATGTGCTCGCAACTAAAGTTAATAATCCGATGGGAAAGGGGCCGAACCAGCGCGGCTCGTCCAGAAAGCACATCATGGAGGGGATCGACGCCTCGCTGAAGCGCCTGGGCAACGATTATGTCGATCTCTACATCATTCACCGCCTCGATCCCGACACGACGATGGACGAGATCATCGAGGCGCTGCATGACGTCGTGAAAGCCGGCAAGGCACTCTATATCGGCGCGTCCTCGATGCGCGCGTGGCAATTCTCGAAGCTGATCACGATGCAGAAGGAACGCGGCCTCACGCGCTTCGTTTCGATGCAGAACTACTACAACCTCATCTATCGCGAGGAAGAGCGCGAAATGCTGCCGCTCTGCCAGTCGGAGGGCATTGCGGTTACGCCCTGGTCGCCGATCGCGCGGGGATTTCTCGCAGGCTCCATGCCGAGTCAGGGCGAGCGCACGTTGCGTGCGCAGACCGATCATTTCATGCGCGAGCTCAATATCGGCGGAAGCGACGTCGAATATGAAATCGCCGAACGCGTGCGCATTGTCGCCGAAAAGCTGGGTGCTCCGCGCGCGGCAGTGGCAGTCGCCTGGGTACTCGCCAATCCTTCGGTCACGTCGCCGATCATCGGCATGACCAAGCCGCATCATCTCGCCGACGCGCTGAAGGCGATCGAGCTCAAGCTCGACGACGAGACGAAGAAATATCTCGAAGAGCCGTATCGCGCGCGGCCTTATGCAGCGCGGGCGTGAGCGGCTTTCTCGCCCTTTTTCCTTCCGATCCGGCGTTCTACATCGTCGGACTGCCGACGGTTTTTCTGATCGCCATGAGCAAGGGCGCGTTCGGCGGCGGGCTTGCGATCCTCGGCGTGCCGCTCCTGTCGCTTGTGATGTCGCCGCTCGACGCCGCGATTACCGTCGCGCCGCTCGTCTCGTTCATGGATGTTTTTGCGCTCGGCTCCTTCGGCCCGAAGACCTGGTCGAAGAAGGATCTTGGGTGGATTTTGCCCGCGCTCATCGCAGGCATCGGCCTTGGCTATTTCTTCTTCACCCGCGTCAATCCGCATATCGTGGCGGCCAGCATTGGCTTCGTCACGCTGCTTTTTACCGCTTACTGGTTTCTGCTCGGCCGCCGCGCCAAAGCCGCGCACATGCCTTCCTCGCCGCTGCTTGCGACCGCTGCGGGGGTCGCATCAGGATTTACGACTTTCGTCGCGCATTCCGGCGGGCCGCCGGTAAACATGTACTTGCTGAAACGCGGGCTCGATAAGTCCGTCTACACCGGAACCAATCTCGCGATCTTCATGCTCGGCAATGCGATCAAGCTCGTGCCTTACGGCGCGCTCGCTTATGCGAAGCCGTCGACGTGGATTGCTGCACTTGCACTCGCACCTGCCGCGCCGTTCGGCGTCTGGCTCGGCGTGCATCTGCATCGCCGTCTGGAACAAAACGTTCTGTACTTCTGGTGTTATCTTCTGCTCGCGGGCGCTGCAGCAAAACTTTTGTTCGATGCGTTACGCGCGTTGTTCCATTGAAGCTTCGCGTCGCAAAAATTGGTTTGCTCAATCGTTGGCCGCACTCGCAAAGAATTTATGCAGTTGCTGCCGGAATAAACAAGTTTAGGCTTCTCCGCGCATCACAATACCGCTGGCCCTCGTCTTGCTTGGCCTAGCATCCGCATTTGATCGACAGGGGGAGAACAATGGCAGTCAACACTTCCGCGGCCCGATCTTCGGCCGCCTCCAGCACACGCTGGATTCAACTCATTCTCGGCGTCATCGCCATGATGGCGATCTCCAGTCCGCAATATGTTTGGACACTTTTCACTCAGCCGCTACGCGACACGCTTTCCGTCAGCCTGCCCGTTGTTCAGTGGACGCTGACGATCCTGATCGTGTTGCAAACCTGGCTTTCACCCATTCAGGGCTGGCTCGTCGATAAATTCGGGCCGCGGATGCTTGTAGCCGCCGGCGGGCTCCTCTCGGGCCTCGGCTGGATTTCGGCGTCCCAGGCCACAAACATATGGGGTCTGTATCTTACCTATGGCCTTCTGTGCGGCGTCGGCACCGGCATTGTCTATATCGGCGTAATCGGTCAGATGGTGCGCTGGTTTCCGGAAAAGCGCGGCCTCGCTGCGGGCCTTGCCGCCGCGGGTTACGGCTTCGGCGCCATTCTCACAAACTATCCGATTTATAACATGCTGAAGACCTCGACCTACCAGCACACGCTTGTGGTCTTCGGCATTATTTTTGCGGCGGTCGGCATTCTCGCAGCGCTTCCCATGCGTTCGCCGACTGCGAGCGATAACTTGCCCGCGCCACTCGTCCTGACGAGCAGGCGTAACTACGAACCGATGGAAATGGTGAAGACGCCTGTGTTCTGGCTCATGTTTTTCATGATGAGCCTGATGGCGACGAGCGGTCTCGTGGTGGTGTCGAACTTCGCGCCGTTCGCGCGTGAATATGGCGTCGCCGAAATGATGGTCTTCGGCACCGCGGCTTTGCCGCTCGCGCTCACCTTTGACCGCATCACCAACGGGCTCACCCGTCCGTTCTTCGGCTGGGTGTCCGATCACATCGGTCGCGAAAACACGATGGGGCTCGCCTTCATCCTCGAGGGCATTGCGATCGCGCTTTTCCTCCACTTCCGGACCGATCCGCTGATGTTCGTGCTCCTGTCAGGACTCGTGTTCTTCGGCTGGGGCGAGATCTTCTCGCTCTTCCCGTCGACGCTCACCGACACCTTCGGCACCAAGAACGCGACTGCGAACTATGGCCTGCTCTACATGGCGCAGGGCGTGGGCTCGGTGCTTGGCGGGCCGACGGCCGCGTTTTTGCACGACAAGGCCGGAAGCTGGGTGCCGGTATTCAGTATCGTGGTCGGGCTCGACATTCTGACCGGCCTGCTTGCCCTGTTCGTGCTGAAGCGGATGCGTGCGAGTTTTATGAAGTAATTTGTTACGAAGTATTCATGAAGGGGGCGCGGCAAGGCCGCGCCCCTTTCGCATTTTCGACACATCCGGCGGGAACTAGTCTGCGACGTTCCTTTGTTTATCGGTTAAGTTCGCGCCGATTTTCAGCCAGCTCCGGAGCATTCCATTGCGCTCGATATTCGCCTTTCTCGCCGAAGTCCGCCGTCTCGCCGTCCCCTATTTCAAGGGCGAGGACCGCTGGCCCGGCCGCGCGTTGCTCGCAGCAGTGATTTTTCTCGAACTCGCCTCTGTCTTCCTGAACGTACAATTCAACGCGTGGAACGCGCGCTTCTATAACGCCGTCCAGAACAAGGACTTCGCGACGTTCAAATACGAGCTTCTCTATTTCTGCGGCCTTGCGGCGCTGTTCATCATCGCGGCGGTCTATCAACTCTATTTGCGGCAATGGCTGCGCATCCGTTGGCGCGCATGGATGACCGACAAGTATCTCTCGCGCTGGCTGCACGAAGGAACGCACTACCGCATGCGGACGGTTGGCGATCCCGCCGACAACCCCGATCAGCGTATCGCCGAGGATCTTGAGCTGTTTACACAGCGCACAATCGATCTTTCTATCGGCTTGTTGAACGCTGTGGTCACGATTGCGTCCTTCGTTTTCATCCTATGGATGCTTTCAAACGAGGCACCCCTCACATTGTTCGGCTACGACATCGCGATCCCCGGCTACCTTGTCTGGGCGGCGCTGATCTATGCCACGCTGGGCACGCTGATCACGCATCTGATCGGCAACGTGCTCGCGGCGTTGAATTTCAGTATGCAAAGATACGAGGCGGATTTTCGCTACCATCTCGTCCGCGTCCGCGAAAACGGCGAGCAGATTGCGCTCCTGGGAGGAGAGCCGGCCGAACACGCGCGGCTCAACCAGCGCTTCGCGCGCTTCTTCGAGTATTTCATGCGGATCATCAGGACGCAGAAGCGTCTCACCTGGTTTACCGCCGGTTATAATCAAGCTTCGGTGGTGTTTCCTTATGTCGTCGTAAGTCCCGCCTATTTCGCCGGCAAAATCCAGCTTGGCATCCTGTTTCAGACCGCGTCGGCTTTCAACAGCGTGCAGACCGCATTCAGCTTTTTTGTCACCGCCTATAATACGCTCGCCGAATATCGCGCGGTGGTTCAGCGCTTGATCGGCTTCGAGAATGCGATCGGCGGTGCGGATCTGCTGCAATCGCAGTCCGAGCTAAAGCACGAGGAAATTCCGGGCGCCGCGGTGGCGGTTGAGGGAATGAAACTGTGGCTGCCGGACGGAAAACCTGTGCTATCGGCGGATAAAATTTCAATCCCGCTGGGAGATTCCGTCCTTGTGACCGGCGCGACCGGCTCGGGAAAATCGACGTTCTTCCGCGCTGTCGCCGGCATCTGGCCCTTCGGCAAGGGCAGAGTCAGCGTGGAAAAGGGTGCGAAGATGCTCGTCCTTCCGCAGAAACCCTACTTGCCGTTCGGCACGCTTGCCGAAGTACTGGCCTATCCGGCGAAGCCCGATGCGTTCGACCCCAAGCAATTCGACGAAGCGCTCGCCGCGGTCGGGCTGTCCCGCCTTTCGGGCCGGCTTGCCGAGGAAACGAGCTGGCCGCATGTTCTTTCGCTCGGCGAGCAGCAGAGTGTTTCGCTCGCGCGCGCCTTGCTCACAAAGCCGGATATTTTGCTTCTGGACGAGGCGACTTCCGCGATCGACGAAGACGGAGAGGCGGCGCTTTACAAATTGATCAAGGAGCGCTTGCCGAAGGCAACGGTCATCTCCATCGGCCATCGCTCGACGCTTCTTCCGTTTCACAAGGACCGGCTGGAAGCGAAGCCGCAGGCGGACGGTATGTTCAGACTGGCGGCGGGGGTCTAGGCCGGTCAGCGGGCCTGAACGCTCCGCGGTTCCAGCCGATACGCCTCGTAGCCGAACATATCGTTCATGCGCACGGCGCCGCTGGTGCGGGCGATCAGCGCCCGCATTTCATCGCTGTCGGCGATCAGATACTGAGGGCGGCTGTCCTCGGCGACGGCTGCAATCATCCGGCGCTGCACCGCGGGCGATGCGCGGTCCAGCATCGCGGTGTGCCGCTTCAAATAGTAACTGAATAGCCCGCCGGACTGATCCGCCCAAACGATTGCATTCGGTTCCAGTGATGGTAGCGGGTCCGCCGGTTTCGGAGCCTGTTTGAGAGCGACCGTCCATCCGGCGATCAAAATCACGCTGCAGACGCAAGCAATCGCGGCGAGGGGAGCGGATGGAATGGGGCGTGTCATCGGCGCGAAAGCGGGCTTCGACAATGCACTTTTGCAAAGGCCGAACACGATGAGGGACATGCTGAAGAGCGCGGTCGGAATCAGATAATAAGAATTGAGAACACCGTGTGTGAGATAAAAGGCGGCTGCAACCACCCAGGTGGCGTTATTGACGAAAGCGAGATAGGGAATCGTATTCCATTTGAAGAAGCGCCTGCCAATCTCGAACAAGGCAGTGATAGCCAGTCCGGCGTCGAAAACATAACCGATGCCTTCGCCAAAAAAGTAATAGTCGATTGCCGCGCCGATTTGCCGCCACGTCAAAATCGGATGAGAGGCGTCGTCGTCGCCGTAAGTTGTCGCGAGCGGATGGCCCGCATTGATCGCATGGGCGGCAAAAGTCGGGATAAGGGCGATCCCGAGTGCTACGGCAAAAGCGAGTGCCGCAGGCCAGATATTCCATTGCCGTTTGCGCAAAAACATGTCTGCATAGGCCAGCACGAAACCGCCCACGAGCAGGATATTGGCGGTGCGCAAGCTGACCGATATTCCCAACAAAGCGCCGCAGATTGCGGAAAGGAGAGCCCGCTCCCGGCCGTCCTTGGAAACAAGCAGTTTCACCGCGCCGAACGCGAGAAGAATGCAGAGAAGCATCGAGGGGGCGAGCGAGAAGCTCATGTATCCTTCGTAATTCAACTGGATGACGGCGAAGCTTCCAAGCGCGGAAAGCAGGAGTGCGGCGCCTTTGGTAGGGGCGGCGGCCACAAGATAGGCAAACCAGCCAAACAGAATCGTCTCGATGACCAGATACAGAAGCCTGACGCGCTTACCCTCGGGAAAAAACGAAAGCAGAAATCCTGTTCCGGGCGGATATTGCGAGATGATGCTGCCGGTGGCGTATTTGTATTGATGGCATTCCGGCGCGACAACAACCGCCCATTGTGATTCGGGCGCGGCGGTAAGTCCAAGAGCTTTCGCCTTCGAGAGCAGGTAGCGCGCTTCCTCAAATTCGATTGCGGTGTTCAAGCCGCCGACAATTCCGTTTTCTTCGAATAGCTGCGCCTGCTTGTGATAGCACTGCTGATCCGGGCCGGTCGGAATTTCCGACTCCAGCCACTGCCGCAGCTCGAATGCGTTGAAGAGATAAATACCGGTCAGAAAAGCGATCAATATGATCCGCGCGCGGGTCGAAACAGGCGCGGTGAGGATAGCGCCCGTTTGATGAGCGTGCGTCATTTGCGTTTGACCGCGCAAAGACATCGACGATCCCCTCACCACCATTGCTCAGGCCATCGGCGCCGATGCGAGCGGAAAACAGGCGCATTGTGCCAGATAAATGCAAAGCAGACCAAAAGCACCGTCCCCGCGAGCACAGGGATGAAGAGGAAGGTCCAGGTCAGTGAATCGTTTACGACGATGAGCGGATCGATCCCTGCGGGCGGATGCATGGTGCGGGTGGAAAACATCAGGACCATCGCAAGCCCGACCGCAAGCGCTGCCGCCCAGGGCGAGGACCCGGCCAACAGCGAGACGGCCAGTCCAACGAGTGAAGAGAGCAGGTGCCCGCCCACGATCGCGCGCGGCTGCGCCGGCCCGGCGTTGGGTGAGCCGAGCACAAGCACGATCGAGGTCGCGAACGGAACGAGTGCGACCGGCATATGACTCGCGCCCGCCAGGAAATGCATTGCAAGAATCGCGAGCGCGCCGCCGGCCGCACGCCAGGCGAAGGTCCGCCAGCGCCTCAAAAGGAAATCTTCCATCGAGGGCTACTTAAGCAAGAGTCGCGCCAGCCGCGGCCAGAATGCGCGGCATCTCGCCGCTCATGAAAAATGCAAATTCTTTTTCGCGTTGATCCGTCAGTATGTCGCGGGAGCGCAAAATATCGTCCGGATGGCCCGGATGGCACATAATGACGCCGCCTTCCGGCATTCCTCGCAAAAAACCCGCGAACGAAGCGCCGAAATCGCCTGAGCGGGTGTAATCGTAAGCGCCCGAGAAGGCGGGATTGAACGCGAGCCCGGCCTTGCGCGCTTTCCGCCGGAACCCCCGGCTCAAAAATCCCAAAAACCGAATTTTCGGGTCAAAGAACTCATCGCTCCATCGCACGGGCGCGCATTGCCGCACCCAAGCTTTCGGCGCGAGCTCCTTCACCGCTTCGAGAAATGGTCCGCGTACGCCTGGCATCAGCTGCATATGCTGATGGCCATCGACGTAGTCCGGCGTGCGTCCGAAGATGCGGATGAATTTTTTAAGCTGTGCGCTCACTTCCGCTTTCACCCTCGTACCGCTGATACGAAACCATCCGAGCGGCGGCCAGGTTTGCTGTGACATCGGCAGGCGGCCATGAGGCGAGGGGATGGGCGCTGCCGAAAGGGGTTGAAAGCCGCCGGTCAGCGTTGCGTGCAGGCCGATCTGAAACGGGATCGGACTTTTGACCGCGGCCAGCGCTTTCGCCTCCGTCTCGAATTCCGGAAAGATCGTCATCACGGAAGTGGCGTTGAGGCGGCCCGCTGCGAGCAACTCGCGGATTCCCGCGGAAACGCCGGGCGAAAATGCATAGTCGTCGGCGCACAGAATGACGCGCCTCATTCGGCCGCCTCGCGCGGATCTTTCTTGCCCGCCGCTTCGAAAATCTCGTGCTCCGCGACGAAATAATTCGGCCGGCCCCTGAGCTCCGACATGATCTTCGCGATATATTCGCCGACGATCCCGATCATCAGAAGCTGCACGCCGCCGATCACCATGACACCGACCATGATCGACGGATAACCCGGCACGTCCTTGCCGTAGTAAAACGTCTCGAACACGATCCACAGGCCGAACAAGAACGCGCTCGCGGAAATGATCACGCCGAACAGGCTTGCGAGCCGCAAAGGCGCGGTCGAAAACGCGGTCAGGCCTTCGATCGAAAGGCCCAAGAGCGTGCGGTAGTTCCACGTTGAGCTTCCATATGCGCGCGGCGCTGGCTCATAGGGCACGCGCTTCTGCCTGAAGCCGATCCAGCTCGACAGACCCTTGAAGAAACGGTTCCTCTCGGGAAGCCGTTTCAGCGCCGCCGCCGCCCGCGGTGACAAAAGCCGGAAGTCGCCGGCGTCCTCCGGGATCGGATAACGCGCGCCCCAGTTCAGCATTTTGTAGAAGAAGTGCACTGCCGCGCGCTTCACCGCGGACTCGTCGGAGCGATGCGCCTTCGCGGTGAAGACAACGTCGTAGCCTTCGTCGAGCCAGTATTTCACAAGCTCGTCCGCGAGTTCCGGCGGATGCTGGCCGTCGCCGTCCATGAACAGAAGCGCGTCGAAGCGCGCATGGTCGAGCCCCGCGCGAAGCGCGGCTTCCTTGCCGAAATTGCGCGAGAACGAAACGATCTGAAAATCCACACCCTTCGCGGGCAAGCCCCGTGCGACATTGAATGTGTCGTCGCGGCTGCCGTCGTCGACATAGACGATCTCAGCGGGAAGCTTCCGCTCGCTGCGAAGCCGTGCGGCGAATTGAACAAGCCGTTCATGCAGCGCCGAGAGGCCCTTTGCCTCATTATAAAGCGGCACAATCACCGAAAGGCCCCGCGCGGCGCGGATCAGGCCCGCGCCCTGGCTCTTTCCCGCACTCGTTCCGGGCATGGTCATTTCGGCTCCTCGCCGGTTTTGTAGCCCAGGCAGAGGGGCGCGTACATCGGTCGCCTTGGCCTTGGTGAAAGCCGTGCTATGCAGCCCGGATTCTTTGGAGATTCGATTTGCGCGAGCTTGCGTTTCAGATGTTCCGTTTCGGCCTGGTGGGCCTCGCTAACGCGGGCGTCGACGCTGCGGTGTTTTTCACCATGGTGGCGATTTTGGGCGCGTTCGCGCCCCATCTCAGCCCCGATTGGTTGCTGATCGCGTCGAACACAACATCCTTCGCGGTCGCGGTGACCTGCTCCTATGTCATGAACTCGCTGTTCACGTTCAAGAGGCATCACACGGAGTTGAGCTTCCGCGCCTATCTCCTGTTCGCCGCGAGCCAGGTGGCGGGCTTCGTCGCGCATACCGCAACGCTCGTGATCGCGGCGAAATATCTTCCGCTGCCGCTTGCGAAGCTCTTGGGCATCGGCGTGGGCTTCGTGGTGAATTTCACGCTCGCGCGGACGATCGTTTTCCGTAGCGCGTAGTTAATTCTCCGTCATGGCCGGGCTCGTCCCGGCCATCCACGCCTTAGCTGAGGTGAGGCTCTTAAGACGTGGATGCCCGGCACAAGGCCGAACATGACGAATGGACAAGCTTCATCCAATCTTCGAAATCAGCGTCTCATATAGCGGGTTCTCCCGCGCAAAAATATATTCGGGCGCCGCGACCATCACCGTTTCCGCGCCGCGCTGCCTGAGAAAAATCGCAAGCTCGTGCACCGTCTCGGGCGGGCAGAGAAGCGTGAGCATCCCGGACGAGGTCGGTCCGCCCAACGGCGCCAAAGCGCCGAAGCGGCCTTTCGCCTCCGCGACGAGCTCGGCGTCGGCCGCCTTGAAGCGCGAGCGAACTTCCCGTGTCGTGCGCGCGACACGCTCGGCGGCGATGCGGTCGAGGAGGGCGCGCGCGGCCGCGCGCTCGCGCTCGCCCCAATTGGCGCCGAGCGAAGCCACGAGATTTGCCTGCGAGCGCAAAATCACGCCGTCCTCGACGACCTTGAGCGCGTTCGCGGCCAAGGTGGAGCCCGTCGTTGTAATGTCGACGATCAGCTCAGCCGCGCCCGTCGCCGGCGCGCCTTCGGTTGCGCCTGCGCTCTCGACGATGCGGTAATCGGCGATGCCGTGCTTCGCGAAGAAAGCGCGCGTGAGGTTCACGTATTTCGTCGCGACCCGCATGCGCCTGCCGCGTTTGGCGTGAAAGGCGGTCGCGACGTCGTCGAGATCCTGCATCGTGCGCACGTCGATCCACGCCTGCGGCACGGCGACGACGACATTGGCAAAGCCGAAGCCGAGACCGTCGACGAGCAGCACGCGCTTGTCCGCGTCGGGCATGGTCTCGCGCACCAGATCCTCGCCGGTGACGCCGAAGTGGATCGCGCCCTGTGCGAGATTGCCCGCGATTTCCGCTGCCGAGAGATACGCGACTTCCGCGCCTTCGATTTCCGGAATCGTGCCGCGATACTCGCGCCCGCCGCGCGGCTGCACGAGCGAAATCCCCGCGCGCTTGAAAAACGCGTGCGCGTTCTCCTGCAAGCGGCCCTTGGAGGGAACGCCGATGACGAGCGCGCTCATGCGGCACCCGCCTGTTCGAGTTCGTTGATCCAGGCGGCGAAGCCGACGGCCGGGATCGCAGTCTTGCTGCCCAAAAGCGTCATCAGCTTGTCGTAGCGCCCGCCTGCCACGAGCGGCCACTTCACGTAATCGCGGGGATCATAAAGCTCGAACACCATGCCGGTATAATAGTCGAGCGCGCGGCCGAATGCGGTCGAGAAGCGCACGGTCGAAAGATCGACGCCGCCCGCCGCCATGAAGCCGATCCGCTGCTCCAAACGTTCAAGCGCGGCGGAAAGATCGAGCTTTGAATCTTTCGCGAGCGCGCGTAATTCCGCGAGCGCCGCATCAGGATCGCCTTCGATGGAAAGGTAGCGTTCGAGCGCGGTGCAATTTCCGGTGCCGAGCCCGCCCGCCGAGCCGAGCGAGGCCTGCTCCAGAAATCGCTCCGCGATCTCGCCTACGGTACGCCCGCCGACATTCGAAATGCCCGCGATGGAGAGCAAATCCGCGACGAAAGCGCGCGCCGCCGCAGGATCCGAACCTTCGAGCGCAGCGAGCATGCCGGCATGCGGGGAGGGCGCGCTTGCCGCGAGCTTCAGACTCGAAAGATCGGCCGCGAGCGTTCCCGTGCGGTTGAAGTCCTTGAGCAGCCGCCGCCGCCAGGCGGGGGAAAGATCGAGCGCCGCCACGAAAGCCGAGAACAGGCCCACATCGCCCATGCGGATCACGGACTTCTCGACGCCGAAGTGACGGGCGGAGTCGAGCGCAAGCGTCAGGCATTCGGCGTCCGCCGCTTCCTGGTCCTCGCGTCCGAGCGATTCGATTCCGGCCTGCAGATATTCGCCCGCGCCGCCGCCGCGGTCGCGGAACACGCGGCCGAAATAACAGTAGCTCGCCGGCACCGGCGCGTTGTTCTCAAGATGCAGGCGGCAGGTGGGAATCGTGAGGTCGGGCCGGAGACACAATTCGCGCCCGTTCGCGTCGGTGGTAAGAAACAAACGCCGCCGCAATTCCTCGCCCGAGAGTTCGAGGAACGCGTCCGCCGGCTGCAGGATCGGCGGCTGCACGCGCACATAGGCCGCGCGCTCGTAGAGGTCTACGAGTGCTTCGGCGCGTCCGTTCCGCGCGCGGGCGTCTGTTTCTTTAAAATTCACAGCCGTTGCTTCCGTCGTAGGAGAGCGAAATTTCCGTGGTAGAGGCGGGCTTGTAGCAAAGGAGGGCGGGCAAGCCTATCCTCTTGTCATGCCCGGCCTGGCCGGGACAAGCCCGGCGATGACGA
Source organism: Alphaproteobacteria bacterium (assembly GCA_021325315.1). Taxonomy (GTDB): domain Bacteria; phylum Pseudomonadota; class Alphaproteobacteria; order Rhizobiales; family Xanthobacteraceae; genus Palsa-892. Next base: position 27,888 of record JAJPHK010000030.1, read on the forward strand.
GGTGCTAAAAGTTAATGCTTCCCATGCCGTGCGAGCACTTCACGCACGGCTTTAACGAGATCGGCTTCTTTCACCGAAAACTGCGCAGGCCGCGTCTCGCGCCATTCCTTGTTGGAAGCAATGGCTTCCGCCGCCTTCGCGCCTTCAACCAGATCCTTTACTTGAACTTCCCCTTTGGCCTTTTCGTCGCCGCCCTGAATGACGACGCAGGGGGCGTTGCGGCGGTCGGCGTATTTCAGCTGGTTGCCGAGGTTCTTCGGGTTGCCGAGATAAAGCTCCGCGCGAATTCCCGCGTCCCGCAGTTCCTTCACCATGCGCTGGTAGTCGTTAACACGATCCCTATCGAACACCGTGACGACCACGGGACCGAAGTCGTTTTCACTGCCGACCTTGCCTAGCGTCTGGAGTGCCGCGAGGAGCCGCGACACGCCGATGGAAAATCCGGTCGCTGGCACCGGCTCGCCGCGAAAGCGCGCAACGAGTCCGTCGTAACGCCCGCCGCCGCCGAACGAGCCGAAGCGGACGGAGTTTCCTTTTTCGTCTTTTGTTTCGAAGGTGAGCTCGGCCTCGTAAACGGGGCCGGTGTAATATTCAAGGCCGCGGACGACTGAAAGATCTATCCGAATTTGGTCAGGGGTATATCCGTTTGTCCTGACCAAATTTCTTATTTGGAACAGCTCATCGATTCCATTCCAAATTGGATCGGTGCTTACAAATGCCGTTTCAAAATAACTGAACAGCATTTTATCGATGACGGGCACCGAACAAATACCGGTGCCACGATAGTCGTATTCTACGATAGAAACGTCTTTAACGCTGCCGATGTTCTCCATAGTTTGCAGCAGTTGCAAAATGATATTGATTTGCTCGTCGCTTAAGTTCGCCCCCTTTGTAAAGTCACCGCTTTCATCTTTACGACCTTTGCCGAGAAGTTCTCGTACGCCCTCATTTCCCAAACGATCTCGCTTATCGATCGCGCGCAGCACCGTCAGCCGCTGCTCCGGCTTCACGCCCGCGGCGTCCATCACGCCGTCGAGCACCTTCCGGTTATTCACCTTGATGACGTATTTGCCCTTCAGTCCCAGCGCCTCCATTGTATCCGCCGCCATCATGCACATCTCGGCGTCGGCGGCGGGCGAGGCGGAGCCGACGGTGTCGGCGTCGAACTGCATGAATTGCCGATAGCGGCCGGGCCCCGGCTTTTCGTTCCGGAACACCCAGCCGTAGCGATAGCTGCGATAGGGTTTCGGCAGCGTCTCGAAATTTTCCGCGACGTAGCGCGCCAAGGGCGCGGTCAAATCGTAGCGCAGCGACAGCCACTGCTCGTCGTCGTCCTGAAAGGAGAAGACGCCCTCGTTCGGGCGATCCTGGTCGGGCAAAAACTTGCCGAGCACGTCCGTGTATTCGATCGCCGGCGTCTCGACCGCCTCGAAGCCGTAAAGCTCGTAGACCTTGCGGATTTTCTCGATCATCTCGCGCGTGGCTAAAAGCTCCGCCGGCCCGCGATCCGCGAGCCCGCGCGGCAGCCGCGCCTTGATCTTCGAGGGTTTCTTTTTGTCCTTGCTCATGATCCTGCTCTGGGCGGGCATATAGCGGGATTCTTTGAGGTTTTCACAGCCCCATTAACCTGTCATTCCGGAAGCCGCGAAGCGGCTATCCGGAATCCAGATACGAAAGTGGGCGTTTCTGGATTCCGGGTTCGCGCTTCGCGCGCCCCGGAATGACGAGGAAAGGCTAGGCGCTCCGTCCCCGCGTCCAGCTTTGCAGCTTGCGGTAAATCGTGGAGGGGGCGACTTCGAGCGCCGCCGCGGCCTTCTGCGCGTTGCCGCCGAAGGCCTTGAGCGCGTCCTCGATGATCTTTTGCTCCTGTCGCCACAAGGGCGCGATCGAAGGGCTATCCACCCGCGGCAGCGGGCCCGTGTCGCGAGCGGGCTCGTGCGTCGCGGGTGCGTCCGCATCGGAAAGCGAAAGCATCTCGGCGGAAACTTCCTCCGCGTCATGCAGCACCACCACGCGGCGGATCACGTTCTGCAACTGCCGGACATTGCCCGGCCAGGAAAATTCCTCGAGCTTCAGGGCGGCATCCGGCGCAAAACCGTTGAATGCGCGGCCTTCCTCCTCCGCGTAGCGCGACAGAAACGCATAAGCGAGCCGCACGATGTCGCCCGCGCGTTCGCGCAAGGGCGGCAGGTGCAGGGGAAGCACATGCAGGCGATAGTACAAATCCTCGCGAAAATTTCCGGTTTCCACTTCGCGCATCGGATCGCGATTGGTCGCGCACACGAAGCGGACATTCACATTGCGCTGTTTCGTGTCGCCCACGCGCCGCACCGTGCCGGTCTGCACGAAGCGCAAAAGTTTTGCCTGCAGCGCGAGGTCCATCTCGCAAATCTCGTCGAGGAAGAGGGTTCCGCCATGCGCGAGCTCGGCCGCGCCCGCGCGATCTTCATGTGCGCCGGTGAAAGCGCCCTTCACATGGCCGAAGATTTCGCTTTCCATCAGTTCTTTCGGAATCGCGCTGCAGTTCAGCGCGATGAATGGCCCGCTCGCGCGATCGGAGCGCGCGTGGATCGCTTCCGCCGCGACTTCCTTGCCGGTGCCGCTTTCGCCGGTGATGAAGACCGGCGCTTTCGAAGGAGAAATCCGTTTGATCTGTTCGTAAATCTCCGTCATCGCGGACGAAGCGCCGATGAATCCTTCGAAGCCTTCAAATTCTTGTGATTGCGTTATTGCTGCAGCGGGAAATTCGCGCGCCGCTTCCATCCGGACCGCATTCAGGAGCCGCTTCGCAAGTTCCGCAGGCTGAAACGGCTTCACCAGAAAATCCGCCGCGCCCGCGCGCACGGCTTCGACCGCGATCGCGACGGAACCTTTTTGGCTGGTCGCGATGATCGGGCCTGAGAGCCCCGCTTCGCGCACGTTCGCAACGCACTCGGAAACCTCGATTGTCTGATCGACGGAAATAATCGCCGCCGCAAAGGCCTCGTCGCGCACGAGCGCTACGCCTTCGACAAGGCTCGTAGCTTCACGCACGCGGATTTGCGGATTCTGATGAGCCGCGAGTGCTGCCGCGCTTAAGCGGCGGATCGTCGGATCGTCTTCAACGATAAGAACGCGGACTGGCTCTGCCGAGCCTCTTCTACAAACCATAACCCCGGCGACCCCTCGACGCGGACTGGTATTGAAGGGGTGCACTGGCACGCGCCCCAATTGGCGGATACTTTGGCAAAACAGGGTAAACAAACCTTTTATCGAGGCATTTTGCGCAGTAGCTTCGATGCCTTAAGGAGTCTCGCCATGTCACGCCCCGCCGAAAAACCAGCCCTCAGCCCGAACGATCTCGAAGCGTTCTGGATGCCGTTCACCGCGAACCGCTCGTTCAAGAAGCGGCCGCGCCTCGTCTCACGAGCAAAGGGCATGCACTACTACACGCCCGAGGGCCGCGCGATTCTCGACGGCGTTGCGGGCATGTGGTGCACGAACGCGGGGCATAATCGCGAGCCGATCGTCGAGGCGATCCGGGCCGAAGCGCAGGCGGTCGATTACGTTCCGCCATTCCAGTTCGGAAATCCGAAGGCGTTCACGCTCGCGAACAGAATCTCCGCGCTCGCGCCCGCCGACCTCGATCACGTTTTCTTCTGCAACTCCGGCTCCGAGGCCGTAGACACCGCGCTCAAGATCGCGCTCGCGTACAACAACGTGCGCGGCGAGGCGTCGCGCGTGCGATTGATCGGTCGCGAGCGCGGCTATCATGGCGTCGGCTTCGGCGGAATTTCCGTCGGCGGCATGGGCCCGAACCGAAAGCAATTCGGCGCGCTGATGGCGGGCGTCGATCATCTGCCGACCACCTATAATCGCGAGAAGCAGGCCTTCTCCAAAGGCGAGCCGGAATGGGGCGAGCATCTCGCGGACGCGCTCGAGGGGCTCGTCGCGCTGCATGACGCTTCCACGATTGCCGCCGTGATCGTCGAGCCGATGGCGGGATCGACGGGCGTCATCCCCGCGCCGAAAGGCTATCTCAAGCGGCTTCGTGCGATCTGCGACAAATACGGAATCCTGATGATTCTCGACGAGGTCATCACCGGCTTCGGCCGCCTCGGCTTTCCCTTCGCCGCCGAGCGCTATGGCATCGTGCCGGACATGATTACGTTCGCGAAGGGCGTGACCTCCGGCTCGGTGCCGATGGGCGGGGTCATCGTGAGAAAGGGCATCTACGATGCCTTCATGAAGGGGCCGGAGCACATGGTCGAGCTCTTCCACGGCTACACCTATTCGGCGCACCCGCTTGCCTGCGCGGCGGGCATTGCGGCGCTCGACCTCTACCGCGAGGAAAAGCTGTTCGAGCGCGCCTACCAGCTCGAGCCGAAATGGGCGGACGCCGTGATGAGCCTGAAGGGCCTGCCGGGCGTCCTCGACATCCGCACCGTGGGGCTCACGGCGGCGATCGATCTAGCCTCCAAGCCGGACGCCGTCGGCAAGCGCGCCTATGAGGCGCTGGAGCGCGCCTTCTTCGACGAGAACCTGATGCTGCGGACTGCGGGCGAAACGCTGGTGTTCACGCCGCCGCTGATCATCTCCGAGGATGAGATCGGCGAGATTGTCGAGAAGACGGCAAAGGTGATCAAGGCGACGGCCTGACCGTACCCCACCCGACGCCTCGCTTCGCTCGGCGTCACCCTCCCCTAAAGGGGAGGGAACGGGGGAACCTCGCCGCCGCGTCATCCCTCCCCGAAGGGGAGGGCGGCGCATCGCTTGCGATGCGCCGGGTGGGGTTCTTTCGTGCTTTCAGGTGCCCGGCTATGTTGTGCAAGGGCGATTCGCCGCTACACTGGCGCGCGCGGCAGGGAGTTTTATGCGTATCGGCTCGATTTTCATCATCGTCTGCATGGCGCTTGTCGCCGCTTCGATCGGCGCCGCCTTGCATTATCTCGTCCATATCCCGCTCAACGAAACCGCCTATATTTCGCTTGCGATCCTGTTCGCGCTGATGACGCTCGAAGTAATCGCATCGCGAAACCGCGACAAGACCGAGCTTACGGGCCGGATCGAGGAGCTTTCCCGCGCCGTGTCCGATATTTCGCGCGAAGTCGGAACCCTCGGCCGCCGCGTCACCGCGCTCGAGAACGGCACGAATTCGGAGATCAAGACTCTCACCGCACCCCTCTCGCGCGAAATCGGCGAACTCGCCGATCTCGTTGAAAATCTCGCCGAGTCCGTCGCCGTCCACGACGCGCTGCTCGCCGCACCCCGTCCGGTCGAGGCGCCGGCGGTCTCCGAACCGATCGTTCCCGCGGCCGCCGAAGAGAAAGAGAAAAAGCCGAAACGCGCCCGCGAGCCCGTCCCCGGTCCGTTTGTGGGCATGGATGCCGAAGCGATCCTCAATCTCATTCGCGAAGCCGTCCAAAACGACCGGCTCGACCTTTATCTGCAGCCGATCGTCACGCTCCCCCAGCGCAAGGCGCGCTATTACGAGGCGCTTTCCCGCCTTCGCCTTGCCGACGGCCGCATCATCGAAGCGAAGGACTTCATCGGCCCCGCCCGCGCCGCGGGCCTCATGCCCCAGATCGACCAGCGCGTGGTGATCCGCTGTGTGCAGATTGTGCGCCGCCTTGCCGCCAAAAACCGCGATGCAGGCCTCTTCCTCAATATCGCGGCCGAGACGCTGCGCGACGGGAAGGTTTTCCCCGAACTGCTCGCCTATCTCGAAGCGCATCGGGCGATTGCCTCCTCGCTCGTATTCGAATTCACGCAAGCCGAATATCGCGCCCTCGGCCCGTCCGAGCAGATCAATCTCACGCTTCTCGCCGAGCGCGGCTTTCCGATTTCGCTCGACCGCATGGAGGATCTCAAGATCGATCCGCGTGCGCTCTCCGAGCGCGGCATCCGCTTTGTCAAAGTCGCGGGCGAGCTTCTCCTTCACCGCAGCGGCGAAAGCGGCGGCGACGTGCATCCGGCAGATCTCGCGGACTTTCTCGCCCGCTTCGGTATCGATCTCGTCGCCGACCGGATCGAGAACGAGTCGCTCGTGATCGATCTCCTCGATTACGACGTGCGCTTCGGCCAGGGCTTCCTCTTCTCGGCGCCGCGCCCGCTCCGGCCCGACATCCTGCAGGGCGGAGGCGATATCATCGCAGAGCGCCCGACTCCGCCCGCACCCGCCCCGGCGCAAGCGACCGGCGCGAGCGCCATTGCTCAAATTGCCCGCAGAATCGGTTAGAGTTCGGCTAATATCGGCGCGATACTCCCATGACCAGCACTGTCCCGCCGACGATCGACGGCCTTCGCTCGATCATTTCCCGTTACGATCTCCTGCTCTGCGATCTTTGGGGCGTGATGCACAATGGCGTGAATGCGATTCCCGGCGCGAACGACGCCGTGATCCATGCGCGCGAAGCCGGTGCGACCGTGCTGATGATCTCGAACGCGCCGCGCCCAGGCCCGGTGGTCGCGAAACAAATCGAAGGCTACGGCGTGCCGAAGGCCGTTTATGATGACGTCGTTTCTTCCGGTGACGTCACGCGTGAGGAGTTGATCGCACGGCCCGGGGCGAAAGTGTTTCACATCGGCCCGCAGCGGGATCTCCCGAATTACGAGGGGCTCGACCTCACGCTCGTCGATTTCGATCACGCCGATCTCATCGTTTGCTCCGGCCCGTTCAACGACGCACAGGACCAGCCGGAGCAGTATCGCGATCTGCTCACCCGCGCGAAGGCGCGCGGTCTCACGCTGATTTGTGCGAATCCCGATCTCGTTGTCGAGCGCGGCCACCGGCTCGTCTGGTGTGCGGGCTCGCTTGCCGCGATCTACGACGAAATCGGCGGCAAGACGATTTATGCGGGCAAGCCCCATCCGGAGATTTACGAGATTGCGCTGAGGCGCACCGCAAAATTACGCGGAAAGCCCGTCGACCGGAAACGTGTGCTCGCGGTCGGCGACGGGCTCAAGACCGATATTCTGGGTGCTATGAAAAACGGCTTTGACTCGCTTTTCATTGCGCGCGGCATCCACGCCGCCGACTTCGCGGGCGAGGACGGCAATCACGACAACGAGAAACTTCAGGAAGCTTTCGCGAAAGCGGGCGTGGCGCCGACCGGCATCATGCGCGAATTTGTCTGGTAGGGATCAGGCGAACAGCTTGTCGATATCGCCCTGCGAAGTTGCGCCGGAGCTCGGGGCCTCGGCCGTGCCGAGCTTCGGCGCATCGAGGATCGCATCGACCTCGTTCTGCACGATGCCTTCGCCTTCGAGCGAGGGGCCATGCAGGAGCAGGTTTTCCGCGCGCTCTGCGCGGGCTGCTTCTTCATCGTTGGCGAAGCCGTCCTTGTCGTTTGCGTTCGTGGCGACCGCGAAACGCGAGACGCGCGTCTCGATCTGTTCGAGTGTCTGCACGACCTTGGTAATGCGCTGACCGGTCAGGTCCTGGAACGAGCAGGCTTCGAAAATCGCGAGCATCTGCCCTTCGACGAATGCTTTGTACTCTTCGAGCGTCTTCGCGTTCGAGCCCATGACCGCTTCGGCGCTCGCCATGATCGCGTTGCCGGCGGCCTCGGTCGCGGTCACGACCGCGTGCAGCTCCTCGCCGGCGGCGGGAATGCGCTTTGCGCGCATTTCGTTCGCCTGCAATTCGCCGATCTCGCTCCGCAGGAAGCTGATGTAATCGGCGATCGCCTTCAGCTCGCGATAAATCGCCGCGTCGATCGCGTTGAAAACGGTGCGCAGCGCTTCGGCGGAAACCTGTGATTGCCGCATGACCTGAAATAGGGCCTCGCGGTCGCTCACGCGGAGCAGGGCAGCAATGTTGGGAGATCGTTTTTCCTCGATCCGATCCATAGGAGCTCGCGACACAGATGACAGGACAGTTTAGTTGGCGAAAACCGCGTCGATCTTGCTTTTCAGGGTCTGCGCATTGAAGGGCTTGACGATGTAGTTGTTCACGCCTGCCTTCTTTGCCGCGATCACGTTTTCCGTCTTGGACTCGGCCGTGACCATGATGAAAGGCGTTTTCGACAGGTTCGCATCCGCACGAACTTCCTTCAGAAGCTCGTACCCCGTCATCGGCTCCATGTTCCAGTCGGAAATCACGAGGCCGTATTTCTTTCCGCGCATTTTGGTGAGCGCCTCGGTGCCGTCGGCGGCTTCATCGACATCTTCGAACCCGAGTTGTTTCAAAAGATTGCGGATGATCCGGATCATCGTTTTATAGTCGTCGACGACCAGGATCGGCATGGCAGCATCGGCACTCATTACAAAAACTCCGTCGCGTCTTTCGCCAGCCTGCCCTTGGGCCCATCCAGCGCCCCCAAGCACCGGATAACTGTGCGATTTCCCGCCCGGAACCTAGAGCAAGGCAGTTTGAAATTGCGTTAATTGGAGCAAATCAGAAGTAAATGAAGTCTTTATTTTTGCTGCGGGGCCCCGTTAGGGTTCGGACGAAAAGCGGGGTTGCAGATTTCGTAAATTCTCCGCTAATGGCCGCGCGGGGAGAACGGGTTTGAACGCACCGGCGGTGCATACGCTTTACTTCGAGGATCTGCGCGAGGGCATGCGCGAGACCCTGATGCGCACCGTCATGGACGACGACGTTCTCGATTTCGCGCGTATCTCCGGCGACCAAAATCCGATCCATCTCTCCGACAGCTACGCCTCGCAAACCCGTTTCGGCCAGCGCATCGCGCATGGTCTTTATACCGCGAGCCTGATTTCGGCCGTGCTCGGTACGCGGCTGCCGGGGCCGGGCGCGATTTATCGCTCGCAGACGCTGCAATTCCACGCTCCCGTCAAGATCGGTGACGTGGTGACCGTGATCGTTGAGGTGGTCGAGCTGATCGCCGAAGGGCGAAAAGCGCGCCTGCATTGCGAGGCGCTGGTAGACGGTAAGGTTGTGCTCGATGGAGAGGCGCTGGTGTCCGTACCTTCGCGCGAGAAGAAAGCCTGACAAAGGCTTGACGGCCAGGCCTTCGCTCGGCACGTTGCCGCTCCTCACGAACCGAACATTTCCATGTCCCCCAATCCCGAGACCCGGCACGCCTTTCCAGTCGTGCGAGATGGCGAAGAGCTGCCGCCAAATCTCCGGCGCGCTTTCGTCGCCATCGGCAATTTCGACGGCGTGCATCGCGGCCATCGCGCCGTGATCGACCGGGCGATCGAGCTTGCGCGCGACGACCGCCGCCCGGCGATCGCGCTCACGTTCGAGCCGCATCCGCGGGCGTTTTTCCGCAAGGACCAGCCGCTCTTCCGGCTGACGCCGGAGAGGGAGAAACTGAGACTCCTCCACACCGCCGGCCTCGACGGTGCAGTGGTGATGCATTTCGACGGCAAGCTTGCGGCCGTCACCGCCGAGGATTTCATCAAGGACATTCTCGTTCGCCGCCTGAGCGCGGCCGGCGTGGTCGTGGGCGACAGTTTTCAGTTCGGCCGCCGGCGCCAGGGCAGCGCCGAACTCCTGCGCGAACAGGGTGAGGAGCGCGGCTTCGAGGTTGACCTCGTGAAGCCATTTCTGTTCCGCGGCAAGCCCGTTTCGTCCAGCGCGATCCGCGAGGCGCTCGGCAAGGGAGAGGTTGAGGAGGCGGCGAAGCTCCTCGGCTATACCTGGTTCGTGAGCGGTAAGGTCATCCACGGCGACAAGCGGGGGCGCGAGCTCGGCTACCCGACCGCGAATATCGCGCTCGATCCGGCCTGCGGCCTCGCGTACGGCATCTATGCTGTTCGCGCGCGGGTACGGGGAGAGGTTCGCGACGGGGTGGCGAGCTTTGGCCGCCGCCCGACCTTCGGAGACAGTTCGCCGCTTCTGGAGGTTTATTTGTTCGATTTCGAAGGCGACCTGTACGACGAGGAAATCGACGTCGCTTTTCTCGGCTGGATCCGGCCTGAGGCGAAATTCACCGACGCGGAGGCGCTTACGCGGCAAATGAATGCAGATAGCGCCGCCGCGCGCGAAAAACTCGCCGGTGCGGCCAGCGATTTTCCGCTCCCCGATTAATCGCGTTCGCCTGGCGAATTTTTAACTGCCCGGTAACCAAAAGACGTGAGCTTTCATCTATCGTCTGATGGGTGGCGGCAATGAAACTTTTCAATCGATTTAGCCTGGTGACGCGTGCGCTTTCGCTCATGGCGGTCGTCATTACGATGACAACGGCAATCGCCGTCACCGCCGGCTACTGGGCGTTGAGCAACGAATTTGCCGCGAAAGCTGCTGACGAGATCGAGACGAATCTGCGCACGCTGGCGCAGCTCTATGCCGCCGCCGTGCCCGGCACCAAACTCACCATGAAGAACGGGAATGTCGTCCGCATCGAAGGCGCAAAGATGCAGACGTTTTCCGATTATCACATCGTCGACACGGCGGTCGCCTACACTGGCGGTAACGCGACGCTCTTTGTTTATGAACCGGCGACCGACAAATTCGTTCGCTACAGCACGAACGTGAAAAAGGAAAACGGCGAGCGTGCGCTCGGCACGCAGCTTGCGCCCGACCATCCGGGACAGGAGATCATCCGCCGCGGCGAAGCCTATAAAGGTCCCGCTAATTTGTTCGGCCGGAAATTCTATACCGCCTATCAGCCGGTGCTCTCGCCGGAGGGCAAGCCCGTCGGCATCGTGTATGTCGGCATGCCGATCGAGATCTACGACACCATGCTCGCGCACGGAATCGAGAGCATGGTCCTATTCGGCGATGCGGGTGTTCTCCTCCTTCTTATCGTGAGTTTCATGCTGGTGAAGCGAGGTATGCAGCCGATGGCCGACACGGTCACGGCCGTGAAAAAGCTCGCGGAGGGCCATCTCGACACCGAGATCGTGCACACGAAGCGCAAGGACGAGATCGGCTCGATTGCGCGCGCACTTGAGGTATTCCGCGAGTCGGCGGCGAAGAGCCGTGAAATGGAACAGAAAGATCGCGATGGCGTGGAAAAGGAGCGCAAGCGCTCCGCCGAAATTGGCAACTTAACGCGCAACTTCCAGCAAAAAGTCGAACGAATGCTCGGCGGCGTGAACGAGACCATCAGCGCGCTGAAAGAGGACGCGGGCGCCATGCGTCAGGTCGCTGAAACGACCAAGGAACGCGCCGGCCAGGCGGCCGATGCCGCCGACTCCGCGAGCATGAACGTGCAGTCCGTCTCCGATGCAGTGGAGGAACTGGCGAAATCGGTCTCTGAAATCGGCGCGCAAGTCACGACCTCGTCCGAAGTCGCGGAACGCGCGGTGCGCGAGGCCGAGCACACCAACAAGGAAGTGCGCGAGCTCTCGAGCGCGGCGAACAAGATTGGCGAAGTCGTGAGCCTCATTCAGTCGATCGCCGAACAGACCAATTTGCTCGCGCTGAACGCGACGATCGAATCGGCGCGCGCGGGTGAAGCCGGGAAGGGCTTTGCGGTGGTGGCGGCGGAAGTGAAATCGCTCGCCAATCAGACCGCGCGCGCGACCGAGGACATCAGCTGCCAGATCGAATCGATGCAGAAAGCGACCGGCAGCGCCGTGAGCGCGATCGGCGGTATTTCCGAAACGATCACCAAGATGGCCGAGATCGCGTCGGCGATCGCCGCTGCGGTAGAGGAGCAGGGCGCCGCGACTCAGGAGATCGCGCAAAATGCGGCGAATGCCAAGACGGAAGCGGGCACTGCGCGGGCCTCGATCGGCGACGTCACGGGTGTCGCAGGCGAGACCACCCGCGCGTCGGCGGCGGTTTCCATGGCGGCCGAAACCATGGCCTCGGAGCTGAAGGGGCTGGAGAGCGAGATCGCGAGCTTCCTCGCGCAAATGCGGGCGGCTTGAACTTTTTGCCGTCTCGCCGGACTGGCAAGGCGCGGTCGCGGCTGCTAGAACGCGCGCGACCAATCGACCGGGCCGAACAATGTCTTTCGACAAGAAGCCGAGCGAGCACGACTACAGCTCGACTTTATTTCTTCCGCAGACGAATTTCCCCATGCGCGCGGGGCTTCCGCAAAAGGAGCCGGAGATCCTCGCGCGCTGGCAGAAAGAAGGCCTTTATAGGAAGCTGCGCGCCGCGTCGGAGGGCCGCAAGAAATTCATTCTGCATGACGGCCCGCCCTACGCGAACGGCAACATCCATATCGGCCACGCGCTCAACAAGATCCTGAAAGATCTCGTCACCCGCACGCATCAGATGCTCGGCTACGACTCGAACTACGTGCCGGGCTGGGACTGCCACGGACTCCCGATCGAGTGGAAGATCGAGGAAGAAAACTACCGCTCCAAAAACAAGCCGAAGCCGAATTTCAACTCGATCGAGGAGCTGATCGCCTTCCGCAAGGAATGCCGCGCCTATGCCGAGCATTGGCTCAACGTGCAGCGTGAGGAATTCAAGCGTCTCGGCGTCGAGGGCGACTGGGAGCATCCCTATACGACGATGAGCTTCCCGGCGGAGGCGCAGATCGCGCGCGAGCTGATGAAGTTCGCGCTGAACGGCACACTCTATCGCGGCTCGAAGCCGGTGATGTGGTCGGTCGTGGAGAAGACCGCGCTCGCCGAGGCCGAAGTTGAGTACGAGGATTACACCAGCGACACGATTTGGGTGAAGTTTCCGGTGGAGGGTGGCGCCTCCGTCGTGATCTGGACGACGACACCTTGGACGATTCCCGGCAATCGCGCGATCAGCTATTCGCCGAAAATCCAGTACGGGCTCTATGAAGTCACCGACGCGCCCGCCGACAATTGGGCGAAGAAAGGCGACAAGCTCATTCTCGCGGACAAGCTCGCCGAGAGCGTGATGAAGGCCGCGCGCGTCGAGAAATTCGAGCGCAAGGGCGCCGTCAACCCGCGCGATCTCGGCTCGGCGAGGCATCCGCTCGCGGCGCTTGGCTACAATTTCAAGGTGCCGTTGCTCGCGGGCGAACACGTTACCGACGAGGACGGCACCGGCTTCGTGCACACCGCGCCCGGCCACGGCCGCGACGACTTCGACATCTGGATGGCGAATATCCGCAATCTGGAAGCGCGCCATATCGACCTGCGCATTCCCTACACGGTCGACGAGAACGGTTTCTTCACCAAGGAAGCGCCGGGCTTCGAGGGCAAACGCGTCATCGACGACAAGGGCAAGAAGGGCGACGCGAACGACGCGGTGATCAAGGCGCTTACGGACGCGGGCATGCTGATCGCGCGCTCGCGCCTGAAGCACCAGTATCCGCACTCATGGCGTTCGAAGAAGCCGATCATCTTCCGCAATACGCCGCAGTGGTTCATCGCGATGGACAAGGATATCCCCGAGTTCAAGAGCACGCTGCGCGGTCTCGCGTTAAAGGGCATCAAGTCCGTGAAATGGGTGCCCGCCGCCGGCGAAAACCGTATCACCGGCATGATCGAAAGCCGTCCCGATTGGGTGATCTCGCGCCAGCGCGCCTGGGGCGTGCCGATTTCCGTGTTCGTGCATAAGGAAACGAAGGAAGTTCTCAAGGACGAGAAAGTAAACCGACGCATCGCCGATGCCTTCGAAAAAGAAGGCGCCGACGCCTGGTTCAAGGACAAGGACGGTGCGCGTTTCCTCGCGCCCGAATACAACCCCGCCGACTACGATAAAGTGAACGATATTCTCGACGTCTGGTTCGACTCCGGTTCGACGCATGCCTTCGTGCTCGAAGACCCCGAGCACTTCCTTGCGCTCGCGGGCATTCAGCGCAAGCGCGACGGCGGCAACGATACGGTGATGTATCTCGAAGGCTCCGACCAGCATCGCGGCTGGTTCCACTCCTCTCTCTTGGAGTCTTGCGGCACACGCGGGCGCCCGCCCTTTGACGTCGTGCTCACCCACGGCTTCGTGCTCGACGAGCAGGGCCGCAAGATGTCGAAGTCGCACGGCAACGTGGTCGCGCCGCAGGACGTGATGAAGGAATCGGGCGCAGATATTCTGCGCCTGTGGGTCGCCGCCTCCGACTACGCCGACGATCTCCGGATCGGCAAGGAGATTCTCAAAACCACGGTCGACACCTATCGCAAGCTCAGAAACACGCTGCGCTGGCTTCTCGGTTCGCTCTATCACTTTCACGAATCCGATCGCGTGCCCTTCGAGAAAACGCCGGAACTGGAACGGCTGATGCTGCACCGTCTCGCCGTGCTCGATGCCGACATTCGCCGTTATTACACCGAGTTCGATTACAAACGCGTCTTCGCCGCGCTGAACGCGTTCATGACGTCGGATTTGTCCGCGTTTTATTTCGATATCCGCAAGGACACGCTTTATTGCGATCCGATCTCGTCGGTCGCGCGCAAGGCGTGTCTTACGACGCTCGATCATATTTTCCGCTGCCTCGCCATTTGGCTCGCGCCGATTCTTTGCTTCACGGCGGAGGAGGTGTGGCTCTCGCGCTACGGCGAAAAGGCCCAGTCCGTTCACCTGCAGACCTTCCCGAAAATCCCGGCGGAGTGGAAAAACGAAGCGCTCGCCGAAAAATGGGAGAAAATCCGCGATGTACGCCGCGTGGTCACCGGCGCTCTGGAACTCGAACGCGTGGCGAAGAAAATCGGCTCTTCGCTCGAAGCTGCCCCCATCGTCCACGTCACCGACAAGAAGCTCATGGCGGCGCTGAAGGACGCGGATCTCGCCGAAATCTGCATCACCTCGGACGCGACGCTGAAAGAAGGCGAGGGGCCGAAGGGCTCGTTCCGGCTTCCCGACATGCCTTTCGTTTCGGTCGAGCCGAAGCGCGCCGAAGGCAAAAAATGCGCGCGCTCGTGGAAAATCTCGAAGCTTGTCGGAAGCGACAAGGAGTTTCCCGACGTCACTCCGCGCGACGCGCAGGCGCTCCGCGAATATTACGCCGCGCGCAAGACGTCGTGACCGGCATGGCCAAATCCGCGCGTGCCGTCCTCGGCTTCGGCTTGCTCGTTGCCGCACTCACAATCGTCGCCGATCAGGCGACGAAATATCTCGTGCTGACAAGCCCCCAGCTCGAAGTCGGCGAGCGAATCGCCGTCACCTCTTTTTTCGATCTCGTGCTCGCGATGAACAAGGGCATTAGCTACGGCCTGTTCCCGCAGCATACCGAGATGGGCCGCTGGCTCCTGGTTATGGTGAATCTGGCGGCCGCCGGTTTATTCATCTTTTGGCTGAGTCGGGCGGGCGACAGGTTTCTGGCGGCCGCCATTGGCTTCCTCATCGGCGGGGCGGTCGGGAACGCCATCGACCGGGTGCTTTATGGTGCCGTGGTCGATTTTGTGCTGCTGCATTGGGGCGAATGGCGCTGGTACGTCTTTAACGTTGCCGATGCTGCCGTCGTTGCCGGGGTGATTGGCCTCCTGTACGATGCTTTAATGAGCCGCGCCACGAAATAGCCGCCATCGGGCGGAAGCTGGCCGAAAAGGCCGGTGGCCGAAGTTCCTTGGGGTTTTCGTATAGGAGGGAAGAAGATGACGACCCGCTTCTTTTCCTTGGCGTCACTGAAGTTCCTGCCGCTTGCGGCGGCGCTCGCCGTCCTCGTCGCGGCGCCGGCGTTCGCGCAGGAAGACGACGAGCCCAGCGAGCTCCAACAGCTTCTCGGCAAGATGGGCCTGCTCGAATTGCCGAAGGATCCGATCGACTATAACGAGCGCTCGCCGCTCGTCGTGCCGCCCAGCGCCGATCTGCCGAAACCGGGGAGCGACGTCGATTTACGCGCGCTCAATCCTGACTGGCCGGTCGACCAGGACATCAAGCGCAAAAAGGCCGCGGCGAAGGAAGCGAGGAAACCGATCGATCAGCGGAACGACGCGTTTTATGGAGGGCGCCGCCTTCGCCCGGATGAAATAAAGGGTCCGATAATTAAAGACGGAGCGGAAGCTGTAAGCGAAGCGGAAAAAACCGGAAGTTATCGCCTTGCCCCCGATAAGCTCGGCTTTAGAGGCTGGGACAAGAAGAACGAAGTCAAGTTTGAAAAAGAGCCCGAACGATCGAGTCTTTTGCAGCCGCCGCCGGGCTACCAGACTCCGTCGCCAAATGCGCCTTATGGCATTGTCGAAGAGGAAAAGGTGCAGGGCAAAGTCTATGATCGAAACAGCGATCAAGGCTATAAAAAATAATCGTCTCTCTTAAGGATGTTGATGAAGATCATCACCGCTATGGCTGTCGCAAGTGCCGCGACGCTTTTCAGTCCGCGCGGCGCAGCGGCTGAGGCGGCGGGACCGCAAGTCGTACGATTCATGCTGCAAAACGGCATGGACTGTCTCGTGATCCCCGATCACCGGGCGCCGGTGGTCACGCATATGGTTTGGTATCGCGTCGGCTCCGCCGACGAGGAGCCGGGCAAGTCGGGCCTCGCGCATTTCCTCGAACATCTCATGTTCAAGGGGACGGAGAAAAATCCGTCGGGGCATTTCTCGAAAATTCTCGCCTCGCTTGGCGGGCAGGAAAACGCCTTCACCGGAAACGACTACACAGCCTATTTCCAGCGCGTCACGCGCGATCATCTTGAGCAGGTGATGTCCTTCGAGGCCGACCGTATGACCGGCCTTGTGCTGAACGACAAGGTCGTCAATTCCGAGCGCGACGTCGTGCTGGAAGAGCGCCGCATGCGCACCGACAATTCGCCCGCGGCCCAGCTCGGCGAGGCGATGCAGGCGACGCTCTTCGTCAATCATCCCTACGGCCGGCCGGTGATCGGCTGGGAGCAGGAGATCAAGAAACTGAACCGCGAGGAGGCGCTCGCTTTCTATCGCCGCTATTATGCGCCGAACAATGCGCTTCTCGTTGTCGCGGGCGACGTAACGCCCGATGAGGTGAAGACGCTCGCCGAGAAGATCTACGGCCCCATTCCGCGCAACGATGCGATTCATCCGCGAACGCGCCCATCCGAACCCGAGGCAATGGCGGACCGCCGCGTCGTGCTGGCGGATACTCGCGTCGCGCAGCCGAGCCTCACCCGCAACTATCTAGCGCCGTCCTATCGAACGGCGGAGACGGGGGAAGCGGAAGCGATCGACGTGCTTGCGCATGTGCTCGGCACCGGCTCGCTGTCGCGTCTTTACCGTAAGCTTGTGATTGAGAAGAAAATCGCCGCTTCCGCCGGCGCCTGGTACGGCGGTGTCGCCTACGACACAACCCGCATCGGTATTTCCGCGACGCCCTTGCCGGGCGTGGCGCTCGAAGACCTCGACAGAGCGGTCGACGGCGTTATCTCCGAGATCGTCGAGAACGGAATTACTCAGGAAGAGCTCGCCCGCGCGAAAACCAAACTCGTCGCCGACGTTGTTTACTCCTGGGACGATCCTTTCACCCTTGCGCGCATGTACGGTGCGGCGCTCACCACGGGCCTCACGATCGAAACGATCCAGAAATGGCCGGATCGCATCCGTGCGGTCACGGCCGACGAGGTGCAGAAGGCCGCGAAGAAATGGCTCGCCTCGCGCCACTTCGTGACCGGATATCTCGTGAAGCCGCCCGCGCCGCCGGAAAAGCGGTCGTGACGAAACAGATTGCCATCGCGCTCATGACCGTCGCTTTTCTTTCCTCCGCCACGAATGCGATGAGTAAGACGCCCGTTGAGCGCATCGTAACCCCGAAGGGGATCGAGATCTGGCTCGTGCGCGACGAGAAGCTGCCGATGTTGTCGCTGCAGTTTTCGTTTCTCGGCGGCGCCTCGCAGGATCCGGCCGAAAAGCCGGGCGTCGCGAGTCTTGCCGCAAGCCTCCTCGATGAAGGCGCGGGGCCCTACGACGCGCGCGCCTATCGCGAGCAACTGGAGGAAAACGCGATCGAAATTTCGTTCGCGGCCAATCGCGACAGCGTCCGCGGATCGTTGAAAACGCTTGTCGACAATCGCGCCAAGGCGTTCGAGCTCCTCAAGGTCGCGCTGACCGCGCCCCGTTTCGACGAGATCGAACGCGTACGGGCCGCGACCCTCGCGACGCTCCGCCGGAATTCCACCAACCCGTCGGAACTCGCGAAGGACCGCTGGTACGCGCGCGCGTTCCCCGACCATCCCTACGGCCGGCCGGTGCTCGGCACGCTCGACTCGATGCCGAATATTTCGGCGGACGATCTCCGCGCCTATGTCGGCAAGAACCTCGCGCGCTCGAACCTGAAGATCGCCGCGGTGGGTGCGATCGACCCCGACACGCTCGCGAAACTCGTTGATGAGAGCTTCGGCGCGCTTCCGGAAAAAGCCGCGCTTGCACCCGTTCCCGACGCGGTGCCGCAGGGTCTCGGCGCGCGAGATGTCGTTCCGCTAAACGTGCCGCAGACCGTGATCGTTTATGGCGGGGCGGGCCTCAAGCGAAGCGACCCCGACTTCATTCCGGCCTATGTGCTCAATCATATTCTCGGCGGCGGCAGCTTCGAATCGCGTCTCTTCAAGGAGGTGCGGGAGAAGCGGGGTCTTTCCTATTCGGTGTACAGCACGCTTGTTGCCTTAAAGCATGCCGGCTTGTTCATGGGCGCTGTGCAAACGAAAAACGACCGCGCTTTTGAATCGCTCGACATCATCAACAGCGAAATCGAGCGGATCGCCAAGAGCGGTCCCACCGCCGACGAACTCGACAAGGCAAAGAAATACCTGATCGGTTCCTACCCGCTGCGCTTCGACACTTCCGCCAAAATCGCCACGAATTTGCTCGATATTCAGTTCGACGAACTCGGTCTCGACTATATCGACAAGCGAAATGCCGAGATCGAGGCCGTGACCGCGGTGGACATACGCCGCGTTGCGAAGCGCTTTCTCGCCGGAGCACAAATGCTGGTCGTCATGGTTGGTGAGCCGGTTGCGGCGCCTGCGAAGGCCGCGAAGCAATAGCGCATTATCCAGCGGAAAAGCGGGCGAGGCGGGCTTCGCGCTTTCTCCAAAGCTGCTATAGAAATCAGGGGATTACGAGATGGGTGTGATGCGTTTTCGCGGGGGCTTGAGGGCCGTTTCCATGATTGCGCCGCTTGCGCTTGCGGCCACCGTGGCGGCCTGCTCCGGCGACACCCTGAAAGGCCTCGGCGCGACGCCTGAAGCGAAACCGACGGCCGCCGGCGTGGGCGCCGCCCAGACCGACGTCGAATGCCCGACCATTCAGGTTCGAAACGGCGCGAGCACCTGGCAGACTCCTGCGGGCGTAGGGACGACCGACCTCAAATACCAGGCTTCGCTCGGACAGATGGCGCGGGAATGCGCGATTCTCGGCGATACCATGACAGTGAAGGTCGGCGTCGAAGGGCGCGTGCTGGTGGGCCCGAAGGGCACGCCCGGCACGATCCAGGTGCCGCTCAGGCTCGCGCTTGTGCAGGAAGGACCGAAACCGAAATCGATCTGGACGAAATTTTATCCGATCCCGGTCAACATCCAGCAGGGCCAGAGCGGCACGCCCTTTACCCATGTCGAGGACGATCTCTCCTTCGCGTTGCCGCCCGACAAGGATATTTCGGCCTATGTGATTTATGTTGGTTTCGATCCGCAGGGGCTCGCGCGCCAGAAGCACGCGCCGGCGAAGCAGAAAGCCGCGCCGAAGACTGCGGCGAAGAAACAGGGCCCGAAAACGCCGCCGAAGCAGGCGCCCTCGCCGGGCGGCTTCGCCCCGCCCGC
>JAJPHK010000134.1 GCA_021325315.1 Alphaproteobacteria bacterium
GCGTCGGTCATGGCAATGCCGACGGTGAGGTCTTCGTCCTGAAATTTGTGCAGATAGTTCAGGAAGCGCTGCTGGTAGTCGGTGCCGTGGTTAGCGTCGGCGCGCTTTGTCGCCTGAAAAATTCCATTAAAGGAGTCATGGCAGAGATAGCGCTGCGCGCAGCCGGAGGTGCGGCAAAGCAGGCGGACCGCTTCGAGCTTGTAGAGAAGGTCGGTCGAGCTCTCGTCGATGTGCAGCATGCGGTTGACGGTCTTGCCCGACGTGCCCTGGCGGGCGGTCATTAAAAGCTCGTGCTCCTTCCTGTGCGCGAAATCGTAGGCGACGCCGATCGCATTGATGCCAGGCGCGAGGCGCGGTTCGTCGGGGACGCTTTCGATCCGGTCGCCGTTGACGAATACGCGCGGCTTGTAACGGCGGAGCGATTCCCGGTAGTCGGCGGCGGTCATCAGCATGGCATTTCCTCTCTTTGGAGCTTGTTCATATTTTTTAACAATGTTAAATTCGAGTCAAGCGGAGAGGCGACATGGCCGGGGCGCAAAGGTTCGAGCGAAAACAGGCGGTGAGCGATCACAAGCGCGCGCTGATTTTGGACGCCGCACGCAAGGTGTTCGAGCAGGAGGGACTCGACGGCGCCTCATTACGCGCGATCGCGGCCGAAGCGGGCTACACGCCGGCCGCACTCTATTTCCATTTCGACTCGAAAGAAGCGATCTACGCCGAGGTGCTGCGCGTATCGATCGCGCGGCTGCAGGAGGAAGTGGAACGCGCGGTAGCGAAAACGCGCTCGCCCGCGGAAAAATTGCGCGCGGCGGCGATGGCTTTCTTCGATTTCTATACAGAAAATCCGCGCGATCTCGATCTCGGCTTCTATCTCTTTCGCGGCGGGATGAAGCCGCACGGCCTCGGCAAGGAACGCGACAAGCAGCTGAACGCAGCGCTCGCCTCCGCGCTGCAATCGATTTCCGACGCGGCCGAGGAACTGGGCGCAAAAAGGGAAGACGCGCGCATGCTCACGGTCGATACTTTCGCGCATGCGGCAGGGCTTTTGCTGCTCGCGCATACGCATCGCATCCGCATGTTCGGCGCTTCCGCACGCGATCTGATGGAGCAATATGTCGAGGATCGTATCGCCCGGATGAGGGGCCGCTGAGATGTTCACGATCGATCGGGAAGAATCCGCGCTCCTCATTATCGACTTCCAGTCGAAACTGATGCCCGCGATTCATGAAGGCATTCGTGCCGTCGAGAATGCGAAACGCCTGACCGAGGCGGCGAAGCTCCTCGATGTGCCGGTCGTTTTCACGGAGCAGAACGCGAAAGGCTTGGGCGGGACTGTTCCGGAGCTTGCGCCTGATCATTCCATCCTGGCGCATAAAATGTATTTCGATGCGTGCCGCGAGCCGGGTTTTCTGCAGCGTTTGAACCGCATGAAAATCGTCGTCGCGGGTTGCGAAGCGCATGTTTGCGTGCAGCAGACGGTGCTCGGGCTCCTGCACGCGGGCCGGCAGGTTTATGTCGTACGGGATGCGCTCGGCGCGCGGCATCCGGAGAATAAAGAAACCGCGATCCGCCGGATGGAGCGGCATTGCGCCGAGATCGTCACCACCGAAATGGTGGTGTTCGAGTGGTTAGCGACCGCTAACCATCCGCGTTTCCGGGAGGCAATTGCACTTATAAAGTGAGACGCTGCGGCGCGAAATCCGCTTGACCAAGCGGGTGCGCGGCTATAGGTTCCCCGCACGATTGAAACGAAAGCGGCCAGAAATGCGCAAGTTTCTTACGCTTATTATCGTAGTAGGAGGGCGCGCCTAGCGGCGGATGGCCTAACGGCTATTCATGTCTGGCGGCGCGCGAAGGGGTCTCCGATGAGGCCCCTTTTGTTTTTTGGAAAACGGAACGGAA
Organism: Alphaproteobacteria bacterium; assembly: GCA_021325315.1. Taxonomy (GTDB): domain Bacteria; phylum Pseudomonadota; class Alphaproteobacteria; order Rhizobiales; family Xanthobacteraceae; genus Palsa-892. The sequence goes on from JAJPHK010000134.1 coordinate 1,903, forward strand.
TGAAGTGACGGAGCGGACGATGCAAAAGGAAATGACCGGCGCGGAAATGGTGATCCAGGCCCTGAACGATCAGGGCGTCGAGCACATCTTTGGCTATCCCGGCGGCGCGGTACTTCCGATTTACGACGCGCTTTTTCAGCAGGAAAAGCTGAAACACATCCTCGTTCGCCACGAGCAGGGCGCGACGCATGCCGCCGAAGGCTATGCACGCTCGACCGGCAAGGTCGGCTGCGTGCTGGTGACGTCCGGTCCCGGCGCCACGAACGCCGTCACGGGCCTCACCGACGCGCTGATGGATTCCATTCCGCTCGTCGTCATCACCGGGCAAGTGCCGACGCATCTGATCGGCAACGACGCTTTCCAGGAATGCGACACGGTGGGCATCACGCGGCCCTGCACGAAGCACAATTATCTCGTGCGCGACGTGAACGATCTCGCGCGCATCCTGCACGAGGCTTTCTACATCGCGGGCAGCGGCCGTCCGGGCCCGGTCGTCGTCGACATTCCGAAGGACGTGCAGTTCGCAAAGGGCATGTATGCGAGCCCGCGCAGCGTGCAGCACAAGACCTATCAGCCGAAGGTGAAGGGCGACCTCGCGAAGATAAAGCAAGCGGTGGAGCTGATGCGCCACGCGAAGAAGCCGGTGTTCTACACCGGCGGCGGCATCATCAATTCCGGTAACGAAGCTTCCGTGCTCCTGCGCGAGATGGTGAAGCTCACGGGTTTCCCGATCACCTCGACTTTGATGGGCCTCGGCGCGTTTCCGGCGGCGAATCCGCAATGGCTCGGCATGCTCGGCATGCAC
>JAJPHK010000060.1 GCA_021325315.1 Alphaproteobacteria bacterium
GCGTCGGTCATGGCAATGCCGACGGTGAGGTCTTCGTCCTGAAATTTGTGCAGATAGTTCAGGAAGCGCTGCTGGTAGTCGGTGCCGTGGTTAGCGTCGGCGCGCTTCGTCGCCTGAAAAATCCCGTTGAAGGCGTCGTGACAGAGATAGCGTTGCGCGCAGCCGGAGGTGCGGCAGAGCAGACGCACCGCCTCCAGCTTATAGAGAAGGTCGGTCGAGTTCTCGTCGATATGCAGCATGCGGTTGACGATCTTGCCCGACGTTCCCTGGCGGGCGGTCATCAGGAGCTTGTGCTCTTTCTTGTGCGCGAAGTCGTAGGCGACGCCGATCGCGTTGATGCCGGGCGCGAGACGCGGCTCGTCCGCGACGCTTTCGATCCGGTCGCCGTTGACGAAAACGCGGGGTTTATGGCGGCGGAGCGATTCCCGGTAGTCGGCGGCGGTCATCAGCATGGCGTTTCCTCCTTAAACTTGGAGCTTGTTCGGATTTTTTAACAATGTTAAATCCGAGTCAAGCGGAGAAGCGGCATGGCCGGGGCGCAAAGACTCGAGCGAAAACAGGCGGTGAGCGATCACAAGCGCTCGTTGATTTTGGACGCCGCGCGCAGGGTATTCGAGCAGGAGGGGCTCGATGGCGCCTCACTGCGCGCGATCGCGGCGGAAGCGGGCTATACGCCCGCTGCGCTCTATTTTCATTTCGACTCGAAGGAGGCGATCTATGCGGAAGTCTTGCGTGTCTCGGTCGCGCGGCTACGGGAGGAGATAGAGCGCGCGGTCGCAAAGACGCGTTCACCCGCCGAGAAATTGCGCGCGGCGGCGATGGCGTTCTTCGATTTCTACGCTTCGAACCCGCGCGATCTCGATCTCGGCTTTTATCTCTTCCGTGGCGGCATGAAGCCGCATGGTCTCGGCAAGGAGCGCGACAAACAGTTGAATGCGGCGCTTGCCTCCGCGCTGCAATCGATTTCCGACGCCGCCGAGGAGCTGGGCGCGAAAAAGGAAGAGGCGCGCATGCTTACGGTCGATACCTTCGCGCATGCAGCGGGGCTTCTCTTGCTTGCGCATACGCACCGCATCCGCATGTTCGGCGCTTCCGCGCGCGATTTGATGGCGCGCTATATCGCTGACCGCATCGATCAACTGAAGAGCGGCTGAGATGCTGACCATCGATCGCGAGGAATCGACACTTTTGATCATCGATTTTCAATCGAAGCTGATGCCCGCGATCCATGAAGGCATGCGTGTCATCGCCAACGCGAAGCGCCTGATCGAAGCGGCAAAGCTTCTCGAAGTACCGATCTTGTTGACCGAGCAAAACGCCAAGGGTCTCGGCAGCACGGTTTCGGAGCTCGCACCGGACGACTCGATCCTTGCGCATAAAATGTATTTCGACGCCTGCCGCGAGCCGGGTTTTCTCCAGCGCCTGAAGGGCCGTCCGAAAGTCGTCGTCGCAGGCTGCGAAGCGCATGTCTGCGTGCAGCAGACGGTGCTCGGGCTCCTGCATGCAGGCCGGCAGGTTTATGTCGTGCGCGATGCGCTCGGCGCGCGGCATCCTGAGAATAAAGAGACCGCGATCCGCCGTATGGAGCGCCACTGCGCCGAGATCGTCACTACCGAAATGGTGGTGTTCGAGTGGTTAGCGACCGCTAACCATCCGCGTTTCCGGGAGGCGATCGCGCTCATCAAGTAAGCGGCTGATGGGGCGAAGGTGTCCCGCTTGCGGGCTTTCGGGAACGGTGTTATCGGGGACCGCTCCCTTCGTCTAAAATTCCAGACGTCGCCCTTTCCCGGCGAAACCATTTTGATATGCGGACGCCGCACGTCGTCATGCTGACCGCCCGTTCCCGTATTCCGATTCGCCTCTTTCTGGGGCTCGCCCTTGCGATCGTTCTCGATACCGGCGTGCAACTCCTGTGGAAGACGGCGGTCGACAGCGTGCCGCCCGCCGCGTCGATGACGCTTACCGTGGAAACGGCGATATTGCAGCAGCCACTGTTCATCGTCGTGGGGGCGCTCATGATTGCCCAGCTCCTCAACTGGCTGAAGGTACTTGCCCACGCCGATCTCAGTTACGCCAAGCCCATTACCTCGCTGAGCTATGTCACTGTCAGTGTCGGCTCGGTGATCCTGCTCGGCGAAAGCATTCATCTCCTGCAGGTCGCCGGTATCGTCATGGTGATTGCGGGTGTCTGGCTGGTCAGCCGTAGCGGGCATGCAGGCGCGCAGCCGGAAATGGCGGATCGATGAGCGAGATTGCACTCGGCACGTTACTCGTGACAATGAGCACGTTGGTCGAAGGTATGGGCCAGACGCTGCTCAAGAAATCCTGGCTCGATCTGCGACGCCGTGCGCTGTGGGTGACGCTCGGGGTCGCGCTCCTCTTGCTCGATATCGTTTTCTACAGCGGTGCGCTCTGGTTCCTGCCCGTCAGCACAGCGTTTCCCATCAGCGGGCTCAGCTTTGCCGTCGCGGTCGTTTTTTCATGGTGGTTGCTGTCGGAAACCGTGACGCCTACGCGCTGGGCGGGGGTGATCCTGATTGTCGGCGGGGCAAGTTTGGTCGTGGCGTTCAGTTAGTACATGATCCGGGGAGAATGGGGGGACGGGATTTCCGGTCAATTTCATGCTCACACGCAGCCCGCTGGCGATCGAATTCGCCAGCTCCGAAGCCGACATTCCAGAGGCACTATGGCGCGAATGCTTTCCGCCGCCACTGGAAGGACGCTGGTGGTACGCCACGCTGGAGAACAGCGGGCTCGACGACCAGTTTGCGTTCCTTTACGCGGTTATTCGCGACAACGGCCGACCGGTCGGCATCGCGCCGCTTTTCACGATGGATGTCGATCTCGGTCTCGTCGTCCCGCCGCTGTTACGGCCGCTTTGCGCGCTCCTTGCAGTGATTGCGCCATCCCTCGTACGGCCGCGTACTCTGTTTGTCGGCTCACCGTGCGCGGACGAGGGGACCGTCGGTCTCTTGCCCGGCGTCGATCGCGCAGCGGCATTCCGCCTTCTGCAGGACGCACTCGAACGCAAGGCGGACGAGCTGTCCGCCGCCATGATCGTGTGGAAGGATTTCCCGCAATCGTACACCGCCGCACTCGATAATCTTGCGCGCGAATGCGGATTGTTCGTGCTGCCGAGTTTTCCGGGGGCCGTCGCCGACGTTCCCGGCGCGTGTAAGGAGAAGTATCTCGCGACCCTCAGAAGTCCCTATCGCAACGACCTCAAACGCAAGCTGCGGCGCAGCGCCGAAAGCTTTGACGCTGCAGTCGAGATCGTACACGAACCCGATGCAGCGACTCTTGACGTCTTGTGCGACCTCTTCCGCCAGACCTTCGACAAGGGCACGGTCAAGTTCGAGCGCCTCGACCGCAAGTTCTTCGAGGCGATCCGACGTCAGGACGTCGCGGATTTCCTGATCCTGCGGGATAAATCTTCGCGCGAAATCGTTGCCTTCATGCTTTGCTTCGTTGTCGGTGATCGCCTGATCAACAAATATATCGGCCTCGACTACCGCCGCCCGAGGAACTGGTCATTGCTGTTCAGGTTGTGGGATGCGGCCGTGGATTTTGCCGTCGCACGCGGAGCAACCTCGATTCAAAGCGGACAAACCGGCTATGCGCCGAAAATCATTCAGGGGCACCGTCTCGTTCCTTTGACCAATTACTGCAAGCATCGCAGCGCGCTACTGCACTCCCTCCACGCACGGGTCGCCCGCAACGTGAGCTGGAGCACCCTCGACCGCGACCTCGCCATTTATCTGAAAGCGCATCCGTCCGCTGACATGAGCCGTCCCCGCTAAAAGTAGAGACTATGCAGGCGGCGAGCGCGTCGTGACGCGATCGTATTCGGCGCCGAATGCCCGCTTGACCAAGGGAATAGACGGCTATAGGTTCCCCCGCACGATTGAAACGAAAGCGGGCGGAAATGCGCAAGTTTCTTACGCTTATTATCGTAGTAGGAGGGCGCGCCTAGCGGCGGATGGCCTTGCGGCTATTCATGTCTGGCGGCGCGCCAAGGGGTCTCCAATGAGGCCCCTTTTGTTTTTGGGAAAACGGAACGGACTGAAGTGACGGAGCGGACGATGCAAAAGGAAATGACCGGCGCGGAAATGGTGATCCAGGCCCTGAACGATCAGGGCGTCGAGCACATCTTCGGCTATCCCGGAGGCGCGGTGCTCCCGATTTACGACGCGCTCTTTCAGCAGGAGAAGCTGAAGCACATCCTTGTCCGCCACGAACAAGGCGCGGCGCATGCCGCCGAAGGATACGCACGTTCGACTGGCAAGGTCGGCTGCGTGCTGGTGACCTCCGGTCCCGGCGCCACGAACGCCGTCACGGGCCTCACGGACGCGCTGATGGATTCCATTCCGCTCGTCGTCATCACCGGACAAGTGCCGACGCATTTGATCGGCAATGACGCCTTCCAGGAATGCGACACGGTCGGCATCACGCGGCCCTGCACGAAGCATAATTATCTCGTGCGCGCCGTGAACGATCTCGCGCGCATCCTGCACGAGGCGTTCTACATCGCCGGCAGCGGCCGCCCCGGACCGGTCGTCGTGGACATTCCGAAGGACGTGCAGTTCGCGAAGGGCATGTATATCAGCCCTCGCAGCGTGCAGCACAAAACCTATCAGCCGAAGGTGAAAGGCGACATCGCGAAGATCAAGCAGGCGGTGGAGCTGATGCGGCACGCGAAGAAGCCAGTCTTCTACACTGGCGGCGGCATCATCAACTCCGGCAACGAAGCCTCGGTGCTCTTGCGCGAGATGGTGAAGCTCACGGGTTTCCCGATCACCTCGACTTTGATGGGCCTCGGCGCGTTTCCGGCGGCGAATCCGCAATGGCTCGGCATGCTCGGCATGCAC
>JAJPHK010000139.1 GCA_021325315.1 Alphaproteobacteria bacterium
CGGAATGGGTGACGCCCCCTCCTCCATCGCGCGCTTCGATTCCAAAAGCGCCGTCGTGAACGGTGTCGCGAACACCGGCGCCTTGAAACGCGGCCACAGATCGTACATCGCGCCGACGTGGTCTTCGTGGCCATGCGTGAGCACGATCCCTTTCAGATGTTTTCGTTCCTTTTCGAGAAACTGCACGTCCGGAAGGATGATATCGATGCCCGGCACCTCCGCATCGGCAAAGGATATGCCCATGTCCACGCAGAGCCACTCCCGCTCATTGCCGGAGCGCAAGCCGTAAAGCGCGAGATTCATCCCGATCTCACCGACGCCGCCGAGCGGTACGAATACAAGTTCTTGATAATTCGGCACGTCAGCCCGCTTTCGCGTTCAAGGGAAATATATCGCCGGCGGATATCGCCTGCCGTTCGCCGTCCGGACGACGCAGGACAAGCTCGCCCTGCTCATTGATCGATTCGAAGATGCCGTTAAGATTCCGCTGAGGCAAGCGTACCTCAATCTCGTCACCAATCCCTTGCCCGCGCAAAAGCCAGGCGGCGCGCGTCGCGGAAAATCCTTCGCCGCGATTCCATTCTTTCAGGCGCTCCTCCATACGCATACCCAGCTTTGCGAGAAGCGAGACCGGCGAAAGATCGGAGCCCGCCCGTGCAAGGTCGGTCGCCGGGAACGGCGTATCCGAAGGATGATGTTTGCAGTTTACGCCGAAGCCGATCGCAACCGCGATCCGATTGTCTGCAAGCGCCGTGCCTTCGATCAGGATTCCGGCCGTTTTCGCACCGTCAAGCAGGAGATCGTTCGGCCATTTTAATTTCAATCTTGTGGGCGCAAGCCCGGCGCAACCGTCGAGCACAGCATCATGCAACGCAAGCGCTGCGACAAAACAAAGCTGCGGACTTACGGCGGGCGGTGCGGGATCGGCGATCAGCAAAGTCGCGTGGAGATTGCCAGGTTCCGAAATCCATGCGCGCCCTCGCCGACCTCGCCCCGCGCTCTGCCGTTCGGCGGCGATGAACAGCGGTCCACGCTCGCCCCTGGCGGCTCGCGTGAGCGCCTCCGCGTTGGTCGAGCCGATGGTTTCGAACCACGACACCGGGATCGTGCCCGCTCGGGCGGGAAATTTGTCCATTAGAACAGTGATTTAGCGGCAGCTTCCGCGGCCGCAACCAAAGGCGACGGGTAGACAAAGAACAGAATCGTGAACAACCCGAAGACGCCGAGGATCACGCGCAACCCGTTCGGCATGGGAAGAAATGCGTCGGCAGGTTCGTCCATGTACATAATCTTGACGATGCGAAGATAATAATAAGCGCCGACCACGCTGGTCACGACACCGATCACCGCCAAAGCATAAAGCTTTGCATCGATTGCGGCGAGAAACACGTAGAATTTCGCGAAGAATCCCGCGAGCGGCGGGATACCCGCGAGCGAAAATAGAAGCGCACCGAAGAACATGGCGACGATCGGTTGCGTACGCGCGAGCCCCGCGAGCTGATCGATCTCCTCCACCATGCCGCTTTTTCTGCGCATCGCGAGAATGCAAGCGAACGTTCCAAGCGTCATGGCGACGTAAATCGCCATATACACCAAAACACCCTGCACGCCTTGCGCCGTGCCGGCGGCAAGCCCAATCAGCGCATAGCCGACATGTCCGATTGAGCTATAGGCCATCAGGCGCTTGATATTCCGCTGGCCGATCGCGGCGAATGCACCGAGGATCATGGACGCGATCGAGATGAAAATGATGATTTGCTGCCACTGCGGCACGATCGTCGGAAACGCGTCGAGCGCTGCGCGCAGGAAAAGCGCAATCGCCGCTACCTTCGGCGCCGCCGAGAAAAACGCCGTCACAGGCGTCGGTGCGCCTTCATAGACATCGGGCGTCCACATATGGAACGGGACCGCGGATACCTTGAAGGCAAGGCCGGTAAAAAGAAAAACCAGTCCGAAGATGAGCCCGATAGGCGCGGATTGTTTGACGGCTTCCGCAACCCCGGCGAAGGTCACTGTTCCTGTAAAGCCGTAAATCAGAGATGCGCCATAGAGCAGCATGCCGGATGAAAGCGCACCGAGTACAAAGTATTTCAGCCCTGCTTCCGTGGAGCGAAGATTGTCACGATCGATCGACGCGATGACATAGAGCGAAAGCGACATCAGTTCGAGGCCGAGATAGAGCATCACGAGATCGCGCGCCGAGACCATCACCATCATGCCGGCGGTCGAGGTGAGTACGAGAATGCCGAACTCGAAGCGGCGAATGTGCTTGGCGCGGAAGAAGTCGATGGACATCACGACCGCCGAAGCAGAGCCGATCAGCACAAGGCCTTTCATAAAGCGGGAGAAATTGTCGATGACGAAGCTGCCGCTAAAGGCTTCCGTGCGCGTACCGGGCTCGAAGATCACGAGAACGGCAGCGATGAGCAAAATCACGACCGCGGCCATGTCGATGATACCGACAGCTTTCTCGCCGCGCATGGCACCGAGCAGCAAAAGCGCAAGCGCACCCGCAAGCACGAGCAGCTCCGGCAAGATCGGCCCGAACATCGGCAACGTGAAATGCATCATTGCGCCCCCATCAGCATCGCGGCCTTCTGCAAGCCGCCGATCGCCGCCTGGGCACGATCAACAACGAGCGCCACGGAATTTGCGCTCGTATCCAGGATCGGACCTGGCCAGAAGCCGAACAAAACCGTCAGGATCAAAAGCGGTACGAACAGCGCGATTTCGCGCGGCGTGAGGTCGAGCATACCTTGCAAGCTGGGCTTTGTGAGCGCCCCGAAAATGACGCGCCGATAAAGCCAAAGCGCATATCCCGCCGACAGGATAACGCCGAGTGTTGCGAAGAAGGCCACATTCGGGTTCGCCTTGAAGACGGCAAGCAGCGTCAGGAATTCCCCGACAAAACCCGATGTCCCAGGCAAACCCACATTCGCCAGGGTGAAGACCATGAAGACCATCGCGTAGATCGGCATCCGATTGACGAGGCCGCCATAGGCGTCGATGTCGCGCGTATGCAGCCGGTCATAAACGACACCGACGCAAAGGAAGAGCGCGCCCGAGACAAAGCCGTGCGAAACCATCTGGAAAACCGCACCCTGCAATCCTTCGCGCGAAAGCGAGAACATGCCAAGCGTGACAAAGCCCATATGCGCGACGGAGGAATATGCGATCAGCTTCTTCATATCCTCCTGCATCATCGCGACGAGCGACGTGTAGACGATCGCAACTACGGAAAGCGTAAACATCAGCGGCGCGAACATCTCCGAACCATGCGGGAACATCGGCAGGCTGAAGCGCAGGAAACCGTAGCCGCCCATCTTCAGCAGGATCGCCGCGAGGATCACGGAGCCCGCCGTCGGCGCTTCCACATGCGCATCCGGAAGCCACGTGTGCACCGGCCACATCGGCAGCTTCACCGAGAACGACGCGAGAAACGCGAGGAACAGCCACGGCTGCCAGACCCGCGGGAAATCGTGCGTCAAGAGCTTCGCGATATCGGTCGTCCCCGCCTCCAAATACATCGCCATGATGGCGAGAAGCATCAGGACCGAGCCCAGGAGCGTATAGAGGAAGAACTGAAGCTCGCATAAACGCGGCGTTTGCCGCCCCAAATGCCGATAATCAGGAACATCGGGATCAGGCCGCCTTCGAAGAAAACGTAAAAGAGAACGAGATCGAGCGCCGCGAATGTGCCGACCATCAGCGTTTCCAGAACCAGAAACGCGATCATGTACTCCTTCACGCGCATCTCGACTGAGCGGAAGCTCGCGAGGATCGAAATCGGCATGATCATCGTCGTCAGCATCACGAACGGAAGCGAAATTCCGTCGACGCCGAGATGATAGCGGATCACGCCGCCAAGCCACGGATGGTCTTCGACGAACTGGAAATCGGGGATAGCGCGATCGAAACCGGTGACCAGGAAAATCGAGACGATAAACGTGATCAGCGTCGTCCAGAGTGCGACCCAGCGTGCGTTCCGTTTCACCGCCTCATCATCGCCGCGCAGGAAGAGGATGAACAACGCGCCAACCAGCGGCAAAAAGATCGTGAGCGAAAGAACAGGGAACGTGCTCATCCCGTCACTCCCCTGACCATGAACCAGGTGATGAGCGCCGCGACACCGATCAGCATCACGAAGGCATAGTGATAGAGATAGCCGGTTTGCAGCAGCACGACACGGCGGGTGACGTCAATCACGCGCGCCGACACGCCGTCCGGCCCGAAGCCGTCGATCAGCCAGCCGTCGCCCTTCTTCTAGAGGAAGCGGCCGAGCCACTTCGCCGGCCGCACGAAGATGAAATCGTAGATCTCGTCGAAATACCACTTGTTCAGAAGGAACTGATAGAGAAGCGGGTTCTGTTCGGCGAGTCCCCGAGGAAGTTTTGGATCCGCGATGTAGAACCACCACGCGACCGCGAAACCGAGCGCCATCATCGCCGTCGGGATGTATGCCGCCCAGGCCGGGATGTGATGCATCTCTTCGAGGATTTTGTTCGCGTTCGCGGAGAATAGAGATTCGCGGAAGAAGCCTTCGACGTCATGCGCGTGGGTGAACACGCCGGCGAAGGCGAAGCCAAGCACGATCGCACCGAGTGCGAGGAATGCAAGCGGAACAAGCATCACCAGCGGCGATTCATGCGCATGTTCATAAGTGTGATGATCCGCACGGGTCTCGCCGTGGAACGTCATGAAAATGAGCCGCCAGCTATAGAACGAGGTAAGCCCTGCCGCGAGGACCGTGAGCCAGAACGCATATTCGGCAATCGTTCCGTGACCCGCGGCTGCGGCTTCGATGATGGCGTCCTTCGAATAATAACCCGCCGTGAAGGGAAAACCGGTAAGCGCAAGCGTTCCGATCACCATCATCCAGTAGGTGAACGGAATCTTCGTACGCAGCCCGCCCATCTTCCGCATGTCCTGCTCGTGATGCATCGCGTGAATCACGGAGCCGGAGCCTAAGAACAGGAGCGCCTTGAACGCGGCATGCGTAAAAAGATGAAACATGCCGACGGAATACGCGCCGACGCCCATGGCGACGAACATGTAGCCGAGCTGCGAGCATGTCGAATACGCGACGACGCGCTTGATGTCGTTCTGTACGAGGCCGATCGTGGCGGCGAAAAACGCCGTTGTCGCGCCGATGAAAGTCACAAAGGTGAGCGCCGTCGGCGAAAGTTCGAAAAGCGGCGAAAGCCGTGCAACCATGAACACGCCTGCGGTCACCATCGTCGCCGCGTGAATGAGTGCGGAGACCGGCGTCGGGCCTTCCATCGCGTCCGGGAGCCAAGTGTGCAGCAGAAACTGCGCGGACTTGCCCATCGCGCCCATGAACAGGAGTAGGCAAATCACGGTCAGGGCGTCGTAGGCGTGGCCGAAGATCGTGATGTGCTGACCGGCAAGCGACTTTGCAGATGCAAAGATGGTCTCAAACCCGACCGCGCCGGTCATCGCGAACACGGCGAAGATGCCAAGCGCAAAACCGAAATCGCCCACGCGGTTCACGATGAAAGCCTTGATCGCGGCCGCGTTCGCCTCGGGCTTGTGGTACCAAAAACCGATGAGCAAATAGCTCGCGAGCCCCACGCCCTCCCAGCCGAAGAAGAGCTGAACGAGGTTGTCGGCCGTCACCAGCATCAGCATCGCGAAGGTGAAGAGCGACAGGTAAGCGAAGAAGCGCGGGCGATACGGATCCTCGTTCATGTATCCGATCGAATAGAGATGCACGAGCGCAGAGACCGAGTTCACGACAACGAACATCACCGCCGTCATTGTGTCGATCCGGAGCGCCCATTCGACCTTGAGGTCGCCCGCCGCAATCCAGGTCATAAGCGGAACGCGCGTGTCGTGGCCCTGGAAGGCGACGTAGAACAGCGCGACCCAGGAGAGGATCGCCGAGATCATCAAAAGGCCGGTCGTCCCGATCTCCGCCGGACGCGATCCCCAGGCCGCGGGTTCTTGCGGTGCGTGATCGTCTTCGTGATGTTCATGATGAATGACCGCCCCACCCGATACGGAGGGCGCATGATGATGGCCCGAGTCGTGGCTGTCCGACAGCCCACCGGGGTTTCGCCCGCGCGCGCCGATCAGCGAAATCGCACCTGCGATCAGGAAGCCTATCAAAGGCAGGAAGACGATTGCCTGATACATCTCAGCCCTTCATCGCATTGATGTCTTCGACCGCGATCGATCCGCGGTTCCGGTAGAACACGACAAGAATGGCAAGCCCGATCGCGGCTTCCGCCGCGGCAACGGTGAGAACGATCAACGCGTAAATCTGCCCGATAATGTCCCCGAGAAACGCCGAAAACGAAACGAGGTTGATGTTCACCGAGAGCAAAATGAGCTCGATCGACATCAGAATGACGATCACGTTCTTCCGGTTGAGGAAAATGCCCAGGATGCCGAGCGTGAACAGGATCGCCGCGACGATGAGATAATGCGAAAGACCGATCGTCATCTCAGATCCCCTGCCCCGGACGTACCTTGCGGATTTCGAGCGCGGTCTTTTTGCTGCGCGCATTCTGCGCGGAAATGTTCTGCCTCTGCACGTTCTTCCGGTGCTGCAGCGTGAGCACAATCGCGCCGATCATCGCGACGAGCAGCACGATACCCGCCAGCTCAAAATAGTGGACATAAGTAGTGTAGAGCACGCGGCCGATCGCCTGCGTGTTCGTCACTTGCGCCACGGGCGGTATCGGCGCCTTCACGGCGTTCGCAATCCCCGGTCCCGCGACCCAGGCCCCCACGACAAGCAAAAGCTCCACGAGAAAGATCAGCCCGACGATCACGCCCGCAGGCAGATATTGCAGGAAGCCCTGCCGCAACTCGGCAAAATCGACGTCGAGCATCATGACGACGAACAGGAACAGCACGGCGACAGCACCGACATAGACGACGATCAGAATCAGCGCCAGGAATTCGGCGCCGGCCAGCACGAACAACCCTGCTGCATTCACGAAGGTAAGAATGAGAAACAGTACCGAATGTACCGGATTGCGCGAGGCAATGACCATGAAGGCCGAGCCGAGCATGACCGCGGAAAAGAGATAGAAGAACACGGCGGAGAAGTTCATGGCGCGCTCACCGATACGGCGCGTCGAGCGCGATATTCTTCGCGATCTCACGCTCCCAGCGATCGCCATTCGCGAGCAGCCTCTCTTTATCGTAATAGAGTTCTTCCCGCGTTTCGGTCGAGAATTCGAAATTCGGCCCCTCGACGATCGCGTCTACGGGGCAGGCCTCCTGGCAAAAGCCGCAGTAGATGCATTTCACCATGTCGATGTCGTAGCGCGTCGTCCGCCGCGTGCCATCGTTCCGCCGCGGGCCCGCTTCGATGGTGATCGCCTGCGCGGGGCAGATCGCCTCACACAGCTTGCAGGCGATGCAGCGCTCCTCACCGTTCGGATAGCGGCGCAGCGCATGTTCGCCCCGGAAGCGCGGCGAAACCATGCCTTTTTCGAACGGATAATTCAGCGTCGATTTGGGTGCGAAGAAATAGCGCATCGCGAGGAAGAACCCCGAGATAAATTCGAGGAGAAGAAGCCCGCGCGCGTTGAAATCGAGTTTCATCGCTTCCTCACTGCGGTGCCAGGCCGGTGAAATACAACACGCTCGCGACCGCGACCACCATGATGAGCGAAATCGGCAGGAACACCTTCCAGCCGAGCCGCATCAACTGATCATAGCGATAACGCGGAACGATCGCTTTCGCCATGGCGAACAGGAAAAACATGAAGGAAAGCTTCAGCACAAACCAGATCACGCCCGGCACCCAGGTGAAGGGAACGACCGGAAACGGCGGCAGCCAGCCGCCGAGAAACATGATCGTTGCAAGCGCGCACATGGTCATGATCGCCACATACTCGCCGAGCATGAACAGGAGATACGGCGTCGACGAATACTCGACCATGAAACCGGCGACGAGCTCGGATTCCGCCTCGACTAGATCGAACGGCGGCCGGTTCGTCTCCGCAAGCGCCGACACGAAGAAGACCACGAACATCGGCAACAACGGCAGCCAATACCACTGGAAAAGCCCGTACGGGCCATTCTGCGCTTCTACGACCTTGGTGAGATTAAGCGAACCCGCGCACATCAACACGGTGATGATCACGAAGCCAATCGAGACCTCGTAGGAGACCATCTGTGCTGCGGAACGAAGTGCGGCGAGGAATGGATATTTCGAGTTCGACGCCCAGCCCGCCATGATCACGCCGTACACCATCAGCGACGAGATCGCGAAGAGATAAAGAACGCCGACATTGATGTCGGCGATCGACCAGCCCTTCGTGAGCGGAATCACCGCCCAGGCGGAGAGCGCCAGCACGCAAGTCACGAGCGGCGCGAGCAAAAAAACGCCTTTGTTCGCGCCGGACGGAATGACCGGCTCCTTCAGCACGAATTTGAGGAGATCGGCGAAGGATTGCAGCAGCCCCCATGGCCCGACGACATTCGGCCCGCGCCGCATTTGCACCGCCGCCCAGATCTTGCGATCGGCAAGCAGAATATAGGCGATGAAGATCAAGAGCGCGACGAGGAGCACGACGCTCTGCACGACGATCACGCCGAGCGGCCAGATGTAATTTGTCCAGAGTGAAGCGAAGTCCATCGTGTCACTCCGCCGCTTGCAGCGGCCGCTGCGCCGCGAGCGCTGCGCACTCGGCCATGACGGCGGATGCGCGCGCAATTGGATTGGTCAGGTAAAATTCAGTGATCGGCGACGCGAAGGCCGTTTTATCCACATTGCCGGCAAGCTTCGCGATTTTCTCGAGCGCGCTTGCATCGGCGCGCTCGATTTGCCCGATCTTTCCGAGATGCGGGTGCTTCTGCATCATCGCGCGGCGAAGCTCGGCGAGCGAATCATACCCGAGCTTTGCTTCAAGCTGCTCCGAAAGCGCGCGCAGAATCGCCCAGTCTTCACGTGCGTCACCCGGCGGGAACGCGGCACGGTTCGCGAGCTGCGGGCGGCCTTCGGTGTTGACGTAAATGCCGGATTTTTCTGTGTAAGCCGCACCCGGCAGGATCACGTCGGCGCGATGCGCCCCGCGATCGCCATGGGTGCCGATGTAAACGGCGAAAGCGCCCTTCTCGACTTCGATCTCGTCGGCGCCAAGCAGGAAGAGAACGCCCAGCGCATCCTTCTTCGCCATTTCCTCTACGGTCATCCCGCCTTCACCCGGCACCGCGCCGACATCGAGCGCGCCGACGCGCGAGGCTGCGGTGTGCAGCATCGAAATGCCGTTCCATCCGTCCGAGAGCGCGCCTGCCGAAATCGCGGCCTTCATAAACGCCGCAAGGACGCTCGTGCCGTCCTTCCGGGCAAGCGCCCCCTGCCCGATGATCCAGAGCGGTTTCTTCGTCTTGTCGCGCCCCGGCTTGAAGTTAGCGAGCGATTCCGGCCCCGTGCCGAGATATTCGTAGTCATAGGTAAGGTTGGCCCGCTCTCCAATCACGCCGATCTTCACTCCGCCCGCGCGCCAGCGCTTGCGAATGCGCGCGTTCAGGATCGGCGCCTCCCGGCGCGGATTCGAGCCGACGATCATGATGCTGTCGGCTTCGTCGATACCGGCGATAGTCGCATTGAAGATGTAGCCTGCACGCCCAAGCGATGGATCGATCTGCACGCCGTCCTGCCGGCAATCGATATGCGGCGAGCCGAGTTTCTCGATCAAATCCTTGAGTGCGAAAACCTCCTCGACTGAGGCGAGATCGCCGACAATCGCGCCAATTTTTTCAGGCTTCACACCCTTCACTTTCTTCGCGATCGCCGCGAAAGCCTCGTTCCAAGTCGCAGGACGAAGTTTCCCGCGTTCGCGTACATAGGGCTGGTCAAGACGCTGCGTCCGCAGGCCGTCCCAGATGAAACGCGTCTTGTCGGAAATCCATTCTTCGTTGATATCTTCGTTGAGCCTCGGCAACACACGCAGCACCTCTCGCCCGCGCGTGTCGACGCGAATGTTCGAGCCGACAGCGTCCATCACGTCGACCGACTCCGTCTTGATCAGCTCCCAAGGCCGCGCCTGGAACGCGTAAGGCTTCGAGGTGAGCGCGCCGACCGGGCAAAGGTCGATGACGTTACCTTGTAATTCCGACGTCATCGCGTGCTCGAGGTAAGTCGTGATCTCCATGTCCTCGCCGCGGCCGATCGCGCCGAGTTCCGGCACGCCCGCGACCTCGCTCGCAAAGCGAATGCAACGCGTGCACTGGATGCAGCGGGTCATGAAGGTCTTCACAAGCGGGCCGATATATTTGTCTTCGACCGCGCGCTTGTTCTCCTCATAGCGCGACGAGTCGACGCCGTAGGCCATCGCCTGGTCCTGCAGGTCGCACTCGCCGCCCTGATCGCAAATAGGGCAATCGAGCGGATGGTTGATGAGCAGGAATTCCATCACGCCTTCGCGCGCCTTCTTCACCATCGCCGTCTTGGTGTTGACGACCGGCGGTTCGCCGTTCGGGCCGGGGCGGCAATCCTTCACTGCCCACGCACAGGAAGCGACCGGCTTCGGCGAACCTTTCACTTCGACCAGACACATGCGGCAGTTGCCCGCGATCGACAAGCGCTCGTGGAAGCAGAAACGCGGAATCTCCGCGCCCGCCGCCTCGCATGCCTGCAAGAGCGTGTATTCCGGCGGGACGTCGATCTCGGTTCCGTCAACGATGAGCTTTGCCATCGCCTAGCTCTTTCTCATTTTGCAGTCGGGCGCCGCAACGCCGTAACGCGCCATCGCGGATTTCACGAGCTCCTGCGTGACGCGGTTATAGGTCGCGAGATAATCGGGTTCGTCCTTCAGTTTCTCGCACAGAAAAGCGAGATGGAATTTCAGATCGTATTCGCAAGCATCATGCCACGCTTTCTTTGCGTCGAGCGAAATCATCGCTTCTTCGCAAGCGTAAAGAAAATAGTTCACGAACATTTCGTAGCGTATACGCTCGTCGTTCCCGGCCGCGCGGATCTTTTGCATGTCGGGCTCGGCGAAGCTCGGATTCTTGAACGCCATGTCCATGTAGCCGAGATAGGTCTGGCGTGCGCTCGTGGCGCGGCTGTTCGAGCGCAGCTCGTTGATCTGGAAGAGGATGGCGGCAAACCCGAAGATGGCGACGACCGCCGACGCGATCTGCGCGGCGTTTCCGAATTTTGCGTACCACGGGGTCGGCGGAATCTTTGCGGCCATCTCGCTACTCCGCCGCCATACGCACCGGCTCGCTATGCGGATTGGCCGCATATTGATCGATGCGCTTTTCGATTTCGCCGCGGAAATGGCGGATCAAGCCCTGCACCGGCCACGCCGCCGCGTCGCCGAGGGCGCAAATCGTGTGACCCTCAACCTGCCCCGCGACTTCGAGCAACTGATCGATTTCGCGCTTCTGCGCACGTCCTTCGACCATGCGCGTGAGTACCCGCCACATCCAACCGGTGCCCTCGCGGCAGGGCGTGCACTGGCCGCAGGACTCGTGCTTGTAGAAATAGGAGATGCGCGCGATCGCATTCACGATATCGGTGGACTTGTCCATCACGATCACAGCGGCGGTGCCGAGGCCTGACTTCAAATCCTTGAGCGCGTCGAAATCCATCGGGCAGTCGATGATCTGATGCGCCGGCACGACGGGCACTGACGAGCCGCCGGGAATCACCGCGAGCAAATTGTCCCAGCCGCCGCGAATACCGCCGGCATGAGTTTCGATCAACTCGCGGAAGGGAATGCTCATCGCCTCTTCGACATTGCACGGCTTGTTGACATGGCCGGAGATGCAGAAAAGCTTCGTGCCGAAATTGTTCGGACGGCCGAAGCCCGCGAACCACGCGGCACCCCGGCGCAGGATGTCGGGCGCGACCGCAATCGACTCCACGTTGTTCACCGTCGTCGGGCAGCCATAGAGACCGACATTCGCCGGAAATGGCGGCTTCAGCCGCGGCATCCCCTTCTTGCCTTCCAGGCTCTCAAGCAGCGCGGTTTCCTCGCCGCAGATATAGGCGCCCGCGCCATGATGGACGTAAAGCTCGAACGGATAGCCGTGGATGTTTTTCTGGCCGATGAGCTTCGCGTCGTAAGCCTGATCGATCGCCGCCTGCAGCCGCTCGCGCTCGCGTACATATTCGCCGCGGATATAGATGTAACCGGCGCTCGCCCCCATCGCGAAGCCCGCGATCAAGCAGCCCTCGATCAGGAGGTGCGGATCGTGCCGCATGATCTCCCGGTCCTTGCAGGTGCCGGGCTCGGATTCGTCGGCGTTCACCACGAGATAGCCGGGCCGCCCGTCCTTGTATTCCTTCGGCATGAACGACCACTTCATGCCGGTCGGGAATCCCGCGCCGCCGCGGCCGCGCAGCCCCGACGCTTTCATCTCATTGATGATCCAGTCGCGGCCTTTTTCGAGAATGGCCTTGGTGCCGTCCCAGGCACCGCGCTCGCGCGCGCCCTTTAGGCCCCAGTCATGCAGGCCGTAGAGATTCTGGAAAATGCGATCCTTGTCGGCGAGCATGTTATTTTCCCACCGTCTTTAAGGTTGTCGGCCCGCCGACCGGCGCGGAAAACTGCCGGTCAATCTGCGGGCCGGGCTTCGGCTCTTTTCCGGCAGCGAGCGCATCGAGGATTTTCTCGAAGCTCTCCGGCGTCAGATCTTCGTAATAATCGTAATTGATCTGCACCATGGGCGCGTTGACGCAGGCTCCGAGGCATTCGACTTCGCGCCACGAGAATTTTCCGTCCTTGGTGACCTGTTCCTGCTCGCCAATCCGGCGGCGGCAGACTTTCTTCAGCTCCTCCGCGCCGCGCAGCATGCAAGGCGTGGTCCCACAAAGCTGGATAAGATACTTCCCGACCGGCTCCAAGTTGAACATTGTGTAAAAGGTTGCGACTTCCAGCACGCGGATATGGGCCATGCCAAGCATATCCGCGATTACGCGGATCGCAGGCTCCGTCACCCAGCCTTCCTGCTCCTGCGCTTTCCAGAGAAGCGGGATCACAGCGGAAGCCTGACGGCCCTCCGGATATTTTTTGATCTCGCGCTCCGCCCACGCCAAGTTCTCGTTCGAGAAGGCGAAGCTCTTGGGCTGTTTTTCTGCAAGGCGGCGCACTGCCATTAGCGGTCAACCTCCCCGAACACGATGTCGAGCGAACCAAGAATGGCCGACACGTCCGCAAGCATGTAGCCGCGGCAGAGGAAATCCATCGCCTGCAGATGCGCAAATCCCGGCGCGCGGATCTTGCAGCGATACGGCTTGTTGGTGCCGTCGGCGACGAGGTAGACGCCGAACTCGCCCTTCGGCGCCTCGACCGCCGCATATACTTCGCCGGCCGGCACGTGATAGCCCTCGGTGTAGAGCTTGAAGTGATGGATCAGCGCTTCCATCGAGCGCTTCATCTGCGCGCGCTTCGGCGGCACGATCTTGTTGTCCTGAAACGCCACCGGCCCCGGCTCTTTCTTCAGCCGTTCGACGCACTGTTTCATGATCTTCGTCGACTGCCGCATCTCTTCCATACGGACGTGATAGCGGTCGTAACAGTCGCCGTTCTTGCCGACGGGGATATCGAATTCGAGCTCGCTGTAGCACTCGTAAGGCTGCGCGCGGCGCAAATCCCACGCCGCGCCCGAGCCGCGCACCATCACGCCGGAGAAGCCCCACGCCCAGGCATCTTCGAGTTTGACGGTGGCGATATCCACGTTGCGCTGCTTGAAGATACGATTGTCGGATAACAAGCGTTCGAGATCATCGCATACTTTCAGGAACGGATCGCAAAAGTCGCCGATGTCTTCGATGAGCTTCGGCGGAAGATCCTGATGCACACCTCCCGGCCGGAAATAGGCCGCATGCATGCGCGAGCCCGAAGCGCGCTCGTAAAACACCATGAGCTTTTCGCGTTCTTCGAAGCCCCAGAGCGGCGGCGTAAGCGCACCGACGTCCATCGCCTGCGTGGTGACGTTGAGAAGATGCGAGAGCAAGCGGCCGATTTCGGAATAAAGAACTCGAATAAGCTGTGCACGCTTCGGCACTTCGATTTGCAGCAACTTCTCGACCGCGAGGCAAAAAGCATGCTCCTGATTCATCGGCGCGACATAATCGAGCCGGTCGAAATACGGCACGGCTTGCAAGTAGGTCTTCGCCTCGATCAGCTTCTCGGTGCCGCGGTGAAGTAACCCGATATGCGGATCGACGCGCTCCACCACCTCGCCGTCGAGCTCGAGTACGAGGCGCAGCACACCGTGCGCCGCCGGATGCTGCGGCCCGAAATTGATCTGGAAATTGCGGAGCGAGCCAGCTTCAGCCATCACGCAGCTCCCGCCAACGCTTTCGCCCGCTTGTCGGCGACACGCTTGTTGAATTTGTCCCATTTCACGACGAAGCGTTCATGTTCCCCGCCGCCAATTTTCTCGACGCCATCGTATCCCGAAACCTCGAAGCGCACCTTCGGCCCCTCGACCGCGATAATCTTCGCGTTCACCGTGATCGTCATACCCGGAGGCGTCGCGGCGTCATGCGAAAAATCCACATGCGTGCCCAGGCTTCCCTCGCCTTCATCGAGATGCTCCGCAAGCAATTCCAGGCACACCCATTCGAACAGGCCGACCATGAAGCCGGTCGCGAACACTTCCGGCATGGCGACGAAGCTCTTCGCCTCCGGGTAAAGATGCGGCACGGTTTTGTTCGCCGGCACCTTGAACGAAAACGTGCGCGTCAGACCTGGCCGCAAGCTTGCTTTCATGCTGCGCCCTTTCCGTTGCTCTTCTTCTCGTCGCCCGGAAGGATGTAATCCGCGCCTTCCCACGGCGAGAGAAAATCGAAATTCCGGAATTCCTGCGTGAGCTTCACGGGTTCGTAAACGACCCGCTTCTGCTCGTCGTCGTAGCGAACCTCAACGAAACCCGTGAGCGGAAAATCCTTGCGCAGCGGATGACCGTCGAAACCGTAATCGGTGAGCAACCGCCGCAGCTCCGGATGCCCCGTGAACAGGATGCCGTAAAGATCGTAAGCCTCACGCTCGAACCAGTTTGCGCCCGGATAGACGCCGCAGATCGAAGGCACCGGCGTCGCCTCGTCCGTCTGCACCTTCACGCGCACGCGCATATTGTGCTTTGGCGAAAGCAGGTGATAAACGACGTCGAAACGCTTTTCCCGCTGCGGCCAGTCGACGCCGCAAACGTCGATGATGCTCCAAAACCAGCATCGCGGATCGTGACAGAGGAAGCGCGCGACGTCCTCGATCGCTTCGGCGTTGGCGTCGATCGTCAACTCGCCGAGCTTGATATCAAAGCCCGTCACCGCTTTCGGAAGCGCGCGGGCAACATGCTCGCCGATCTCGCGGAGCTTCTCTTCCATCGCCGTCATCCTCAACGCTCGATCGTGCCGGTGCGACGGATTTTTCGTTGCAGCAGGAGGACGCCATACAGGAGCGCTTCCGCGGTCGGCGGGCAGCCCGGTACGTAAATGTCGACCGGTACGATGCGATCGCAGCCGCGCACGACGGAATAGGAATAGTGATAGTAGCCGCCGCCATTCGCGCAGGATCCCATCGAGATCACATAACGCGGCTCCGGCATCTGGTCGTAAACCTTGCGGAGCGCCGGCGCCATTTTGTTGGTGAGCGTGCCGGCGACGATCATCACGTCCGACTGGCGCGGCGATGCGCGCGGCGCGAAACCGAAGCGCTCAACATCGTAACGCGGCATCGACATCTGCATCATCTCGACCGCACAACAGGCAAGCCCGAAGGTCATCCACATCAACGAGCCCGTACGCGCCCAGTTGATCAGGTCGTCGGTCGTAGTGACGAGAAAGCCTTTGTCACCAAGCTCATCGCTCAAGCCGGTGAAAAACGGATCCTTCTCCGCGACGGCGCTCCCCGTGCGCGGATCAATGATCTGCTTGCTCGGAGTCATCAATCCCAATCCAACGCTCCTTTGCGCCACTCGTAGATGAAGCCGATCGTAAGCACGGCGAGAAACACCATCATCGACCAGAAGCCGAGCGCGCCCAGTTCTCCGAAGGTAATCGCCCAAGGAAACAAGAATGCAACTTCCAGATCGAAGATGATGAACAGGATCGCGACGAGATAGAACCGCACGTCGAATTTCATGCGCGCGTCGTCGAACGCGTTGAAGCCGCATTCATAGGCGGAAAGCTTTTCGGGGTCGGGCTTCGAGAACGCGAGCAGAAACGGCGAAATCAGAAGCGCGAGCCCGATAAACAAAGCCACGCCGATAAAGATGACGACCGGCAGGTAATCCTGGAGCAGCGCGTCCATTAGTGCCTCGCGCGAGCGGTTGGCCCCGGCGCGTTGTTGCCGCACAGGCGCCTTTCGACCCGCAACTGCGAATAATTCGAAAGTGGCCTAGCCATTAGCCCACGCACCGGGGCTAAGCAAGGCCGATATGGGCCTGTTTGCTCGCCTTTTCAACGGTTTGATCGGCCGGGATGAGGTATTTTCAAGGGCCGATCCGATTCGCGCCGAGACCACATGCCCGCGCCGAAAGTACAAAAAAAATTACCGCAGAGTTCCTCAGCCGAACTGCTGGCGGCGGCCAACGCCCAACGTCAGGGGCGGTTGGCGGAAGCCGAAACGCTGTATCGCGCCATTATTCAAAGCGAGCCCAAACATTGGCAAGCATTGCATCAGCTCGGCTCCATCCATCTGGCGCGCGGTGAACTCTCCGAAGCGCTGCAATGTATTGGCGCCGCGATGAAATCCAACACGGCTTCTGCGGAAGTCACCTCCAACTATGGCGTCGTGCTTCAGCGGCTAAAACGTGATGATGAAGCCATCGAATATTTCAATCGGGCGTTGATGCTGAAGCCCGGTTATGTGCCAGCACTGCTCAACCGCGGGGTCTCCCAGCAGCGGCTTGGTCGTCACGAGGAAGCGCTCGCGAATTTCGACCGCGTCATCGAATTGGATCCGTCGCATGCAAAGGCGCATTACAACCGCGCCCATGTGCTGCAGGAGATGCGGCGCTTCGACGAAGCGCTCACCGCATATATCCGCGCGGCGGAGCTATCCCCGGACGATACCGATATTCACTGGAACGAAAGCCTGCTTCGCTTGATACGCGGGGACTACCGCGAGGGCTGGAAAAAATACGAGTGGCGGCTGAAGCGGCCAGGCCACGACAACCGGAATTTTTCTGCACCGCTTTGGCACGGCCAGGAATCTGTGGCGGGCAAGACCGTTCTCATTCACGCCGAGCAGGGCTTTGGCGACACGCTGCAATTCGTTCGCTACGTTCCATTGCTCGCGGAAATGGGCGCAAGCGTTGTGCTCGAAGTGCAGCCCGCGCTGAAATCGCTCATGACGACCCTGGATGGCGTTTCAGTCTTGGTTGCTCGCGGCGAAAGCCTGCCAGCCTTCGATCTGCACTGCCCGATTATGAGTCTTCCGCTAGCCTTTAAAACCGAAATTACGACTATTCCGGCGAACGTCCCTTATTTACGTGTGCCGTCCGGGAATATTGAGAAATGGCGCACGCGTTTTTCGCGTGGGGAAAAACCGGCGATCGCCATCGCGTGCTCAGGCAGTCCGGGCAACGAGGAAAATACTATCCGCTCGATTCCGCTCGAGAAATTCGCGCCGCTCTTCGCCCACGACGGTTTTCGCTGGATCGTTGTCCAGCGCGATATGCTTCCCGACGATCTCGATTTTCTGGCAAGTCAGCCGAATGTTGAACATTTCGGAGCGGAGCTTTCCGATTTCGCCGACACCGCGGCGCTCATTTCGCAAACCGATCTCGTGCTTTCTGTTTGCACTTCGCTCGCACATCTCGCGGGCGCGTTGAATTTTCCGTTCTGGCTATTGTCAAAATACCTGCCGGACTTCCGCTGGCTCGACGAGCGCAGCGACAGCCCTTGGTATCCTAGCGCGCGGATTTTCCGTCAGCCGGCATTCGGTGACTGGAAAAGTGTGATCGAAATGGTGCGCCGCGAATTGGGGAGCCTGAAAGCGGCTCCCCGTACCTGATTACTGGTTTCGCTTATCTTTGTCGGCCGGCTTGTTGTTCTGCTGCGGGCGCTGGCCGCCGCTCGGCGCCGAGTGCTGCTGCATTTGCTGATGCTGCTGCATCTGCTGACGCTGCGTGTTCTGCTGGATATTCCGCTCCTGCATATTCCGCTGCTGCGTATTCCGCTGTTCGATATTCCTTTGCTGCATGTCCCTGCGCTCGATATTGCGCCTATTGTCTTCGGACCCTTTGTGCTCACGCTCGAAGTCACGCCTGCGCTCTTCTGATTTTTGCTGCTGATCTCGTTGCGGCGATGTCCGCTGTTGCTGCTGAAGATTCCGCTCTTGAATATTCTTCTGCTCGATACTCTTCTGCTGCCGCCTGGCGTCTTCCGACCGCTTGCGCTCCTCATCGCGCTGACGGCGCTCGGCATCTTGTTTCTGCTGCTGAAGATTCCGCTGTTCGGTTTTCTGCTGTTGCTGCAGATTTCGCTGCTCAATATTCTTCTGTTGCAGGCTCTTTTGCTGCAAGTCCTTCTGCTGCTCGATCTGCTTCGATTCGATCCTTCGCTGTTCGATCTGCTTCTGCTGCTCGAATTTCGTGGCGTCGCCTTTCGTCCGGATATAGCGGCGCTGCTGAACGCTCTGGTCGTTGAAATTCAAAACCGGCCTCGCTCCCTGGGCGGCACGGAATTCGTTATTGTTCCAGAACCGGGCCCGTTCGCCTTTGTTCAGGGCAGGCAACCGCTGAAACCGTTCGCCCGGTCGAATGATGCGATCGGTTTCACGCACCACGATCCGCGTGCGCGAGCGATCCCTGAAGTTATTTCGCAAGATGACGGCACCGGCGACCCCGACAGTCCCTGCAAGCACGATCGGAGCGACATGCGAGTAGTGAAACGGCCGCCCGCTCGCCGAAGCGATGAACGCAGGCGGAATGCCCGGATTCACTGCGGCGCGCCGGTCGGCGAAGATGATCGTACGGTTTACGATCACGCTGCGCTCATAATAGACGCGTCGCTCGCTATACGGGATGAAGACGGTATAGACTTCCGGCGCGAGCAGATCACCCGCCCGCACGAACATGTAGTTATCAGGCGCCTCGTCGGCCTCGACAAACTCTTCCGGAGGCGTCGGCGCCCATCCGACAAAGTCGTCGCCTTGACGCCAGTTGACCCAGGCCGGGCCCCACTCGTCGTTCGGAACCCAGACCCAGCCGAGTTCGCGGTCGAAATACCAGCGGCCG
Source organism: Alphaproteobacteria bacterium (assembly GCA_021325315.1). Lineage (GTDB taxonomy): Bacteria > Pseudomonadota > Alphaproteobacteria > Rhizobiales > Xanthobacteraceae > Palsa-892. The sequence continues at coordinate 19,183 of JAJPHK010000139.1, forward strand.
TAGTGATAGGTCACCCAGCCAAAGTCCTCATCGGAATTCCAGTACCAGCCCCACTCGTCCGTATAGACCCAGTGGCCGATCCGGTAAGGCTGCCAGTCCTGCGGAACATTGTCGGGCACCCACACATCGCCAAGACGCGGATGACTCACCCAATGTCCGTATCCTTCGAGTGCAGCGTCAAAGTCGATTTGCTCCTGCGTCGGCCCCGGCGCTTGCGCCTGCGCGCTGGAGATCAAACGCGGGAAATTCCCCGGCGCGGCGGTCGTGAGCGCAAGAATGCTCGCAAGCGTACCCGCTCCGATACGAAAGCTGCGTCCGAATTGTGCTGGCATGGTCGTCCCCTTTGTTAGAGACATATCAACGCGGAAACCGGTGTCGGCAATAGGGCGGTCAACGATTATCTTTCCGTAATGTCTTAACGCCAGGCGAATGCGAACAGGGCGAAATTGCGTAGATAGTTCCGCGCAAATGAACAAGCGTTCAGCTTCGACCTACTTGCGCACCTTCGAGGCAGGACCCAATTCGCTTCCTCAACGGAAGTTCCCGGCGCTTGACAGCTTTTCCGTACTTGATTATATTCCTATCACCCTTTCCCGCCGAGGGGCGCGCTCATGAGGCGTCTTGGGTGCGGGGAAAGGTCCGGCGCCCGCGCGCGCGGCTCGCTGCCGCGCACCCGGGAC
>JAJPHK010000162.1 GCA_021325315.1 Alphaproteobacteria bacterium
CTGAATCGGATCCGACTCCCCACGAGCGATAATACGGCTCCGCCGGTACCGGCCGGATCGGCGGCCGCATCCTGTACGCGTTCGGGTCGCGTTGATTGCTCGGGAAGTAATACGGATCGTGGCTGTTGCTCGGATAGTAATCCGGAACGCCCTCGTTTTTCGTGATCGTCCGCCCATAGCCGTAGCAGCAGAAATACGGCCGCTCGATCAGGACCGGCACGCCCGGGCGATAAAGTCCCCAATCGCGATAGGTGATCGTTCCGTCCCGCCACAACAAGGGCTCGTTATCCGCGCGCGCGAGCTCGCGCGCGGGCAACATCAGCGCGGCGGCGAGCACAACGGCGGCGATCGAACGGTTCACGGTCACTCCTTGCAAGCCGCGTATTCTGCCATCCTAACGCTGTGCGAACGTTACTGTTCTTGGCCGTCCTCGGCTTATGGTTAGCGCATCGCAACCGTTGCCATTTCATGCGATGGTTGGCCGTTATCGCGAATTTCTGGGAATTTAGGACTGGACGGCACCATCATGAACCTCGGCTTGAGCGAACCCGAACTCGCCCTGCAAAAGCGCGCCCGCGAATTCGCGAATGCGGTTGTCCGCAAGCGCGGCATCGAGATCGACCGCACCGGCGAATATCCCTGGGACGTGGTCGAGGCCATGACCGCCGAAGGCTTTCTCGGCATGACGATCCCGCGCGAATACGGCGGCAAGGGCGCATCGTTTCTCGATGCCGTCCTGGTGATCGAGGAGCTGGGCAAGGCCTGCACCGTCGCCTCTCGGATCGTTGTCGAAACGAACATGGGCGCGATCTCCGCCGTGATGCATTACGGCTCGGAAGCGCAAAAGAAACTCGCCGCCGAACTCGTGCTCTCCGGCGACAAGCCCGCGATCTGCATTACCGAGCCCGATGCCGGGAGCGACGCCACCAACATGACGACGCGCGCTGACAAGCGCGGCGACACTTACGTCATCAACGGCCGCAAGCACTGGATCACCGGCGCGGGCGTTTCGAAGCTGCATCTCATCTTCGCGAAAGTGTTCGATGAGCAGAACCGTCCGCTCGGCATCGGCGGATTCCTCGCCGTGCGCGATAAGGACAAGGGCCTGAAATTCGTGAAACGCGAGCCGACCATGGGCTTGCGCGGCATGCCGGAGGGCGAACTTGCTTTCGAAAATCTCGAAGTACCTGCTTCGATGATGCTGGCGCCGCCCTCGGGCATCAAGCGCGGCTTTTTCGATTTGATGAACGCCTACAATTCCCAGCGCGTCGGCGCGGGCACGGTCGCGCTCGGTGTCGCAGGAGGTGCGTTCGACTACGCGCTCGAATGGATCAAAACGCGCGAGCAATTCGGCCGCCCGATTGCCGAATTCCAGGGCTTGCAGTGGATGCTCGCCGACATGCAGGTGGCGCTCACCGCCTCGCGCCTGATGCTTTACACGGCGGCACGCTCCAGGGGGCCGAACGGCAGCCCCTTCCCCGACCCGGAACTCGCGGCGCAGGCGAAAATCTTCGCCTCCGAATCCGCGATCAAGATCGTGAACGACGCGCTGCAGTTTTACGGCGCACGCGGCTATTCCAACAATTTCCCGATCGAGCGCATGGCGCGCGACGTGCGTATGTTCACGATCGGCGGCGGAACCGCGCAGGTCTTGCGCACCCTGGTCGCCGCGAAAGCGCTCGGCTGGAAGCTGCCGCAAACCCGCGAAGGCTATCTCGACATCGTCAACAAGAAGAAATCGGCGGCGGAATGATCCCGTAAAGGCGTGTGTTCGCTGGAAAATCCGGAGGTGCTCCCGTTTTTCCGAGAATGTGGTAAGCCGCCGTTTACGTCGTTTGATTTGGTGATGGACCCGGATTCCCGCAGACGAATTAGCAAATCAGCAAGCGGAAGCGGCGAGCATTCGCATGAAATTCGGTTCCCGCCGGGAAGGCCGGTTCATGATCGCGAACGATCGCAGACGCATTAAGCGCACCCAGGTCCTCAAGCATGCGAGAATCCTCCCGCTGGATTCTGCGCATGAGCTCGATTGCGTCATTTGCGATGTGACCAATCTGGGCGCGGGCCTGCGCATCCCTCCTTCTGTTTCTGCACCGCAAACATTCGAGCTGGTCTTCGGCTCCACGCTTTTCCGGCGGCGCTGCGAGGTTAAATGGGCCTTGGGTGAGCGGCTCGGCGTCGCCTTTACCGAGGTTTAAAACGTTTTCGGCGAAAGTTCAGCGGCGGAGTGACGCTTGGCGAAGAAGATAATTAAAGCAAGAATTCTCTGCATATCGCTCCGGATCGCCCTTATGGGTCAACTTCAGTAGCGGCACGAGCTTGCCCTGAAGGACGTCACGATCGGCATCGGAGACTGGCGCAGCAAGTTTTTCCGCATAAGGCACAAAATAATGCGGACCGTCCGCGGATACCTGGGGCGTCTCAGCCCATATTTTCCGGAAGCGCCTGTCGGTTTTTACTGCTTCATCAAATAATGCGTGAAACCAGAAATAGGTGTGACGCTGTTCGCGTTTTCTCCAGTAAAGAAGACACCGGCGGTACCACGCCTCCACGATATAATTGCCGGGCTTAGCGGCGAGAAACCAGCTTGAAATAACGCGCTCAGGCGCCAATCGGGCGAACGCAAAGAAACCGCTTCGCATGTTTTCATCAAGCCATGTATCGAGCGGCCGAAGGCAGTAAACGGTGCTGTCCGCCCATATTCCACCATAACGGCGCAAGAGAGCGATCCGAACCACGTCAGCCAAGGCTTCCGGCTCGATATTCTTGCGGGCGACAATCGAGAACAATTCGTCGTCCCGAAGCAAATCGTCCAGGACGGCGCGTTCAAGCGCACGAATGGTCCAACCCGGATTGTGCATTTGCCAAGTCTTCAGACTGGCCTGCACGATGGCGGGTGCCGCAGCCCATCCTTGCAGCCATAAAATCCAAATGATCCGGGGAATTTCCCCGCTCGCTCCGGGACCTTGAAAGATCGTGACGCGATCAAAAATGCGCTGCAATCGGGCAAACATCGGCGCGCTTTCAAAAGGCCCGGGCTATGATATGTGTCCGGCCAGAAACATTCTCTATCAACCCGACTTCGATGGACAAGAAGCGTTTTCACGACAAGGTTGCCGTGATTACCGGCGCTGCGCGCGGCATTGGGTTCGCCTGCGCGGAGCGATTCATTTCCGAAGGGGCGCGGGTTGCTCTCATCGACATCGACGAAAAAGGTGCCGACGCTGCGCGCAAACTAGGATCCGGCGCTGTCTTTCTCAAATGCGATGTGGGCGAACGAGCGCAGATTGAAAGCGCGATCGCCAGGTTCCCGAAGACACACGCTGACGTCGACATTCTGGTTAATAATGCAGCGGTCCCCTGTCGCGGCGATATTCTTGCCTTGACCGAAGAGGATTTTTTGCACGCCTTGAAAGTGAACCTGCTGGGCGCTTTTCATTTCAGCCAGCTTTGCGCGCGGCAAATGATGCAGCGGGCCTGCGAGGGCAATCCCCCAGGCACGATCATCAACATCGGTTCGATCAATTCAGTTCTCGCGATGCCGGAAGCCACTGCCTATTGCGCTTCCAAGGGTGCGTTATTGCAGCTGACCCGTGCGAGCGCGCTTGCGCTTGCGCCTTATGGTATTCGGGTAAATGCGGTCGGGCCCGGATCTGTCGCGACCGAGAGAAATACAGAGTCGCTGGGTAGGGTATCGGCCCGCACCCCGCTCGGCCGTTTCGGAACGCCGGAAGAAATCGCGGGCGTCGTGGCCTTCTTGGCTTCGCCAGACGCAGCTTATATAACCGGTGAGATTATTTACGTTGACGGAGGGCGGCTCGTCTTGAATTACACGGCGCGATGAAAGCGCCGCCTTCATCGAGCGAGCTTGCCATCTTATTTTACAGAACAAACCGGAAGGAATTTGACGATGTCTGCGTCGGCGTATGCGGTTGCGAGCAAGAGCATCATCGCGAAGAGTTTCGATTCCGAATTGACACTGATCAATCTGGATACGGGACAGTATTTCGCCGCCGGTGGCAGCGCAGTCGATTTCTGGGAGGCCATCTCGCCGGGCGCGACTGTCGCGCGCGTCGAGCAGATGCTTCTCGCCCGATACCTCGCTTCCGAGGAGGTCGTCAAAATAGAAGTGGAGAAATTGCTGCGGCTGTTTCTCGAACATGGGCTTCTTGCCGAGTCGGCTGCTACCGGGGACGAAATTCCAGCGTCGAGCGGACAACAAAAGCCCTGGGAGTCAGGATGGCTCGAAGTGTACGGCGACATGAAAGAGCTTCTGCTGCTCGACCCGATCCACGACGTCGAAACCGAATGGCCGGTCGCGAAAAAGGCCTGACATGGCCGGGTCCATCCATTCGGACTTGCTTAATGCTCTTTCAGTAGCCGCAGCCGAATTTTTCGACCGGTCCGCCAAGCAAAATTTTCATCATACTGCTTCGCTGAAGCTCGGCCCGTTTTCCGTTCGGTTGTCCTGCCAGACGGAGCCGTTATACGCGGTGCTAGTGCCGCAATTCGGGCTCGTTGCGCAGAAAAGCGAAGCCACACCCGATCTTGTCGTTCGCGTTATGCAAGATGCGGAAAGCCTTGCGCACTTGCAAAAGTGCTGGTCAGCGTTCGGTCTTCCCGAACCGTACACCTCGACAACTGTCAGACATGGCGATCTGCGCATTCACGCCGAATTCGACGAACAAGGGCTTGCGATTCTTTTCGTGCTCGATATCGCCATCGGTGCCGCCGTCTACGCGGCTGCGGCGGCAGAGCGGGTAAGGAAAATCGAAGGCGCCTATCCGCTCCTGTTGCTTCTGCGGCTGTGGTCGGAACGGACGCCTTATCTCTGGACGCACGGGGCTGTTGTCGGCGCCGGCAAGGCCGGTGTGCTGATCACAGGCATTGGCGGGGCAGGGAAATCCTCGACCTCGCTTTCCGTAACCGGCGGCAAGCTCAAGCTGATCGGAGATGACCACGTATTTATCGGCCCCGACCGGATCGCACATTCGATCTACTGCACAATTAGGGTCCGCGAAGACATGCTTCCCCGGATCGAAGCCCTCGATCCGTGGTTCGGCAAGCAATGGTTTTACTGGCGCGACAAGCCCTCGCAGATTCTGCCGGCGGACAAGCATCATTTCTTCGCTCGCCAGGCGCCGCTGAAGGCCATCGTCCTGCTTCGCCATCATTGCGATGATGCCCTGACGTTTCACCCCCTGCCCCGGATTGCCGGCTTGCGCGCCATTACGCCGGTGACGGTGACCCGCTACTATTCCGACCCGATGGCCACGCTCGAAAAGCTCATCGGGATCGTCGCTCCGCTTCCGGTGTATGAGTTTCGCACCTCTCCGGATTTGTCCACGATGCGCGATCCCTTTGAACGTTTCGTGAGAACTCTCGAAGGATGACCATGACCGCGCCTTCTGTCTCTGGGATCATCGCTGTCCGCAACGGCGCGAACTATCTTGCCGAAGCGGTCGAGAGCTGCCTCGCGCAGACGCTGGCGCTAAGCGAAATTCTCGTCGTGGACGACGGTTCGACGGATAGAACCGCCGATATAGCACGCGGCTTCGGCGGGCGCGTACGGCTCGTGCGGCAGGATTGGAGCGGAGTCGGTGCTGCGCTCAACAATGGGATTTCCCGCGCTTCTTCCGAATTCATCGCCTTTCTCGACCATGACGATATTTGGCTGCCAGAAAAGACTGCACTTCAGTACGCGCGTTTGCGCGAGAATTCCGAACTGGAAGCCGTATTCTGCCATACCGAACAATTTATATCGCCGGAGCTGTTGGAAACATTGCGCGATAAGGTCCGTCTGCCGGCTGGATCGCAACCAGGTATCATGGCTTCGGGGATGCTCATCCGGAAAATCGCCTTCGATCGTCTCGGCCTGTTCGGCGGCGGCCAAAAGAATGCTGTTGCATTCGGCCCCTGGTATGCTCGCGCGCTTCAGCGGTCTCTCCGCAGCGAAATCCTTGCCGAAACGCTTGCACGCCGGCGAATTCACGATTCCAACTACACGCGAACGGAAAGACGGGACTATCACGAGCATTTGCTCGCCTTCATCCGCGATGTCACGCGGCAAAAGCGGAATTCCAACAGCACTTCCGAATGAAGCCGCCCGTGCCGGAAAGAAGATTAAATATCCTGTTCTGGAACGAGCCGTACCTGCCGATGATCGGCGGGGTAGAACTTTTCACGGCACGCCTTGCGGCTGTTCTCATAAGCCGCGGTCATCGAGTCTCGGTCGTCGCGGATCGCATTCCGTCGAACACAAGCGAATTTGAAGTCATCGACGGCGTATCAGTGTATCGGTTCCCGTTCCGAAAAACGTTGCAGGCCCTAAGCGGTCCCGGCGCAGAAGGCATGGAGCAATTTTCCGCGATTATCCGGCGGATAAAATCGCTGAAACGGGATTTGCAACCCGATATCGTCCACATCAATTTTACCGGGCCGACCCCGCTATTCCATTTTCGAACGCTTGCAGACTCGGTATCTCAAACTGTGGTGACGTTTCAGGCGGCGCTGTTCGACCAACCCGCATCGATAGAGGGACTCGTTTCGACAATCCTGGAAAAAGCCAAATCCGTCGTTGCAGTTTCTCGTGCTGCAGCGAGAAATATCGAGCGGCATACTGGATTTCCCTTGAATAGGATTTCGATTGTCTTTCCCGGTATCCCTCATGCGTTGTTCGCCGCGCATCCGGAAAAAAGCGCCGCGGAACCCACGGTGGTTTTCCTCGGAAGGCTGGTTAAAGACAAAGGCGTCGACATCGCCATCCAAGCGATGGCGATATTAAAGCATGGAGCCAAGCTGAGTGTAATCGGCGACGGGCCCGAGCGTCCTGCCCTTGAGGCGCTCGTTCAACAATTGGATCTGCAACATTCCGTGCACTTCGCTGGCCGTGTCGATGACGACACACGGCGCGATATGTTGGCAAAGGCTCACGTGATGATCGTTCCGTCACGTCATGAAGAGTTGTTTGGCATGGTCGCAGCCGAAGGGGCGCTTTCATCGCTTCCCGTTATCGCAGCGCGGATGGGCGGATTGCCGGAAGTCGTGGCCGATGGAGAAACCGGAATTATCGTTCCGCCGGACGACCCTGTGGCGCTGGCGCAGGCGTTGGATCGGGTGCTGGCCGATCCGCAGCTCGCCGCGCGCATGGGGAGGAACGGCCGCGAGAGAGCCCTGCGCGAGTTTTCGCTCGAAAACACCGCCGATCGCTATGAGCGAATTTATTTCGATGCGCTAGACAAGGCTGTCGGATAGCAATTCCTGATAGAGCCGCTCGTATTTTTCGGTCATCGCGGTAAGCGTAAATTCCGCGATCGCGCGCCCCCGCGCGCGTTTTCCGTATTGCTTCGCGGTTTCGGGTTCCAGAAGGAGTTTTTCCATCACCCCGGCCAGTTGCCCCGCATCGCCCGGTTCGACCAGCAAGCCGGTTTCTCCATGCAGCACGATTTCAGGAAGCCCGCCAATCTTCGAGGCGATGACGGCTTTGCCAGCAAGCGCCGCTTCTGTCGCGACAAGCGGCGCTGGATCGCTGAAAATGGACGGGATGACCACGGCCGCGGCTTCCGCCATGCAGCGCGCGAGCGATTCCTGCGGTAACATCCCGGCAAATTCGATAATATCGCGCAGCCCCATTCGCGAAATTTGCTCTTCGAGCAGAGCGCGCTCCGGACCCGCGCCGACGATCCGGAGCTTCGCCTTGTGGCGTGCTGTCAGCTTCGAGAAAGCCTCGATCAGAACCTGCACCCCTTTGTCGCGCACCAGCCGCCCGGCGAAGACAAAAACCGGCTCCGCTGACGACGCTTCATACGTTTTCAAAAAGCGCCCCTCATGCACGCCGTTCCGGATGACCTCCACTTTTCCTTCCGGAAGCGACAGCACTTCCTCCAGATGGCTTGCCAAAAACCGGGACGGAGCGATCAGCCGGCCGACCTGCACCGCCAGCGTCTTTCCAAGCTGCAGCCCGCCCGGCGCGGTATCGAGCGGGCTATGAAACACGACAACTGCCGCATCTTTCCTCGGCTTCGTACGCAGATAGAAAAACGGGCTCGCATCGGTGAAATTGATATGGACGAGGTCGGGACGAAAACGCTGCCGCAAGCCGGCAACTTCCTTCTGGATCTCGAAAATCGCCGCATGATCCCGTGACGTCAGAGCCTGGAAGAACGGGAAGCGGTGAACTGGAATTCCCTCAATTATTGCATGGCGATCAAAAGATTCGTTCGAATGGCTGGAGACGACCAGAACGTCGTGGCCTTTCGCGGCTAGTTTATGTGCGAGATTTTGGGTATAGATTTCCACCCCTCCCAGGGACGGCGCATATTCCTGATTCCAAAACATAATCCGCAAGAAATTTTCCCCTAGCCCGCCCCTTTAAGTTGGAGTTTCGCAAGCGCTGCCATGAATCTCAAGGACCGGGACAAGCGCCTGCTGTTGCGCGCCGCGCTCAACGAGCCGCAAGATGCGATTCGTTATTTCAAACGATGGTGCGCAACAAACACAATTTACGACGCGCCCCACAACGCTTCCCGGCTTTTCCCGCTGATCCATCAGAACATTGGCTCTCTTATCGACGACAAACAGACCGCGGAACGTCTGCGCGGATTCGCTCGGCATACATGGCTCGCAAACAATTTGCGCGTTCGCTTATGCCTGCAAGCGCTCGAGCGGTTGGCAAAAGCCGAAATCCCCACGCTCCTTCTCAAGGGCGCCGCGATGGCGAGCGTCGTTACGGGCGATTACACGGTCCGCCAAATGGGCGATTGCGACATTCTCGTGCCGCATGACCGCGCCAAAGACGCCGTCGATTGCCTCCTGACGGCGGGATTGTATTCCATTCCTTTCGACGTGCGCCGGTTCAGCGAATTCCATTTCCGTGAATTTCATGGCGCAACGTTCCGAAACAGCGACGCGGAAGTCGACGTGATCGACCTGCATTGGCGTCCGCTGCGCGAAGTCGGATGCCCGCAACTGACCTCCGACTTCTTCGCCTCCGCACGGCCGGCGAAATTCGCCGGACACGCGGCGCTGGGGCCGAGCCCCGAAACTATTTTCTTCCACATCGCGATGCACGGCAGCGAATGGGCGCCGGAAGATCGCTTCGACTGGTTCGCGGATCTCGCGATCATTTTGCGGCGATTTGAAAATTCCTTCGATTGGAGCACTGTCACCAACCTGGCCGCAAAATTCGGATGCGGACGAATCCTCTACCAGGCGCTGCGTCGCGCTCGATCGATGATCGAAATACCGGTGCCTGGAGAGGTTTTTCAAAAACTCGGCAGGCGATCCGATTTCTTTCAGCGTTACGAAGCGCGCAAGCGAATGAGCGGCGGGCCGAGATCTGAGCTCGGCAAGACGATTCTGACCTTGCAAAAATATCGGCGCAGCGGACTTCCGCTGATCCGTCTGCCGTTATCGAAAGCGGTACCGGCGATCCTGCGTGAGCGGCTGGACACGGAGAGCGAAAAGCGAGCCCCGTCGGGAGCGGGCCTCTATGAAGTAGATTTCGTTCATGGCTGGCATTCCGCGGAAGTTGGCGGGCGCTGGAGCGACGGGCGATATGCCTTCATCCGCCTCCCGAACGACCCGAAGGCGGAGCGCGAAAAATTGCTGTTCCGTTTCCATGTGATCGATCTCTACGCCGATACGATCGATATTTTTATCGGCCGCCACATGGTGAAGCGCATCTCATGGCGGAAGAAGGGACCGCGGTTTCACGCGCTGCTTCTCGACATCCCCCGCAGCGAACGTGGAAAGCATTGTCTGAGAATTTTTTTCAGGTTGCGACGGCCCCGCTCTCCCGCGGCCTTGTGGGGTGCAAAGGATGCCCGCACCCTCGGAATTTTTCTGCACGACATCCGCACACTGGGGGCGCCTCGCGACATTGCATCGGCCCCGATCGATTTCCGGACGGATGAGGAAGTCGTTTGGACAGGCTGGTCGTTTCCTGAGGATGCCGGCCGCTGGACAGACGGCGAAGAAGCGATCATCCGGTGGACATCGACAAAGGATATCCCCGCCAATTCCCTGTTGAAGCTCGCGATCGCCGGTCACTTCGGCCAACCAACGCTGACCGGAGACGTTTCGCTGAACGGCACGACGCTCGGCGCGCTTGATCTTCGCACGCCTTCAAGCGAGCAGGAAATTCTGCTGCCGGTTCCGATACGGATCGCAGCGAAAGAGGAAATCGAAATTCGGATCCGGATCGATAGACCGCGCTCGCCGGAAGAGCTCGGCTTGTCTTCCGATTCCCGGAAATTGGGGTTACTCGTTCGCACGCTAAAACTGGAACCGGTTCTTTCCGGCCACGCGCCAGCCCGATCGGCCGCCCTGACAAATTGAACGGTTGGCCGAACCCCTTATGGCGAATAGCCAGGAGAATGGCCCGGAATCGTAGCAATTCGGTAGCAGATAGCTTTTATCCTGAACGGTCAGGTGCTAATTCTCGCCCGCCCGAAAACGGCGCGCCGGCTTAGCTCAGCGGTAGAGCAGCGGTTTTGTAAACCGAAGGTCGGGAGTTCGATCCTCTCAGCCGGCACCATTCCCGCGTCTCTTCGCTATTGCAGCATCAATCACATCATTTCTGTGATGGGAGATATCGATAAGTGCAATTAAGCCGGCACAGGCGGCTTGCTTTTGGCTGCGGACGCATAGACGATCTTAAATCGCTGACAAACAGCCTTTGGGGAACACGGCAATGCCACAGCTTGTGAAAGTCGTATCTGCGGGAATCGTCGTCGCGGGAATTTTCAGCGGGGTTGCGCTCATGCCGTCACCCGCCGCAGCGGTGGTCACCCAGAAAGAGAAGGCGCTGCTCAGGCAGTCGGTCACCGAATGCAAGGCGGAAGCAAAGGACCAAAAACTGAAATGGCGCGCACGCCGGAAATACGTGAAGAGCTGTGTGATTGGAAAACTCAAGGCACATCCTGGCGTCAACGTGCAGGAGTTACTGCGCACCTACCCGGATCTGGATAAGCTGCCGAGAGCGGACGTCAGAAATCCAGTATAGCAGGCTTCAGCACGACGCGCTCGCGCGAAGACCCGATCACCGCGAGATGCGCCGCGGTCACGGCCTCTATTCGTTCGCGCCTTCGATTGACTTGATCACGGCGTCGGTCACCTGCCGCGTCGTCGCCTTGCCGCCCAAATCAGGCGTATGCAGGTTCCGGTCGGCGGTGACGCGCTCGATCGCGCGCATCAAGCGTGCGCCCGCTTCCTTCTCGCCGAGATGATCGAGCATCATCGTAGCGGTCCAGAAGGTGCCCGTCGGGTTCGCGATCCCCTTTCCGGTGATGTCGAAGGCCGAGCCGTGGATCGGCTCGAACATCGAGGGGAATTTCCGTTCTGGATTGATGTTCGCCGTCGGCGCAATACCGAGAGAGCCCGCGAGCGCCGCCGCGAGATCAGAGAGAATGTCGGCGTGCAAATTCGTCGCGACGATCGTGTCGAGCGTCTCCGGCTTGAGCGTCATCCGCATGGTCATCGCGTCGACCAGCATCTTGTCCCATTTCACGTCGGGAAATTCCTCCGCGACTTCGAGCGCGATCTCGTCCCACATCACCATGCCGTGGCGTTGCGCATTCGACTTGGTGACGATGGTGAGCAGCTTCCGCGGCCGCGAGCGAGCAAGATTGAACGCGAAACGGATGATGCGCGCGACGCCCGCCCGCGTGAACAGCGCCACATCGGTCGCCGCTTCCTCCGGCAGCCCTTTATGGACGCGCCCGCCGACGCCGGCATATTCGCCTTCGGAATTCTCGCGCACGATCACCCAGTCCAGTTCCGGTCCGGTTACGTTCCGGAGCGGGCTCGTGATCCCCGGCAGGATGCGCGTCGGACGTACATTGGCGTATTGATCGAAGGGCTGACAGATCGCGAGCCGCAATCCCCAGAGGGTGATGTGATCCGGCACATCCGGCGCGCCGACCGCGCCGAAGAAAATCGCGTCGTGATTCCGGATCGCTTCTCGGCCTCCTTCCGGCATCATCACGCCGTGCTTCTTGTAGTAGTCCGAGCCCCAATCGAAATGATCGAATTTGAACGCGAATCTTCCTTCGCGCTTCGCGAGCGCGTTCAAGACTTCGATCCCGGCGGCGATTACTTCCTTGCCGATGCCGTCGCCGGGAATGGCGGCGATCTTGTACGTCTTCATCTTTCGACTCTGTTTTTCAGGTTTGAGTTGGAATTCGCGCCGATGTCAGCTCTGCATGCCCCACTTCCGCACGGTGCGCGCTTCGACCGCGCGGAAAATCAGATTCTCCACGAGAAGGCCGATCACGATGACGGAAAGAAGCCCCGCGAACACGCCGGGAATTTCGAGCTGATTCTTCTTCTCGTAAATGTACCAGCCGAGACCGCCCGAACCCGACGATACGCCGAAGACAAGCTCGGCCGCGATCAGCGTGCGCCAGGCGAAGGCCCAGCCGATCTTGAGCCCGGTCAGAATGCTTGGAAACGCCGCCGGGATAAGAATTTTTGCGATGTAAGAAATGCCGCTGAGTCCGTAATTGCGGCCGACCATGCGCATGGTTTGCGAAACCGACTTGAATCCGGAGTGCGTGTTCAGCGCTACCGCCCACAGCACCGAATGGATCAGCACGAAGATCAGGCTCGCGTTTCCTAGGCCAAACCACAAAAGTGAAAGCGGCAGAAGTGCGATCGCGGGCAGCGGATTGAACATCGAAGTGAGCGTTTCGAGAAAATCCTGCCCGATCCGCGTGCCGATCGCGACCCCGGTGAGGATCGCCGCGAACAAAAGCCCAAGCGCATAGCCTTGCAGCAAAAGGCTCAGCGAAAACCACGCCCGCTTGAGCAAGCCGCCGGATCGAACGCCTTCAATCAGCGCCTGAAAGGTTTCCGAGAGCGTCGGAAACAAGAGCACGTTGTTAAGATGACTCGCATAAATTTGCCATGCCGCCGCCAGAATAACGATAATGAAGCACTTCCGCACCCAGTTGAGATCGTAAATCCGCTCGGGCAGCGACAGCGGTTTTTCCACGACGCCGTAGGACTTCGTGGCGGAGGTCTTGCGGATGAATTCCGGACGCACCAGGCTTTGGTCAGTCATGAACCGCCTCCTCGACTTCATCGGCGAACAAGAGTTTATGGATGCGCTCCGAGAGCGTTTCACCGGTCTTCGGGTCGGGATGATCGGAACCGTTCGAATTCAGTTCGCCCTTCACCTCGCCCGGATGCGGCGTGAGCAGAAGAATGCGGTTGCCGATCTTCACGGCCTCGGGGATCGAGTGCGTCACGAACAGGATCGTGAACTTCGTTCCCTCCCATAGTTGCAGGAGTTCGTCCTGCATCTTGCGGCGTGTGAGCGCGTCGAGCGCCGCGAACGGCTCGTCCATCAACAGAATGTCCGGCTCCATCGCCATGCCGCGCGCGATCGCGACCCGCGCCTTCATGCCGCCCGAGAGCATATGCGGGTAGCTGTCGGCGAATTTTCCCAAATTCACTTTCTCGATGTATTGCATCGCGCGCTCGTCGGCGGCCTTGGCGTTGAGCCGTCCGCTCGCGGTGAGCGCGAAAGTGACGTTTTGCTTGACTGTCTTCCAAGGCAGGAGCTGATCGAACTCCTGGAACACCATCATGCGGTCGGGGCCGGGCTTGCCGATCTCCTTTCCCTTCAGCGTGATTTTTCCTTCCACCGGCTTCATGTAGCCGCCGATCGCTTTCAGGAGCGTGGACTTGCCGCACCCGGAGGGCCCAAGCAGCACGAAACGGTCGGACTTCAAGACATTAAAATCGACGCGGTAGCACGCGGTGACGAGATGCTCCTTCGTCTTGTACTGGAGCGTCACGCCCTCGACGGAAAGATGCGGAAAGGGCGCGGCTATTCCCCCGCCCGCCGCTTTATTCGATGCGATCATGCCGCGCTCAACTTCCGTTCATCCCGTGCAGTTCGGGGAAATACATATCCTGCCACTTCTCCGGCGCGACCGGAATGCGCTTCACCTTGGCGAGAAATTGCGCGATCGGCAGCGTCTTGTGCGGCTCGACGGTGTTCACGACCAAGGGGTCGTTCAGGATTTCGAGCAGGAATTCGACTGTTTCCTTCGTTCCGGTGATGCGCTTGTAGTCTTCCGCCGCCTTCTTCTTATCTTTGTTGATGATGTCCATCGACTCTTTCAGCGCGTCGTAGAACGCTTTGTAGGCTTTCGGATTTTCGTTCCGGAATTTACTGGTCGCCCACACTACGTTGAACGTCGCCGGTCCGCCAAGAATTTCATAGTTGTTCAGCACCGTGTGAATCTTCGGGTCGGTACGCTCCGTGTACTGAAACGGCGGCGAGGAAAAATGCGCGTTGATCCCGGCATTCCCTGACATCAGCGCAGTCATCGCCTCGGGATGCGGCATCGAAACCGTGAGAGAATCGAATTTTTCGTAATTCGCTTCGCCAAATTCCTTTGCGCAAGCGATCTGCAGCAAGAGCGCCTGCGTCGAAATCTTCACGGACGTCACGGCGATTTTGTCCTTGTCGGACAAGTCCGAGAGTTTCTTCACATTCGGGTTCGCGGAGACGAGATCGACCGGCATGTCGTTCAGAGCGCCGACGCCGTGGACGGCAATCGGCGTACCCTTCGTCTTCGCCCAGAGCGTCGCGAGACTCGGCACGCCGCCGGCGCCGAAATCGATCCCGCCCGACAACAGCGCGTCGTTCATGGCGCTAGGGCCGCCGAGCGTCACCCACGAAACCTTGAGATCCCTCAAGCCCGCCGCGGCCGCTTGTTTCTCGACAAGCTTCTGATCCTCCATGATCATCAGCGGCAGGTAGCTGAGACCGTATTGCTTGGATGCCCGAATATGATCGGTTTCGGCGGAGGCAGGCGCCGATGCCGCGAGCGCTGCCACTGCGCCGGCCATCAGAATTCGGATATGCCTGAACATGAATTCCTCCCTCTTGAAATTCCCCTTCCCGGTTGGTCCGGGCTTATTGTGGCTCGCTTTTGTCGCTTTCTTGCATGCCAGCTTGCATGCAAGTATGATCGCCATCGTTAGCGGCTGTCAACCGCTCGAAAGTCTATCCATACACGAAGGCAAAGCGAGTGCCGACAACAATCCTGAAAATGCGCAGGGGTGAACGTGCGGCCGAGCCCGGCTCGCGGGTCGAAAATGCTTACGCCGCGCTGAAGTCAGCCATTCTCGACAATATTTATCCACCCGGCCACTTTGCGGCCGAAAACGACGTCGCCGCTCAGCTCGGCATGAGCCGTACGCCGGTGCACGAAGCAGCCATCCGGCTGCAGGAAGAAGGCCTTGTGGAAGTTCTGCCGCGGCGCGGCATCCTGGTGCGTGCCATCTCGCCCCGCGACATCCGGGAAATTTACGAGTTGACGATCGCACTGGAAAGCATGGCCGCCGAAGTATTGGCGGCGCGATCCCTCTCCCCGGCCGTGAAAAAAACGCTCGCTCGCCTGGAAGCCGAAACGAAGACGATGGAAATCGCGCTCAAGAAAAACGATCTCGACAGATGGGCCGCGGCCGATGACCGTTTTCATGGACTCCTGACGGGAGAATGCGGCAATCGCCGTCTTTCGAGAATGGCGTCCACGATTCGCGATCAAACGCACCGCGCACGGCTGTTGACGTTGCGGCTGCGCCCCCGGCCGGTCAAATCCGCGCCCGAACACCGCGCCATCATCGAAGCGATCCGCAGCGGCGATCCGGGGGCAGCCGCGAAAAGCGCGGGTGCGCATCGCCGCCGGGCAAGCGAAGTCATGATTCCGCTAATCGAGAAATTCAGTGCGCCAAACTCGTAAACAGCGTTACTCTCGCAAGTGCCGGATCATGGCGCCGATCACATTGGAATAGTCATCGGTCCACACCCGCTGTTCGGGATCGGCCTCCAATGAATCCCAGCCGCTGTCTTCGTCTTGCAGCACACCGAAATCCTCCGGCGCTCGCGCCGCCGCGGTAACGGAAGATGTGTAGAGATAGCGGGAATTGTCGTCTTTCTCGTCCTGCCGGGAATTGATGAGCGCCGTAAGCCCGTTCGCATGCGCAATCCCCGCGACTATGGACGCCAGCTCAAGATGGCGATTGGAGATATGCATTACAACCATACCATGCGGCGCGAGCTTGGAGAGATACGCCGCCATTGCCTCGCGGGTAAGGAGGTGAATCGGAATCGCGTCCGACGAGAACGCGTCGACGATGATGAGATCGTAAGCGCCGTCTGGCGCATCGGTGATCGTCAGCCGCGCATCGCCGAGCACGATCTTCGCCTGCGGCGCGCAGACCGGCTTATAAGTAAAATAGGCAGGATTGGTCGCGACATCAATGATGCTCTGGTCGATCTCGTAGAAATTCCACTCGTCGCCCTCGCGCGCGTAGCAGGCAAGCGTTCCCGTACCGAGGCCGATCACCGCGACTTTGAGCGGTCCCGGTTTTTTCTTGCGCGCTGCCTCAATCGTTTTCGCCAGCCCCGAATTCGCGTGATAGTAAGTGAGCGGCACCGGCCGCGTACCCGGAAGCTGCACGGCCTGCGTCACCAGCTCGGCGCCGTGCACCGTGGTCCCGTGCAAAAGCACGCGATAATAACCGCTGTCCGTGAGATAGATTTTGTGGACACCGAAGAAATTGCGGACGGATTCGCCCCGCTCCTGCTGGTTGATATAGCCGACCAGGAGAAGAATTCCTGCAATCGCCGCGATTTTCAGCGGATCCTGAAAAAGGACGACCGACACCAAAAGCACGACCGCCACGCCGGCCATAAAATGCTCGTCCGAAATCGAGCCGGCATTGAGATAGTGCTGCACCACGATCACGATGACCGTGAATGCAATGAACCAGATGAGCCGGCTTCTCGCATGCGCGGTGACGAACACGCCCGGCCGGCAGAGAAGCCCCGCAACGATCAGGAGCGGATATTCCGCCACCCAGTTGAAAATATTCGGCGCGATCAACCCGGCGAAAATTCCGCCGACCATGCCGCCGAACGACATCCATAAATAAAACGCGGTCAAATACCGCGCAGGCGGGCGGCGCTGCACGAGCTCGCCATGGCATACAAGCGCGGTAAAGAAAAACGCCGCGATGTTTACCCCGATCGATATGATAATCGAATCGGTCGAACCGTTGAGATAAACGCCGACAAGGAGCGCGACCATGACGAGTTGCGCCTTGAGCGCGAAGCGGTGCGGGATGATCGGCCTTGTCTGAAAAACGATCACGTAGGTCGTGAGATACAGCGCAAGCGGAATCACCCACAGAAGCGGCGTCGATCCGACATCCGTCGAGATGTAGGAAGTCACCGCAATCAGGAACGCCGAAGGTACCGCCGCAAGCGCCGTCCAGATGAGCGCATCGATCGCGCGGGGCGCTCCCTCCTCGCTGCGGGGTGCGACCCGCGTGCGCGACGCCTCTTTCGCCGAAGGCCAGACCAGTGCGCCGCAAAGCGCGACCAGCACGATTAAAATATAAAACCCGTAGGACCAGAACGCTCGCTGCTCGGTAAGCAAGCTGAATGGTTCGACCACGAGCGGATAGCTGAGCAGCGCAAGAAAACTTCCGACATTGCCCGCGGCATACAGGAAATACGGATCCTTCGCCGAAGGATGATTTGTTCGCGCGAACCATGCTTGCAGAAGCGGCGAATTCGCGGCGAGCGCGAAGAACGGCAAGCCGACCGAAACCGAAAACAGCCCGATCAGGTAAAGGGCTTCGCCCTGCGCGGGCGGTCTGCCCCAGCCTTCCGCGATCGAAAGAGGAAGAACGATCGTCGCGAGAAGCATCATCGCGACATGAATAACGGCCGCGTAGCGTACCGGCAGAAAGCGCGTCAGCAAATGCGCGTAGCCGTAGCCCGCAAGCAGCACCGACTGGAAGAAAACCATCGCCACCGACCACACCGACGGCGAGCCGCCGAGCCGCGGTAGCACGAGTTTCGCGAACAAAGGCTGCACCGCGAACAAGAGCGAGGCGCTGACGAAAATCGCGGCGACATAGGCCGTGAGCAAAACCCAGTTCGATGCGGCGAAGCCGCCCGCCGCGGCGGAGTTTCTGTTCGCTTGGCTGGAGGTCATTCGCGCGTTTTCGCCGTGGCTTCTGGCTTGCGGAATTGTGACGCTTGTGGAGGAGCGATCATGCCATGCGGCGCATCCGTGCGATACAGCTTCAACGCCGCAGCGCATAAGAAAAAGGGGCGGAACCGCCGCCCCTCCTCTTCAGTGCTTCCGGCGGTTAAAGGTCAATGATGGCGACAATCTCCCAGGTATACGGATCGATGATGATCAGCTTGTCGTCGACCACGATGTACTTATAGCCTTCGTAGCCCGGCACATATTCGTAGAAATAGTCCGGAATGTCATAGATCACGTAATCGCGCGGAACATAGCCGCCGATCACGATCGGCCATGGGACATATGCGACGCGATGGAAGCGACCCCGGTGATGCCGGTAGTAGTCGCGTACGCGCCATCGCTGCCGCTCCGTGAAACGAATGCGCCTGCCGCGCTCCGCGCGCTCTGCCCGTCGCTCACGCACCTCGCGGCTGCGGCTGATCTCACGCCGCCTGATCTCTCGTTGCCTGACGATATCGCGCCTCCGCTCCACGCTGCGTTCGTCACGCCGTACGCGTTCGCGCTGAACGCGCTCCCGGCGCCACTCGCGGCGCTGCTGCTGCACGTTTTGGCGGCGTACGTCGCGCTGGCGGTTCACTTCGCGCCGCTCCATCCGCGCTCGTCCGCCTTCGCGCGCGCGCTGCTGCGCCTGGCCCCACGAACGGCCCTGCACGCGTTGCTGCACCTGGCCGCCGCCGCGATTACCCTGCGATCTGGCGTGACCTCCGCCACCCTGCCCTCCGCCGCGCTGCACGGCATGGCCGCCTTTTTGATTGTCCTGCGCGTAAGAAGCTGCGGGCATCGCGAGCAGCGACAAAGCAAGCGCAATTCCCAAAACAATGGATCGCATCGCTTTTTTCTCCTTTTCGAAACGTTTCTCTCCCTCTCCAAACGGCAAAAAAGAAAACGCCCGCTCATACGATCAGTTCCCAACCTTTTTGTGCGAACGCGAGCGGCCGGGAGCAGGAATAAGCGCCGCAGGACAGGGTTCCCCGCAGCGATGCCGCCGGTTCCTGCCTCTGTCGGGCGCTAACCGTCGGCGCTATGATTGTTCCCCCGAATTTCATGAGACCCTCGTCGGGCTCACGGGGGCAAAACTCTGGGAGAAACAGGATGACTGAACTCACTCGCCGTACCGTGCTTACCGCCGCCGCGGCCGGAGCCGCCGCCGCGCTCTCTCCCGCCGGATCGCAATCCGCGCGCGCTGCCATACCATTGCAAGGCAAACAGAATTCCGGCTGGTATCGCTACAAGGTGGGCGACTACGAGGTGACTGTCGTGACCGACGGCGCCGCGACGTTTCCGCTTCCCGATAAATTCGTCGTCAATGCGAGCAAGGACGACGTTGCAGCCGAGCTCGCAAGGCAGCATCTCGACCCGACCAAGCTCACCGTTCCTTTCACCCCAATCGTCATTAACACCGGCTCGAAGCTCGTGCTGATCGACACGGGCTATGGCGAAGCGGCGGGCGCGAAGCCTGGCGCCACCACAGGACAAGTCACGGCGAACCTGAAAGCCGCCGGCATTGACCCGAAGGACATCGATATCGTCATCATCTCGCACTTCCACGGCGACCACGTGAACGGGCTCTTGAACCCCGACAACAAACTCGCTTTCGCGAACGCCGAGGTGATGGTCCCTTCCGTCGAATGGAAATTCTGGATGGACGACGGCGAAATGAGCCGCGCGCCGGAAGGCCGCATGCAGGGGCTGTTCAAGAGCAACCGCGCGATCTTCGACGCCCTGAATCGCAAGGTCACGCAATACGAATGGAACAAGGAAGTGATCCCCGGCCTCACCGCCGTAGGAACACCCGGTCACACGCCGGGCCATACGTCCTATGTGCTCTCCTCCGGCAACGGAAAAATCTTCATCCAATCGGACGTCACCAACGTGCCTTTCCTCTTCGTAAACAACCCCGGCTGGCACGCGGGTTACGACCAGGACGGCGCGATGGCGGAAACGACGCGGCGCAAGACCTACGATATGATCGTCGCGGAAAAATTGCCGGTGCAGGGCTTCCACTATCCCTTCCCGGGCCTCGGCCATCTCGAAAAAGCCGGCGACGGTTACCGGCTCGTGCCGGCACCCTGGAATCCCGTGATCTGATTCCGTGGCCTGATTCTGAATCGCCATAACGAAAAGGCCGCCTCGAAGGCGGCCTTTTTATTTTCAGCGGCGGAGATGCGCAGGGATCGGTGGCGGCGAGACCGCCTTCATTAACCCGAAAGTGAGCACGAGCACCGTGAGATAAACCACGACCTGCATCCCGCTTGGCTGGTCGGTATAGCCGATCAGTGTATGCAGCACGCGGCCGACGAAGCTCGAGTCGGGGAGAATGCCGGAAGAATCCCACAGCACGTTGCTGAGCGACGTGACAACATCCGCCTGCTGCAGAAATGCGACCGCCTGCGAAGCCAGCCCCGCCGCGAGGAACGCAATCATCCAGGTCGTGACGGCAAAGAGATAGCGTCCCGGAATTTTCAGCAAGCCGAGATATGTGAGCACGCTCACCAGCGCGCCGAGAAGAAGACCGGCCACGCCGCCGAGAAAGACACTCACATGTGTGTCGGCTGTCGAGACGATGATCCCATACAGGAACAGAACCACTTCCGAGCCTTCGCGCAACACTGCGACACCGCACACGATGGCAAGCGCAAGCAAAGTCTTCGAGCCCGCCGCGACCGACTGGCCGAGCGCCTTGGCTTCCGCTGCGAGTTCGCGCCCGTGCGACGCCATCCAGACATTATGCCAGGTCAGCATCGCGACCGCGATGCCGAGGATGCCCGCATTGAACAGCTCCTGCCCCATTCCTGCGAACGCCTCGGTGATCCGTTCGACGAAAAGCGCAACCAGACACGCACCGATAAATCCGCCAAAGATGCCATACGCGATCCAGCGGCCGCGTCCCGGCACCGATCTCGTGGCCGCCATCACGATTCCGACAACGATGCCGGCTTCGATAACTTCCCGGAATACGACGATGAGAGCAGCGAGCATTTTTTCTTCCTTGTTATTTGGCGATCAGAACGCCCTGATTTGACTGGTTGAAATCGTCGAAGAAGCCGTAGTTGCCGGGCGCGAGCGGCTTCACGTTGATGACGACCGTGCCGCCGGGAGGCACGACCTTCTCGACCCGCAGCGTGCTGCTCTCGAATTCGGCCGCGACCGGATCGGCGTTATGCACCGTGATCTTGATCGGCTTTTTCGCCGGCGCATTCAGCGTCGACGGCGAGAAATGCTTGTTCTTGATCGTAACGCTCAGGGTGGCTTCCTGCGCTGAAGCGCCGAAGCTCACACCAAGCGCGAGAAATATTACCGCCGTATATTTTGCAAATCGCATCGTTTTCTCCTCAGAACTCATATTCGAACTTCGCCTTGCCGATGTCGCGGCTGAAATCGACGAGGTTCAGATTGTCGCTCGGCGTTTCGCGCGAATGACCGCGCACCTGATGCCCCCAGGCGAGCGAAAGAAACATCTTCGGGGAGATCTGCCACCACAAGGACGGCCCGACATAGGTCGCGTCGCCGGTAAAATGATTGAGCCCAATCCCCTCGTCGTAAGCGCGCATATACTGCACCTCCGCGCCGAGCGCGAATTTCGGGAAGAAGCGGTAGCTGAGCGCGCCGGTGAAGGTAAGCGATGACTCGTGCTCGGTCGGGTCGCCGTTCTTCGGATGCACGACTTCGGGCTCGTAAATGATGTTCGAGCCGAGATAGAGCCGGTTCGGGATGAGTTCGGCGTCGGCTTGCAGCCGCGTTTCGACCGCGAATTTGCGCACCCTTGAGCCGTCGCCGTCGTCAATCCAAGCATATTCCGGCTCCACAACGAAGGTGAGTCCGATCGGCGATTCCGGTCCGCGGTTGAGGATCAGATATTTGAATTCGGTCGAGACGAAGCCGAGCCCGTTGAAGCGCTTGTTGTCGAACGGCTCCGGATTCATGACATTCTTGATGTCCGTGGAAATGCCGCCCAGCGCGACCTCAAAATGCATCCGGTCGTTCGGATTATAGCCGAAGGCAAGATGATGCTCGGCCGTGAAATATCTGCCATCGCGCTTGCGCGCCGACATTTCGGTTTCCCATTCGAGTTCTTTTTCGCCCGGCTGGCCGATATCGCTGCCTTCGGTGAAGCCGAAGAGATTATCGGTCCCGATTTCATGAAAAGCGTTCGGCACGAAATTCGGATTGGCCGTTGTTTTCAAATTTTGTGCGTCCGCCGCCGCGCCCGCAGCCAATAGCGCAACCGCCGCGCCGATACCCAAACTAGAAAGCCAAAAAAACTTCAGCATCATTAGCCCCGTCTACATTCGCCCAGCCGCCCCGTGCGCGTTTCGTAAACAAGGAAAACACCTATTCATTCCGATTTGGAAGACGCGGAAGAAAAATCAGAATTTTTCTAAATTGAAAGTTGGCTCGGCTCTTTAGAACGTCACTAAAGTGCCCGCGCCTATCGTCGCTTTTTGTGCGGAAAAACGCGGGCCGGAATTTTCATTCCGGCGAGTTGCTCACATGAAATTTACGCGAGGCAATCTGTCCGCGTCTTTGCTGTGTGGATTATGCCGCCTCGCGCGGGAGCCGCGCCGGATTGTAGGAAAGATTCGGTGCGAGCCACTTTTCGCACTCCCCGACCGTCCAGCCCTTGCGCTTGGCGTAGTCCTCGACCTGATCGCGGTCGATGCGGCCGACGCCGAAATAGGCGCTTTCGGGATGCGAGAAATAAATGCCCGAGACCGACGCGCCCGGCCACATCGCGTAGCTCTCGGTGATCGAAACGCCGATTTGCGCCTCGGCGCCGAGGAGCGAAAACAGCGTGCCCTTCTCGGTGTGATCGGGCTGCGCCGGGTAGCCGGGCGCAGGCCGAATGCCGCTATATTTTTCCTCGATCAGCTCCTCGTTGGTGAGCTTCTCGTCCGCTGCATAGCCCCAATATTCCGTACGCACGCGTTGGTGCATACGCTCGGCGAAGGACTCCGCGAGGCGATCCGAGAGCGCCTTCAGGAGGATCGCGTCGTAGTCGTTGTTTGCGCCCTTCAAGGCTTTCGACTTTTCTTCCTCACCGATGCCGGCGGTCACGACGAACGCACCGATATAGTCCGGCACTTTCGTGGAAAGCGGCGCGATGAAATCGGAAAGCGCGAGATTGACACGCGACGAATCCTTGCGCGCCATCTGCTGGCGGAGCGTGTGCAGCGTCGCGAGCCGTTCCTTGCGCGTATCGTCCTTGAAGAGAACGATATCGTCGCCGTCGGCGGCCGCCGGCCAGAAACCGATCACGGCGCGTGCCTCGATCCATTTCTCGCGAATGATCTTGTCGAGCATTTTCTGCGCGTCTTCATAAAGGCCGCGCGCCGCGGCACCATATTTGTCGTCTTCCAGAATGTGCGGGAAGCGGCCCTTCAACTCCCATGCCTGGAAGAACGGCGACCAGTCGATGGTGCGCGTGAGCTCCGAAAGATCGTAGTTCTTGAACACGCGTGTGCCAAAGAATTTCGGCTTCGGCGGCGTGTAGCTTTTGAAGTCGAGCTTCAAGCCGTTCTCGCGCGCCTGCGCGATCGGCGTGCGGGCCTTCGCGTCGTCCGCGCGCGCATGCGCTTCCGCCACCTTTTCGTATTCCGAGCGGGTGTCGGCCATATATTTCTGGCGCTGCGCCGGGTTCAGAAGCGCCGATACGACGCCAACCGCGCGGCTCGCGTCGTTCACGTAAACCGCCTGCCCGCGCACGTAATTCGGCGCGATCTTCACCGCCGTATGCACGCGGCTCGTCGTCGCCCCGCCGATCAAAAGCGGAAGATCGAGCCCCTCCCGCTCCATTTCAGCGGCTACGTTGCACATCTCGTCGAGCGAAGGCGTGATCAGGCCCGAGAGCCCGATGATATCGACCTTCTCCTTGCGCGCCGTCTCGAGAATCTTCTGCGACGGCACCATCACGCCGAGATCGATCACCTGATAATTGTTGCACTGGAGCACGACGCCGACGATGTTCTTTCCGATATCGTGCACGTCGCCTTTCACCGTCGCGAGCAGGATCTTTCCCGGCGGCGGCTGATCCGTAAGGCCCTTCTCTTCTTTTTCTTTCTCCATGAACGGCAACAGGTACGCGACAGCCTGCTTCATCACGCGCGCGGACTTCACCACCTGCGGCAGAAACATTTTTCCGGAGCCGAACAGATCGCCGACCACGTTCATGCCCGCCATCAGCGGACCTTCGATCACTTGCAGCGGCCGCTCGGCGGCCTGCCGCGCCTCTTCGGTATCTTTCTCGATGAAATCGGTGATACCGGCGACAAGCGCGTGCGAAATGCGTTTCTCCACCGGCCATTCGCGCCAGGAAAGATCGACTTCCTTCTTCTCCTTGCCGCCGCCCTTGTAGCGTTCGGCAAGCGCAAGCAATCGCTCGGTCGCGTCGTCCCGTCGATTCAGAACAACGTCCTCGCAGGCTTCGCGCAATTCCGGATCGAGTTCGTCATAAACCGCGAGCTGCCCCGCGTTGACGATGCCCATGTCCATGCCGGCCTTGATCGCATGATAGAGAAAGACCGCGTGCATCGCTTCGCGCACGGCCTCATTGCCGCGAAACGCGAAAGATAAATTCGAAACGCCGCCCGAGATATGGACGTGCGGCAGATTTTTCCGGATCCAACGCGCCGCCTCAATGAAGGCGATGCCGTAGCCCGCATGTTCCTCGATGCCGGTCGCGACCGCGAAAATGTTTGGGTCGAAAATGATGTCCTCCGGCGGAAAGCCGACTTCCTCGGTGAGGATTTTGTAGGCACGCGCGCAGATTTCCGTCTTGCGCTCGATCGTGTCCGCCTGTCCCTTCTCGTCGAACGCCATCACCACGACCGCCGCGCCGTAGGCGCGCACGAGCCTTGCGTGCTCCTTGAAAATCCCCTCGCCCTCTTTCATCGAGATCGAGTTGACGATGCTCTTCCCCTGCACGCATTTCAGGCCCGCCTCGATCACCGACCATTTCGAGGAATCGATCATCACCGGCACGCGCGCGATATCCGGCTCAGACGCGATGAGGTTCAGGAACGTCATCATCGCCTTTTCGGAATCCAAAAGGCCTTCGTCCATGTTGACGTCGATCGCTTGCGCGCCGTTCTCGACCTGATCGCGCGCGACCGCGAGCGCGGCGGCGTAATCGCCTTCCTTGATCAGCTTCCGGAATTTCGCCGAGCCCGTGACGTTGGTGCGCTCGCCTACGTTGACGAACGGAATCTCGGGCGTCAGCTCAAAAGGCTCCAGGCCCGACAAGCGCAGGCGCTGTGGGACCTCCGGAATCTTACGCGGCGCCTTGTCCTTCACCGCTTCGGCGATCGCATGGATATGATCCGGCGTCGTGCCGCAGCAGCCGCCGACGATATTCACGAGCCCGGAGGCCGCGAATTCGCCAAGGAGCTCGGCCATATATTCCGGGCTCTCGTCATAGCGGCCGAATTCGTTGGGCAGGCCCGCATTTGGATAGGCGCAGACGAACGTATCGGCGACGCGGCTGATCTCGGCGATATGCGCGCGCATTTCCTTCGCGCCAAGCGCGCAATTCAGCCCCACCGAAAACGGTTTTGCGTGCGCGACCGAATTCCAGAACGCCGCCGGCATCTGGCCGGAGAGCGTGCGGCCCGACAAATCCGTGATCGTGCCGGAGATCATCACCGGCAGACGGATTTTCCGTTCGGCGTAAAGCTTTTCGATCGCGAAGATCGCGGCCTTCGCGTTCAGCGTATCGAAGATCGTCTCGACCAGCAGAATTTCGGCGCCGCCGTCGACAAGTCCGCGCGCCTGCTCGTAGTAGGCCTCCACAAGCTGGTCGAAGGTGACGGCGCGATAGCCGGGGTTCGTAACGTCCGGTGAGATCGAAGCCGTCCGGTTCGTCGGGCCCAAAGCGCCCGCGACAAACCGTCGCCGGCCGTCTTCTTTTCGTGCGAGCTCTGCCGCTTCGCGCGCGAGCTTCGCGCCCATGACGTTCAGCTCGTAGGCGACTTCCTCCATGCCGTAATCGGCCTGCGCGATACGCGTCGAGGAAAACGTATTCGTCTCCACGATATCCGCGCCGGCCTTGAAATATTTGTGATGAATTTCGCGGACGGCTGCCGGCTGCGTGATGTTGAGGAGGTCGTTGTTTCCCCGCACCTCGCGGTTCCACGCGTCGAAGCGCGCGCCGCGAAACGCCGCCTCATCGAGCCCAAGCGCCTGAATCATCGTTCCCATCGCGCCGTCGAGCACAAGGATGCGCTCGCGCGCCGCTTCCTTCAGGGCGCGCTCGACTTCAAGACCGTCCACTTTCGGTAATTCAACCATCACGCCGCCTTTTGATTTTTATTTTCCGGGCGCAGGCCCAGAAGATGACAGATCGCGTACACGAGGTCCGCGCGGTTCAAGGTGTAGAAATGGAACTCGCGTACGCCTTTGTCGACCAGGTCGAGCACTTGCTCCGCGGCGACGGACGCCGCGATCAGCTTTCGCGTCGCCGGATCGTCGTCCAATCCTTCGAAGCGGCGCGCGAGCCACTCCGGCACTGAAGCGCCGCACTTCTCGGCAAAGGATTGCGCCTGCTTGAAATTCAGCACAGGCAAAATCCCCGGCACGATCGGAATATCGATCCCGCGCGCACGAACCTTGTCGAGATAGCGGAAGTAGACCTTGTTGTCGAAAAAGAACTGCGTCATCGCGCGGGTCGCGCCGGCGTCCACTTTCTCTTTCAGAAGATCGAGTTCGAATTCAACAGAGGGGCTCTCCGGATGCTGCTCCGGATAAGCCGAGACCGAAATTTCGAAGTCGCCGATCTTTTTCAACCCGTTGATCAAATCCTTCGTGTAGGCATAGCCGTTCGCGGGCGGGTCGTATTTCGCGCCCGCACCGGCCGGCGGATCGCCGCGCAGCGCCACGATGTGACGCACGCCCGCATCCCAATAGCCTTTTGCAACCTGATCGATCTCTTGCGTCGTCGCCGCGACGCAAGTGAGATGCGCCGCGGGCCTCAGCTTCGTTTCCTTGAGGATCCGCACGATGGTCGAATGCGTGCGCTCGCGCGTAGAGCCGCCGGCGCCGTAGGTCACCGAAACGAAATCCGGTGAAAGCGGCGCAAGCCGCGCGATCGAATTCCACAACGTCTCTTCCATCTCCGCCGTCTTCGGCGGAAAGAATTCGAACGACACGCTGATCGGCATTTGGTGTTCGCGGCTTTGGCGGATCGATTCGACGCTCATGTGGCCTCGCGATGGGCGGGAGGGGCTCGATTAGCCGAATATAGGCTTCTAGCCTGTATATAAAGACTATATAAAGATATCTTTATATCTTTTTCTAGCCCCTTCCAGTTGACTCTTGGTTAAGTCTCGCCTCTGATGGAATGAGGTGCAGACGGCTCGATCTTCATCGGTTGGGCCATATGGGAACACGGTAAGGCACTGATTTTACTGCCAAATCCGTGGCTGCTCCCGCAACTGTAGGCGGGTAGCCCCTTCCACAGGCCACTGGACGAGAGTCCGGGAAGGCGGATTGGGGCGATTACCCGCGAGCCAGGAGACCGGTCTGCACTGGTCATCCTTCCGGCGTGCGGGAAGCGCGCATGGAGCGGCTCGTCCGCAGCGGTGACTGCCCTGAAGTCAACCGTTGCGGAGCGCAAGATGCGAGAAGTCTCCAAATTCAAGAGCGAAAACGCCGGACCTGGAGTCCGTCTCGCGTTCGCGCCTCCGCGACCTGTCCAACATCGACATTCGCTGGGGGCGAAATATGTCACGCAAAAGGATTGCCGCACGGCTTAGTTTTTTTCTGCTCGGTTTGCCGATTTCATCCGCGCTCGCGCAGGTGCAAACCCTGCCCGACACGGTCGTGAGCGCGACTGCGTTTCCGACGCCAAGCGAACAGATTGGAAGTTCCGTCTCGGTCATCACCTCCGAGCAAATAGAACGCGATCAGCTTCGCACCGTTCCCGACGCGCTGCGTACCGTTCCGGGCTTGAATGTCGTATCGAACGGAGCGGTCGGCACGCAAACTTCGATTTTCATTCGCGGCACGAATTCCAACCACGTCAAAGTGCTGATCGATGGGATCGATGTGAGCGATCCCTCGAATCCGAACAACACATTCGACTTCGGGACGCTCGCCACGTCCGACATCGAACGCATCGAAGTGCTGCGCGGCCCGCAAAGCGGCCTCTATGGTTCCGACGCGATCGGCGGCGTGATTTCGATCACAACCAAGAAGGGCTCCGGCCCTGCGCAATGGAACGCTTGGGCCGAAGGCGGATCGTTCGGAACGTTCAACCAGTCGGTGGGTGTGCGCGGCGGCACCGATAACAGCAATTATGCGTTCAACGTCACGCATCTGCAGTCGACCAGCACGCCGGTGACGCCGCTCAATTTGCTTGCGCCGGGTCAGAAGCGCATCAACGACTATTACGACAATTGGACCTATAGCGGCCGCTATGGCCTCGACCTTTCGGATACCTTCGGCTTGAATTTTGTCGGTCGCTACACCGATGCCGCCCGGCACTTCATGCTGAGCGATTTCTGCGATCCGATTACCTTTGTTTGCTCGATCAACAACGATCAATCCTCGACACGCAACCACGAATTCTACGGAAACGCGGACGCAGTCTGGAAACTTCTGGACGGCAGGTTCAACAACCACGTCGGCATTAATGTCACCGACATCCAGCGCCGCGCCAACGACCCGGATGCCCCCCTCGGGTTCCTGCCGCATTTCACGCAGTTCAACGGCGCTCGCACGCGCTACTATTGGAAAGCGGATCTCGAACTGGCGAAAGGCCAGACCTTGCTGACGGGCGTCGAGCGCGATTTCGAAACCGCCCGCTTCAACGATCTTTCGGGCGACACCATGAGGCCACGCAACGGCAATACCGGCGCCTATATCGAACTGCATTCCGCCCTCACCGACCGGCTGTTCGTGACCTCGAACTTTCGTCACGACGAGAACGATGCCTTCGGCGGCCATAACACCTGGCGCGTTGCCCCCGCCTTCCTCATCCCGGAAACCGGCACAAAACTGAAAGCGAGCTATGGCACCGGCTTCAAGGCGCCAACTTTGTTTCAATTGTTCTCGCCGTTCTTCCCGGACGGCGGCAATCCGAACCTGAAGCCTGAGCAGAGCGAAGGCTACGATTTCGGCTTCGAGCAATCGCTACTCGACAAGCGCCTGCAGTTCGGCGTGACTTATTTTAACAACAACGTGAAGGATCTGATCTCGTTCGCGCCAACGCCCGATCCGAACAATCCGGGCCAGACGGTGTTCGCGCTGCAAAACGTCTCCGCGGCGAAAATCCACGGCATCGAGGCTTTCATTGCGGCGCAAGTCACAAACCAGCTACAGGTTCGCGCCGACTACACGCGTACGATCACGCGCGATCTCACGACCGAAACGGAGCTGCTGCGCAGGCCGAGCGACAAGACGAGCG
This sequence comes from Alphaproteobacteria bacterium, assembly GCA_021325315.1. GTDB lineage: Bacteria > Pseudomonadota > Alphaproteobacteria > Rhizobiales > Xanthobacteraceae > Palsa-892. The sequence goes on from JAJPHK010000162.1 coordinate 29,482, forward strand.
TCAGCGTCGTATGGCAGCCGACCAGCAAGTGGAATATTTCCGCGACGGCGCTCTGGGTCAGCAATTGGCTCGACGTCGGCCGGCTCGATTTCGCCCGCGAATTCGCGCCGAACTACAAGGTCATAAATCTTGCGGTGAACTACGACGTGAATCCGCACCTCACCGTATTCGGTCGCATCGACAACCTGCTCGACCAGCACTACCAGAATCCGATCGGCTACGAACACGCCGGGCTGGCGGTGTACGGCGGGATTCGGGTGAGGAATTGACTCGGCGCACGAACGTTCGCTCGTCATGGCCGGGCTTGTCCCGGCCATCCACGTCTTAACGATATGTCAGCAAGAAAGGCGTGGATGCCCGGCACGAGGCCGGGCATGACGGCGGCTATTTTGTTTTTTCCGTCTCTTCCATAATCCACTCGATATACGGCTCGCTTCCGCCGAGAATCGGAAGTACCAGCAAGGCCGGCGTATCGTAAGCGTGATCGACTTTTACGGCGGCGGTGACTTTCTCGGCGAGCGAGGTCCGCGTCTTGATGATCATCACGGCCTCGTCCGCTTCCTCGATCTTGCCTTGCCAGCGATAGACCGAATGCATGCCGGGAATAACGTTAACGCAGGCGGCGAGCCTCGCTTCGACGAGTTTTCGGCCCGCCCTCCCGGCTTCGACAACGGAAGGATAGGTCGTGTATAGGAGTACCGGTTCGTCTTTCATTGTCGCGTCACATGAACAAGCCCGTTGCAGCCTACGACAAGATCGCCTTCGTCGCGAGCACGCATCCCGAAGCGGAAGCCGCGCGCGCGGAACTTATGAAGCGCTACGGCAATGCCGCGCCGGAGCAAGCGGACGTCGTGGTCGCGCTCGGCGGCGACGGGCAGATGCTGCAGACGCTTCACCGTTTCCGCGAAAGCAACAAGCCGATCTACGGCATGAACCGCGGCTCGGTTGCGTTTCTGATGAACGATTTTTCCCTCGACCGGCTGAAGGAGCGGATCGCCGCAGCGCACCGTGCGGTGATCCATCCGCTCATCATGGAAGCGGTCGATGATCAGGGAAAACAGCATCGCGCGCCCGCGATCAACGAGGTTTCGCTCCTCCGCCAGACCCATCAGGCCGCGAAGCTCCGCCTCTCGACCGACGGCAAGGTACGGCTCGCGGAATTGATCTGCGACGGCATCCTGGTGGCGACACCCGCAGGCTCGACCGCCTATAACCTCTCGGCACAGGGGCCGATCCTGCCCCTCTCCGCCACGCTGCTCGCGCTGACGCCGATCAGCCCGTTCCGACCGCGCCGCTGGCGGGGCGCACTCCTGCCCGACAGCGCCCGGATCGAAATCGCGGTGCTGGAAGCAGAAAAGCGCCCCGTGAGCGCGGTCGCCGACCACTTCGAGGTACGTTCCGTCGTGGCGGTCCGCGTCCGCATGGACAAGAGCTCCTCCATGACCATGCTGTTCGATCCCGACCGGAACATGGACGAGCGGGTGCTCGCGGAGCAGTTCGGCAGTTAGCCGCGAACTCGCGGATTTCCGAAAAATTAACGCTGTTTCGGTCCTAATGGCCCGAGTGACCGCTGCCTCCCCGGCCGCGGGAGGCCTGGATGATTCGGATCGAGTTTCAGCGTCTGCGGTTTCTGGTTGTCGACGACAACATGCACATGCGGCGCATCGTGCGCCAATTGCTGCACGGCTTCGGCTCGCGCGAAATCTACGAAGCCGAGGACGGCGCAACCGGCCTTGAAGGCTTCAACAGCCATAACCCCGACATCGTCATCACCGACTGGGCGATGCCAATCCTGGACGGGCTCGAGCTCACGCAAATGATCCGCAAGCCGGATTCGAACGCGAATCCCTATGTCCCCATCATCATGCTCTCGGGTCACTCCGAGAAAAGCCGTGTGATGCGTGCGCGCGACGCGGGCGTCACCGAGTTTCTCACCAAACCGATCGCGGCGAAGGCGCTTTACGAGCGCGTCTTGAGCGTTGTGCTCGCGCCGCGGCCCTTCATCAAGACCGCGACCTATTTCGGCCCCGACCGGCGGCGAAACGTGAACCCGAATTATTCCGGCGTCGAACGCCGCAAGGGCGAAGCGAAGTCGGAAACGATTCCGATCGCGCCGATCGACAACCGTCTAATCAACAACAATACGCGCGGCGCCAACGGGAAAGTGCCTGCCGCCTCCGAGTGACCTGTCCGATGCCGAAGCCTGCCCAGCCCCGCGCCAAAATCACCGAAACCAAATTCGCCGATCACACCGTGATCGTGCCGCCCAACCGGTTGAAATCGTTCGTCACCCGCACCAGTGACTCCATGGAAATCGCGACCGACCCGATCCGGCGCGCGGAAACCGCGCTCAAGCAGATCGAGAAGGAATTCCGCGGCTGGATGAACACCGAATGCGACACGATCGAAGTCGTGCGCGCGGCGATCCACAAGGACGGCCTTTCCGACGAATTGATCGAGCGCCTGTTCAACGCAGCGCACGACATCATGGGCCATGCCGATGTGTTCGGCTTTCCGCTTGCACGCAAAATCGCGGATTCGCTTTGCCGCCTGATCTCGGCTGCGGCCGAGCCCGAACATATCCCCTTGAACTTGATCGACTCGCATGTCGACGCGGTGCGGGCCGTCGTGCGCGAAGGCGTGCACGACGCCGACAATCGTACGGGCAACGAAATCTATCAGCGTCTTGTGAAGCTCACTGGCACCTATCTGATGAAAAGAGAGCTAAACGGCGCGGCGTCGCTGCCGAAAGTCGACGCGCCGAAGCTTTAGGCCGCCGCCAGCAAATCCGCCGTGTAAAGCCGCGCTTCGTCGCGCGCCGCCTCGCCTGCGAATTTGCGCAAGAGCGCGAGCAGATGATCGAGCTCGCCCTCGCCTGCTTCTTCGTAACGTGTAAGCACGCGTTCCGCCATTCGCCGGCGAAGCACGGCATGGCCGAGCATTTCCTCAGTGAAATTCGCTTCGTAAATCACTTCCAGCGCGGCGCGGAAGGCGCGGAACGCGCCCTGCGGCAGGCCTGCTTGCCTGTAAAGCGCCTCGAAGCCGTGACCGGAGCGGTCCGAAACAATCGCCTCAACGCGCCTTGCGTCGAAACCCGAAAGCTGCGCAAGCGCCTCGATGAAGAACTGAAGATTCCCCGCGATCAGGGCGCGCAGCACCAGTCCGCCCGTAAGCTGATGGCTTTCGACAAGGTGATGCACGAGCGAGCGGACCTCCGTGTCGCGCGTTTCCGACGCGAGCGCCACGGTCGCGCGATCGCAAGCCTCGCGCGTGACGTGCTGCGCCCGCTCTTCCGGCAGCCAGGCTTTGTGCGTGACAAAGCGCGCGAGCGTATCGGACAGTTTCGCGACCAGCGCCTGCCGCGTTTCCACCGAAAGATCGTCGCGCGCGAGCAAAGTCTCCCGCAGCGCCGCGAGATGGCCGTGCCGCCCGGCGATACGGGCGACGTCTTCCGGACCGAAACAGGCTTCTGGATTTTCGATCAGCACCAGGCACGCAGCCGCACAGCCCACTTCGGCGATGGCGGCCGAAACCGCATTCGAAAGCGGCATTCGCGACGCGATGGCGCATTGAATCTTCTCGGAGCTGCACGCGACGAGATCGACAAGCTCCGCCTCGACAAGAAGCGGCGAGCGCGCTGCCACCATTTCGGCGATATCGGGCTGGTCATGCGCGAGACCGAGAATGACGTTGTGAGGCGCCATGTTCGAAGAAGCGAGCGCTTCCGCGAGCGAAAACCGCACTAGCGGCGAAGGATCGTCCAAGAGCACCATCATCGCCGCTTCGGCGGCAAGCCGGTCTTCCTGCGTCATGTCCGAATAAAGATAAGCGCGGGCCAAGGCGCTCGTGGCATCCGCGCGCTCGCCGGGCGCGGCGGTCTGAATCCAACGTAGAAACTGACGCACGATCATAGCGATACCTACTCGACACCACCGAACTACACACCGGAGTATCGCAGGCTCCGCTTAATAAAGCGTTCAGTTTAAATATTTGGATTTAATTAAGATTCGCGGATCAGGCCGGTTTCTCGATATTGCTCGGGAAGAAACGCTTCCGCTCGCCGCCGTCGGCCGCAATTTCGTCGGCGCCACTCCGCCCCCAGATCTCGCGCACCGCGTTCGGGATCGGACCGCGCTCGTTCGAAAACATGGTCTGGAAAACCGGCGCATCGCTCGATAGCGCCGCTTGCGCGTTCTGATCGCTTTCGAGATCGGGAAGCTGCACCACGACCTGCCGTACCTGCGCCGCCTGCAAGGGCGGCTCGCTCCGCTGGCTCGCCGGAAGCACCACCTGCGCTTCGCGGCTGGGCGCGGCTCGAGTCACCGATGCGACTTGTGTCGCCGGCGGTTGCGGCGGTTGCGGTACGAAATCGTGCTTGGCGACAAGCGAGGCATAGACCGCCTCCGCGCTCTTCGCGCGGCCGTGATTGTCGTAGAAGATCGAGCGGTTCGCTTTCGCCGCTTCCGGAAAAGCCGCGGCGGCGGAAGCGCCCGGCCGCGACTGCTTGAGCGCAATCAGTTTCTTCGCGCCGTTGAGGCCGAGGAAATGCGCGATATAGAGCTCGCCCGAAGTCGGCTTGCGGCCGAGCGCCGGCGCAAGCCCTTCCGCATTGCGGTTCGCAAGCGCCCCCGCCATCAGCGCCGAGATTTGCGGATCGTCGCGCATCTTTAGGATTTGCGCGCGCGTCGCCGGATCGCGCACGACGTATTTCCCGTCGCCCACCTTCTCGATCGCCGCCGCCTGCGCGCCGAAGCCGTATTGCGGCCCCGCCTCCTTCATCGTGCCGAGCCAGGTCGACTCGATGAACTGGAAGAGTCCGCGCGCCGAGGACGTGCTCGCCTTCGCGGAAGGATTGAAGGCGGATTCGCGCGCCGCCGTTTGCACGAGATAATGAAATTCCGTGCCGGTCGTTTTGCTCGCGGACTGAATCGCCGAAGTGATGCGATCGCCCGCGCCGCTTACATTGTCGACGACCAACGGAGCCTCCGTTCACGCCCGAAAATCGGGGGTACGCCCGGCCGCATGGCGCGGATGTTGGGCTTCTATGGTAAACGAAACCTTAATTGGGAACGAAGGAGAACGGCATGAGCGAACCGCGGCGCCACCCCAGAGGCGGGCTTTATTTCGAGGATTTCGTCGTGGGTGCGGTCACTGAGCACCGGCTCACGCGCACCGTGACTGAAATGGACAATATGCTGTTCTCCAACATGACGCTGAACCCGCAGCCTTTGCATATCGACCGCCACTTCTGCGCCGAGACCGAGTGGGGCCAGCCGCTCATGAATTCCCTTTTCACGCTCGGGCTGATGATCGGGATTTCGGTGAATGACCTCACCGTTGGCACGACAATCGCCAATCTCGGCATGGAACAGGTGAAATTCCCGCATCCGCTCTTTCAGGGCGATACGGTTCGTTGCACGACCGAAGTGCTGGCTAAACGCAAATCGAAATCGCGGCCCGATGCCGGCATCGTGGAGTTTCTGCACAAGGCGTTCAATCAGGACAACAAGCTCGTTGCCGAATGCCGGCGGCAGGCCTTCATGCGCAAGCGCGCAAAGTAACAACCGTCATGGCCGGGCTTGCCCCGGCCATCCACGTCTTTGCCGCGCATACCGTACTAAAGGCGTGGATGCCCGGCACAAGGCCGGGCATGACGAGCGCTAGACCAACCCCGCCGCCTTCGCCCGCGCGAGGACGCGCTCGGCATATTTGACGTGCAGCATGTCGAGCATCTCGCCGTTCAGGTTCGCGACGCCCGCGCCGGTTTCGAACGCCTTTATGATCGCTTGCGCACGCGCGATCGACTCTTTCGACGGTGTGAAAATCTCGTTCACCGGCCCGATTTGATCAGGATGGATCACCATCTTGCCGAGAAAACCGTCGCGCCGGGCCGCGAGCGCTTCTTTTCGCAGGCCCGCCTCGTCGCGAAAGTTCGTGAATACGGTGTCGATCGGCGTCACATTCGACGCCACCGCCGCGAACAGCGTAAGCGAGCGCGCAAGCTGATAGGGCATTGTGTAGTTTCCGTCCTCAAGACGATTCGTCTCAGCCGCAACCTCGGCCGACAGATCCTCTCCGCCCCAGGTCAGCGCTTCCATGCGTGCGCTCGCGCCACGATAGCTGCCCATTTGAAAGATCGAGGCGGTGGTTTCTGTCGCGATCGGAATGGTCCTGATCGCGCCGTCGGGCAGACCGTTGATCGCCTCGCGCGCGGCCAACTTCGCGCCGAGCGCGATCGCATCCGCGCCGCCCCCGCTTTTCGGCAGCATGATGCCGTCCGGCCTTCCCGGTACGACGGCGTCAAGATCGGCGTCGGTAAGCCCTGTTGAGAGCGCATTCACGCGAACATAGAAGCGCGCCTTTCGTGCTTTCAGCGATTTCAGGTATTCCGCAACGATCTCCCGCGCTTTCGCCTTAGAGCTTGGCGCGACAGCGTCTTCAAGATCGAGAATGAACGCGTCCGCGCGAGCGCTTTCTGCTTTCGCGAGCTTTTTCTCACTGTCGCCGGGGACGAACAGAAGCGAACGCATGTCAGCGCGGCCTCACCATGGTGAAGGTCTCGTCGAGAAGCGAATAGTCGTGATAGCCGCAGCGTGCGATCGGCTTCATCGCGGCGGTGTCGAGCAAGCCGTGCTTGATGAACTGCTCGTCGATATGGACACCGATTACCTGCCCGAACACAACGTAGGTCTCCGGCGCTTCGCCGGGAAGGTATTGTAACGGCACGATCTGCGTGACTTTGCACTCAAGCGCGCAAGGCGAGGCCGCCACGCGCGGCGGCTTCACGAGCACGGACGGAGCGGGCTTGAGCCCCGCCTTTTCCATCTCGTTCACGCCGTATGGAAAAGTGGCGGACGTCGCGTTCATCTGCTCGCGCAAATCCCAGGTCGCGAGATTGCAAACAAATTCGCCGGTCTCCTTCGCGTTCGTCACCGAATCCTTGTGGCCTTCGCTCGAAAACATCACCACCGGCGGACGCGACGAAACCCCGTTGAAATAGGAGTACGGCGCGAGATTAATTGCTCCTTCCGCATTCATCGTCGTGATCCAGCCGATCGGCCGGGGTGCGACGATCGCCTTGAACGGATCGTGCGGCAAACCATGATTGCGTTTGGCGGTTTCGTAGAACATCGCGCGCCTATAGATACGTCACGACATCGGAAAGCTTCGGCCGCGGGCGCTCTTCCTGCGCCGCCTTCGGCGTGCCGATGTGGATGAGACCGGCCACACGTTCGCCGGGTTTGATTCCGAGCAATTCCAGCGCCGGACGTTCGTAAGCCACCCATCCCGTCACCCAGTTTGCGCCGTAGCCTAGCGCATGCGCGGCCACCACAATGCTCATCGCAGCCGCCCCCGCCGAAAGAATCTGCTCCCATTCGGGAATTTTCACATGCGGGCCCGCTTTCGAGATCACCGCGATAACCAGCGGCGCATTCGCGAATCGCTCCGGCTCTTTCCGCAGCTGGTCTTCCGTCACTTCGGGATGGGACTTCCGGAAAATCGGCAGGAGCGCCTCCGCGATCTGTTTCTTCCGTTCGCCCTGCATCACCAGAAAACGCCAGGGCGCAAGCTTGCCGTGATCCGGCACACGCGTGGCGATGGTGAGCAGCGTCTCGATCTCGGCCGCGCTCGGCCCCGGCTCCATAAGGTCCGGGATGCGCGGCGAGCGGCGCGTCTTCAGGAGGTCGATGGTGCCGGTCATAGGCTGTCTGTTTCGCGCTCCCGTAGCATGAGCGCGCCTTTCCAGCCACCATTTACCGAGACAAAAGGCCTTCTTCCAAAGCCTTGCATTCGCCCGAACACGGGTAGAAAAACATGCGCCATGCCGCCCCGCCGCTTTGCCGCGATCGCAAGCCGTAGCGTGATTTTCGCGCTGTGCGCAGCGTTTCTTTGCACACCCTCCGTACCCGCTTTCGCACAGGCAAGCTTCACCGGCCCGAGCGGACTTACCTTTGCACCGCCTCCACCGAATTCGACCCGCCCAGTTCCGCCGGCCGACGTTCCCGAGGCTCCGACGCCCGTTAACAATCCGCCCGCCGTGGAAACGCACCCGCCGGCCGCGCAGCCCTCCGCCCCCATTCCCGCGCCGAAGCAGGCGGTCCCGCGCGAACCGCACGTCAATATGCCGACGGTCGCAGCCGGCAAATATCCGCTCGGTGTCTCCGCGCGCTACGCACAAAACGGCCCGCTCATTCAACGCGTGCTCACCTGGCGCGTCTTCACCGAAAAAGGCGAAGGGGGCATGCCCGCGCTCGTGGCCGAAGCGCAGGACGCCTTTCCGGTTTTCCCGCTCGCGCCCGGCAATTACCTTGTGCACGTCTCCTCCGGCCTCGCGAGCGCCGCGAAGAGCGTGAAAATCACCAGCGAGCCGAAGAAAGAGACATTCATCCTCCCGGTCGGCGCCCTGCGCGTGCAGGGCCGCGTAGGCGACCGTCCGATCCCGTCGAGCAAGTTGCGCTTCGACGTCTATGAGGGAAGTTTTCTGCAGCGCGGGGCGTTGGCGAAAGGCCGCATGAAGAAAAACGATCGCCCGCCTGTGCTCCGAAACGCGAACGGAGGCGATGTCGTGTTTCTCCCTGCCGGCGTCTATTACATCCAGTCGACCTACGGCGAAGGCAATGCGCAGATTCAGGCGGACGTACGCATCGAGGCCGGCCGCTTGACGGACGCCACCGTGCATCACCACGCGGCGGAAGTGACGCTCCGGCTCGTCAACAACAAGGGCGGCGAGGCGATCGCGAACACCCAATGGTCGGTCCTCACGCCCGGCGGCGACTCGATCAAGGAATCGATCGGGGCATTTCCCACCGTCGTGCTCTCCGAAGGCGAATATGTCGCGGTCGCGCGCTCAAGCGACAAGACGTTTCAACAGAATTTCAAGGTCGAGTCCGGCAAGGACCGCGAGATCGAAGTGCTGGCGCGTTAGCGCGGCACATCTCCTTTGCACGCCGCCAACGCGCCGCTGCCCTGCGCGCGGATCGGATAGCCGCAGGGATCGCACGCCGAAAGTGCGAACGAGGCGGCGAAAAGAGCGAGAACGAAAAGAAGCCTTACCCGACCCATATCGGGATCATAGCGCATTTGCGCCCGAACGCGCTATGCCAATCCTTCCGCCCGCTGCAAATCGGGCGGCACGGCCTCGGCCTTCAGCATCGCAAGCGCGTCTTCCCACGGCATCGACTTCTGATCCGTCGAGCCGAGCCGGCGGATCGAAACCGTGCGCTCATTCGCCTCCTTCTTGCCGACGACGAGCAATACCGGGATTTTTGCGAGCGAATGCTCGCGCACCTTGTAGTTGATTTTTTCGTTGGCGAGATCCGCTTCGAACCGCAAGCCCACGCGCGCACCCGTCTGCACCAGTTCCTGCGCATAGCTGTCGGCATCCGAAGTAATCGTGCAAACCATCGCCTGCGTCGGCGAAAGCCATAGCGGCAGATGGCCGGCATAGTGCTCGATGAGGATGCCGATGAACCGCTCCAATGAACCGAACATCGCGCGGTGCAGCATCACCGGCGTCACTTTCTCGCCTGACGGCGCGATATAGAAGGCGCCGAGCCGCCCGGGCATGTTCAGGTCCACCTGGATCGTGCCGCATTGCCAATCGCGGCCGATCGCGTCCCGCAGCACATATTCGAGTTTCGGCCCGTAGAACGCGCCCTCGCCCTTGTTGAGAGTCCACGCCTTGCCGGATCTCTCCAGTGCCTCCTTCAGCGCGGCTTCGGCCTTGTCCCAGATCACGTCGTCGCCGATGCGCTGTTCAGGCCGGTCGGAGAATTTGATCCGGACGTCCTCGAAGCCGAAATCCTTATAGATTTCGAGGAGCTGGTTGTTGATCTTCAACGTTTCTTCCGCGATCTGTTCCTCGGTGACAAACACATGCGCATCGTCCTGCGTGAACGCCCGTACGCGCATCAGGCCATGCAGTGCGCCCGACGGCTCGAAGCGATGTACCTTTCCGAATTCCGCAAGCTTGAGCGGGAGATCGCGATAGGACTTCAAGCCGTTCTTGAAAACCTGCACGTGGCCGGGGCAGTTCATCGGCTTGATCGCGAAAACGCGTTCGTCGTCCTCGCGCTTTTCCGTGAGAAAAAGCATTTCGCGATATTTTTCCATGTGCCCGGTCTGGACCCAGAGCTGCGAGTCCATGAGCTGCGGGGTGTTCACTTCGAGATAACCCGCATCCATCTGCGCGCGGCGCAGATATGAAGTCAGTGTCTCGAACAGGCTCCAGCCCTTCGCGTGCCAGAAGACGGCACCCGGCGCTTCTTCCTGGAAGTGAAACAAATCCATCTCGCGGCCGAGGCGGCGATGGTCCCGCTTCTCCGCCTCTTCCAGCATATGCAGATACTGGTCGAGCTGTTTCTGATCGGGCCAGGCAGTGCCGTAAATGCGCGTCAGCATGGGGTTCTTGGCATCGCCCCGCCAGTAGGCCCCGGCCACCTTCATCAGTTTGAACGCGTTGCCGATCTTGCCGGTCGAGGTCATGTGCGGCCCGCGGCAGAGATCAAACCAGTCGCCCTGTTTGTAGATCTTCAGGTCTTCGCCCGGCGGAATGGCGTCGATCAGCTCGACTTTGAAATTCTCGCCCTTCTCGCGGAAAACCTTCTTCGCCTGCTCGCGACTCCAAACCTCTTTCGTAAAAGGTTTGTCCTTCGCGATGATTTCCCGCATCTTTTTCTCGATGGCCGGGAAGTCCTCGGGCGTAAAAGGCTCGTTCCGGTAGAAGTCGTAATAGAATCCGTTCTCGATCACAGGCCCGATCGTTACCTGGGTACCGGGCCAAAGCGTTTGCACGGCTTCGGCTAGCACATGCGCGGCGTCGTGGCGGATCAATTCCAGCGCGCGCGGGTCGTCCCGCGAGATAAATTCGATCGAGACATCGCGATCGATCTTGTCGGAAAGGTCGGAAAGGACGCCGTCGAGCGCCATCGCAATCGTGCGTTTCGCCAAAGATGGCGAAATGCCTTTCGCGATTTCCAAACCACTAATGCCGGGAGCGAATTCTCGACGTGCGCCGTCGGGAAAAGTAACCGTAATCATTTTTTCCTCTTCTGCTCACTCGCTGCAAACCAACGCAGGTAAGCGGTAGAAAATTTTTCGAAACCTTGAGAATCCGCCATTTCGGATTCCGCAAATTTTAGGCGCTCGCAAGATGTTGTGCACGCCGCATTGCAGTAGCGGAATTACAAAAATTCGCGCGCGTTTGCAATTCCCCAATCGCGACACAATCGATCCGAACGGATGACACAATCTGAAATAAATATCACGCGAACGAGAGAACCGGACCCGTCTGATCAAAAAAAAGCGGAGCCGGCGCGAAATGCGGAAGCGGTTTTAGTTGCGTAGCAAACCGCCAGACGGGAGAGCGTTATGATTCGAGGCTTGCGGGAGCCTCTGCGCGCGTATTGTGGGACGCGCAAGAGTATCCTTTGTGGGGTCGCGGTTTTCGCCGCACTCGTTTTCTCCTCTTTCACGGCAAATGCCCAAGATTCGCGGCCGATCAAGACGGCCCGTAGCGACCCTGGCGCCGTGCAAAAGCTCGGCGATCAGATCAATCAAAACACGATCGCCATCATATCCGGCAATCCGAATGCCACTTATCTTTCCCTCGCCTACGATCTTTCCGCGGTGCTGGATGATGGCGATAATTTCCGCATCCTGCCGGTGATCGGCAAAGGCGGCGGGCAAAATCTCCGCGACGTCCGTTTTCTGAAGGGGATCGATCTCGGCATCACCCAATCGGTCCTCTTGAACCGAATGCGGAAGACCAACGAGATCGGCAACATTGACGACAAGATCGTCTACATCACCAAGCTCTACAATGAAGAGATGCACTTCATCGTGCGGGCGGACTCCAACATCAGGACGCTGCACGACCTCGAGGGCAAGACTGTCAACTTCAGCGACATTGGCTCCGGTACGCAGCTCTCGACCCAGGACATCTTCGAAAGGCTCGGCATCCACGCCCATGAAGTGAACATGGGCCAGGACGCCGCCGCCGTCGCGTTGAAAAAGGGCGAAATCGACGCCACTATTCTGATCGCGGGCAAGCCGACGGGCTCCACGTCGAAACTGAAAGCGTCGGATGGCTTCCGTATTCTGCCGATCGCCTACGAGAAGCCGTTGCAGAGCGACTTTCTGCCGGCCGTGCTCACCCACGCCGACTATCCGAATCTTATCAAAGAGGGCGAGCAAGTCGACACCATCGCCGTTGGCGCGGTGCTGATCGCGTACAACTGGCCGAAGGGCACTGATCGATACAATCGCCTGGTGAGCTTCGTTGATCATTTCTTTCCGCGGCTCGCCGAATTCCAGCGTCCGCCGCGGCATGTGAAGTGGAAGGAGACGAACCTCGCCGCAAAGCTGCCCGGCTGGAATCGCTTCGCCTATGCCGACGAATGGCTGCAGAAGAATCGGCCGAAAGTTGCGGCCGGCGGCGACCTTGAGCGCAAGCAGTTCAACGAGTTTGTCGCAGCGCACATGCCTGGCAGTTCGCCGCTCGCCGACGGAGGTTCTTTCGAGGAACGCGAGCGTCTGTTCCAGGAATTCCTGAGATGGAAGCAAGCGCGTGATCGCCGCTGAGAATTCATTTGCGTCGTGGGAAGCCGTGGGAGATCGTAAATGAGTACCCCAACCAATCCTCCGCATTATCCGACAGAACCGCACTATCCGGCCGAACAAGAAAACCACCACCCGCGTCCACGCATGCCGCGCGGACCGGATCAGCAAACGATCCCGGACTTTCTGCAACGGCGCGCCGACGAGCTCGCAGGCTTGCCGCCCCGGCAGCGCCCGCCGCGCGAAACCGTCGTGCCGGTGCTCGACGATCAGGCGATTGCGGAAGAAGCGCCCGGCCTTTCGCCCATCAATCTCGACGAACTCGAGCGCGAAATCGGCCGCGTGACGGCGGCGGCACGGCCCGCTCGCCGCTCTCTTTCGCCGGAATTTATGCCCCCGCCGCCCTTGCGGCCGAAAGCAAAAGTCGCGGGGGACGGAATGACCGGGTTGGTATTGCGTCTCGGTCTAGTGACTGGGGTGGTGCTGCTCGCCGTGATGCTGCTCCTAGGGAAGCTCCCCCTTCCTTCGAGCTGGAAATCGGCTTTATCGGCACCCTGGCAGCATCTCGCCGCACTCGTGCGTCCGTCGGCGCCTGCACCGGCACCGGCCCCGCAACCGCTTCCGCAGCCGCCGCAAGCGGCACTGCCGAGGCTCATGGTCGAAGGCGCGAACGCCGACAACAGCGACGAGATCGGCCTCGGTGTAAAAATTTCCGGCCGCATCGAAGGCGTGATGGCGATCGTAACCGGTCTCGTGGCCGGCACGAAGCTCACGCGCGGCCAGCCGTGGGGTGAGAACGAGTGGTTCGTTCCGGCTTCCGAGCTGGCGGAAACGAAGCTGCGCCCGCCTGCCGGCTTTTCCGGCACGATGCAATACACGGTCGCGCTGAGGATGCCGGACGCGAAAATCGCGGATCGCCAGACGCTTCGCCTGCAATGGTCGCAAGCGCAGAACAGCGCCCCGCAGCGCAAGCTTGAGCCTGACGAAATCGCCACGATGCTGAGCCGGGGCGAGGCGATGTTCGAGAATGGCGACATCGCCGGTGCGCGGCTTTTGTTGCAACGCGCGGCGGAAGGCGGAAGCGATCAAGCGGCGATGGCGCTTGCCGCAAGCTACGATCCGGCTGTGATGAAGAATTTAGGCGTGCGCGGGGTGGAAGCGGACGTGGAGAAGGCCCGCTACTGGTACGAAAAAGCCAGACAGTATGGGTCCAAAGAAGCGCCCAAACGGCTCGAGTCGCTGGCAAGTCAGGGCCGTTGAAGCGCTCGGCGCGCCGGGGGTGGTGTACTAGTATCAGCCTCCGGCGCGTCCGTTCTTGTTGACCCCGCGCCACCTTCCGTAACGCCACGGCAAATACCAGCGCGAATTTTTCGGCAGCTCTTTCGGCACGAAATCCAAACCTGACGTGCCGAATGGATGACAGCGCATGATGCGCGCGAGCGTCATCCATCCGCCGGCCCACAAGCCGAAGCGCGCGATCGCCTCGTCGCCGTATTCCGAGCATGTCGGCAGATGCCGGCAGCGCCAGCCGATCAGTGGCGAAAGCGTGTAGCGATAGATCCGGATCAGCCCGCGGCCGAAACGGCGCGGAAGGTCAAAAATGAATCCACGCCCGCTGTGATCCTCGACGCGCGTGACGCTCACTCCGCCGCCTGCCGCTGCTTCGCTTCGATCTGGCTGATCGCGTCAACCACCGCGTCGAAGGTCAGCATGGTGGAGGCATGGCGGGCTTGGTAATTACGTACCGGTTCCAAAACCCTGAGGTCGGCCCATTTTCCGCCCGGTGGCGGCCCGTTTTCCTTCAGCATTTTACGCATTGTGTCCCGCACCTCCCGCAACTCTTCCGCGCTGGATCCGACGACATTGCGCGCCATGATCGAGGAGGACGCCTGGCCGAGGGCACAGGCCCGGACTTCATGGGCAAAATCGGTGACTTTGCCCCCTTCCATGGCCAAATCGACGGTTACGGTCGACCCACAGAGCTTGGAATGGGCGGTGGCCGAGGCGTCCGGGTGCGGTAGGCGCCCGATATTAGGGATATCGCCCGCCAGCTCCAGAATTCGCTTGTTATAAACGTCGTCTAGCATAGATATTTCTTCCGCCGGGCCATCCGGTCAATTGCAAGACACAATTGGGAACAAATATAGTATCTGGCTGGTTCTCAAGGAAGGCGCGGGTCCGGGAAGCGTCTCAGATTTAGCTGCATGTGCAACAACCGGTGACACTCCGGCTGCCGCTAGAAGCGGCCGGTCGAACGGGAGAGTATGATGGATGCTGTCGTAAAGAGTTTTCCGCGCGCTGAATCGAAGGTCGAACCTCATCTCGAACCGGTAGAGCGCCCGACGCGCGAAGCCGCGGAAGCGGCAGCGAAAACCTTGATTGCCTGGATCGGCGACAACCCGAACCGCGAAGGCCTTGTCGACACTCCTCGCCGTCTTGTGAAGGCGTTCGAGGAAGTGTTCAGCGGCTATCGCGAGAGCCCTGAAGAAGTGCTCGACCGCACCTTCGGCGAGATCGGAAATTTCGACGACATCGTCGTCGTTCGCAAAATCCCGTTCTACTCCTTCTGCGAGCATCATATGTTTCCGATGATCGGGCACGCGCATGTCGCGTATATGCCGATCGACCGCGTCGTCGGTCTCTCCAAGATCGCGCGCGTGATCGACATGTATGCCCGCCGCTTGCAGACGCAGGAGCACCTCACCTCGCAAATTCTCACCGCGATCGAGGACAATCTGAAACCGCGCGGCGTCGCCGTCATGATCGAAGCCGAACATATGTGCATGGCGATGCGCGGCGTGCAGAAGCAGGGTGTGTCGACGGTCACGACGCAGTTCAGCGGCTGCTTCCGCAACGACCCCGAGGAGCAGGTTCGCTTCTTCCGGCTGGTGCGCGAAGACCGCTCGTTCTGAACTTCGCACGGCTCAAGCGTTAACGATGACCGCCTCGCCGCCTCCCGCGGCGGGGCTTTTCATTTGGAAGCCCTCATCCTTCGAGACACCTGCCTTCGCTTACGCTCGGCAGGCTCCTCAGGATGAGGTAAACCGGCTAACACTCGCCTCGTCCTGAGGAGGCCAGCAAAGCTGGCCGTCTCGAAGGACGGGTCGGAAATGGAGACTCAAATGTCATCCCGATTTGCTGCCCGCGGCAGCCACCGCGAGATCGAAGCCGGCAATGTATTCATGCCGAAATTCGACGAGCATGGCCTCATCGCTTGCATCGTGACCGATGCAGGCGACGGCGAACTCCTGATGTTCGCCTACATGAACGAGGAGGCGCTCGCGCGCACGATCGAAAGCGGCGAAGCCTGGTTTTGGTCGCGTTCGCGCAAAGCGTTGTGGCGAAAGGGCGAGACCAGCGGAAACACGCTCACCGTCACCGGGATCCGGATCGACTGCGATCAGGATGCGATCCAGTTGAAGGTTCGCGTCGGCGGCAAGGGTGCCGCCTGTCACACCGGCGCGCGCTCCTGCTTTTACCGCGCTTTGCCGGTTAAGCCTTCAGTGAAACTTTCGGCGGATAATCCCGTTAAGTTAACCCCGGCGGAAAGCTAATCTCGACGGAGAAATAAAGCCGCTGACGCGTTTTTGTCATGGTTGACGTCTAGACGGCTCGACATCGGGGCGCGATCAAGGGACGATATCCGTGTTCCAGGCTTTTAGACGAAGCGCGACTGAGCCCGTGTCGAATCCTCCGCTCGAGCGGCAAGAGCCGAAAACCGGCCGTCCGAAAATCGGACTCGCACTTTCCGGCGGTGCGGCGCGCGGGTGGGCGCATATCGGCGTCATCAAGGCGCTCACAGCGAACGGCATTGTCCCCGACGTGATCGCGGGCACATCGATCGGCGCTCTCGTCGGCGGCGTCTGGGCGGCCGGCAAGCTCGATGAGCTCGAAGTCTGGGCGCGCGCGATCAACCGCCGCCGCATACTCGGCCTGATGGACTTCCGGCTCGGCGGCGCGGGCCTGATCGCGGGCGGCAGACTCGCGGATCTGCTCGCCAGGAATCTCGGCGACATGACGATCGAGCAGCTTCCGGTCCGCTTCGCGGCGATCGCGACGGAAATCAGTACCGGACATGAAATCTGGCTGACGCAAGGAAACCTCGCGCAGGCGATGCGTGCGAGCTACGCCCTTCCCGGTATCTTCAGTCCGGTGAAGGTTGCCGGCCGCTGGCTGATGGACGGCGCGCTCGTCAATCCCGTACCGGTCACGGCGGCCCGCGCGCTCGGCGCCCGCTTTGTGATCGCGGTGAACTTGAACGCCGACTTTTTCGGCCGCGGCACGGTAATCCAGAATCACGGCCTCGAAGAAGAGCCGGAAGCCGTCGAGGTCGCGATCGCGCAAGAGAACCGCTTCGGTTCGATGTTCCGGATCGACCGCATGATCCGGCGGCAGTTTTTCGGCGACAAGAAGCATGACGGGCCGAGCGGCATTTCTTCCGTCATGATCGACGCCTTCAACATCACGCAGGATCGAATCTCGCGCTCGCGTCTCGCCGGCGACCCGCCGGACGTTCTCCTCTCGCCCAAGCTCGGAAATATCGGGCTGTTCGACTTCTCGAATGCCGCAACCGCGATCCAGCTCGGCGTGGAAGCCGTCGAGCGCTCGCTCAGCGAGATCCGGGAAGCGGCTTCCGCCCTGTCCTAGCCAATTACGCCGTCATGATGTAGTCGCGGAGCGCGGAGCTTTCGCGTTCGATCTCGGCGAGCCGGTGTTTCACCACGTCGCCGATCGAGACAATACCGGCGAGCTTGCCGTTTTCGATCACCGGCAGATGCCTGAAGCGGCCCGCGGTCATACGGTTCATCAGCGCCGCCATCGTATCGTGCGGCGAGCAGGTTACGACTGTGCTCGTCATGCTGTCGGCGACCCTGCTCTCGAGTGCCGCCGCGCCCCCGCGCGAGACGGCTTTCACGATGTCGCGCTCCGAGAGGATGCCGCTCACCCGTTCCCCGGTGACCACGACTACGGCGCCGATCTTGTTCGCCGAAAGCAATTCGGCCGCTTCCGCGAGCGTTTTTTCCGGCGCGACGGTGACCACGTCGCGGCCCTTGAGATCCAGGATAGCGCGTACAGTCATGGGGCGTCTCCTTCTTCTTCCAATTAGAAGTCCCATCCCCGATTTAAGTTTCGTCGTGTTCGTCCGTGGGCGCAAGAGGCACGGTGGGCGAGGTTCGCGGCACCGGGTCGAAGAAGCGGAACAATAAGAGCCCTGCAACAAACCCGCCCAGATGCGCTTCCCAAGCAACGTTCACGCCGCCTGCAATGGAGTCGCCGACAAAATTCATGGCGGAGATCAGGTTGAACGCGAACCAGGCGAGCAGAAAAATCATGACCTGGCGATTCTTCAGCGCCAGTCTAAGCGGAAGCGCTGGCATACGGTACGCCTCCGCCCCCCGGCGGCCAAACGCAATCGGCCCGCCCTCGGCGAAGACGAATCGGCATGCCGCTGCCATCGCCGCCGAAATCGCGCCCGAGGCGCCGATCACTGGAGCGGTTTCTCCCGGATGCAAGAACCAATAGGTCGCGGCCGAAATCGCGGACGCCACCAGGAAGAAAGCGAGAAACCGCACGGTACCGAAACGCCACGCCACCGCGCTCCCGAAGGCGAGCATCCACACGAGGTTCACGACGAGATGCAAAATCTCGGCGTGCAGAAACGCGTAGGTGAAGAACGTCCAGATGTCGGCGGCAAGGCCGCCGGGAAAATGCACGACCGCCGCGACCGCCGGATCGTAGCGCGCCGGAATGAACGCGAACCACAACAGGATAACAGTGTCCGCCGCCTGATCGAGGAACGCACGGAAGACATGCACGAGCACCATTGCGGCAGAGAGCCACAAAATAGCGGGCGGCACATTGAAGGCTGGTTCGGAAGAACGCACGCAGAAGTCCGGCGTAGGAAAGCGCAGGGGATACGCTATTGCACTTGCGAAGCGCAAGTATGGCGGGAATCCCGAAATAAAACGACCCGCAAGCGGAGCCCACCACTTGCGGGTCGTTGGTCACGATGGACCACCCCCGATTTCATAAACAAGAGCCTACCAGTTCAAATCACGGCGTCCACAAAAGCCGGTCCTTAACCTTACTTTCGGCGCGTGGCATGCGCCCTGCTCCGTAGCTCCCAGCCGTTCCGTTTCGCGACAGCCTGTGGAGAGTGCCATGAAACACGCGACCTCCCGCGTACTTTACGATTACTGGAACCGCGTGCGCGGTGACCGCTCCGCGCCCGAGCGCAGCGAGATGAAACCTGACGCGATCGGAAACATTCTCGGCGACGTGTTCATACTCGAAACCACCGGCCGGTACGTTTACAATATTCGTCTCGCCGGGACACAAGTCTGTACCCTTCTGGGACGTGAGTTGCGCGGGCGGAGTTTCACCGAGGCTTTCGCCGCCGCCGAACAGGCGGAGATCTTCGGTTTGCTCGACACGACCACCCGCAGCACCACGCCTGTTCTCGCGAGTGTCATTGGTGAAACCGAGGATCGCCGCCTTCTCGGCCTGGAGCTTCTGTTGCTGCCGCTACGGCATCAAGGCCGTACCGATGCGCGCCTGATCGGCTCGCTCGCCGCGCTCGCCAGGCCTTATTGGTCGACGCTGGTGCCGCTCGCCAGCCTGCGGCTCGGTTCTTCTCGCTTTCTGCGGCATGAGGATACCGCCCTGACACCGGCGTCAGCGGCGAGGCGATTCCATGCGCCTCCACAACTTCGCGTAGTTTACGGCGGGCGCGCCTAAACCGATCCCTCCGCACACAGGGATACCCCTCGTTAACTACGGGTCACTAGGCTCAAGGCGAATTCGGGAAGAAATCGGCCGGTCGCCATGATGCAATCCAAACGCGCGGTTCGCGTGTTGCCGCTCAATCAGGAGCGGCGCAAGCACCAGCGGGTGAAAATCCAGCTCACTGGCCGTTTCATGTTGCAGAACCGGCAAGAATATCCCTGCCGGACGATCAATATGTCGCCGGGCGGGCTCGCGCTCTTGGCAGACGTGAAAGCGCAGATCGGCGAAACCGTTGTCGTCTATCTCGATCATCTCGGCCGCGCCGAAGGCCGTTGCGTGCGCCATATCGAAGGCGGCTTCGCCATGACCGTCGCCGGCACCATCCGCCGGCGCGACAAGCTCGCGAACCAGCTCACTTGGTTCGCGAACCGCCAGATTCTCGGTCTGCCGGAAGACCGCCGCCACGAGCGCTTTACGATTTCCGATCCGCGCTCCACCCTCACGCTTCCCACCGGCGTCACCATTCCCTGCCGCATCATGGACGCCTCGCTCTCGGGAGCGGCGATCGCGACGACGACGCCGGTTGCCACCGGCACGCCTGTCGTCGTCGGACGCACCCAGGGCCGTGTCGTACGCCAGCTCGAAGGGGGCTTCGCAGTCGAATTCAGCCGCATCCAGAACCCCGACACGCTCGAGCGCGATCTCGGCAGTTCGATGTAACGCGCCGGAAACGCCGCGCTAACCCTCTTTCTTCATTTTCCGTTAGCGATGGAAATGAAATCGCACGCTTGGTTGCGGCGCGCGCTTTGTCGCGTTCCGGAGATTTTCAGCAGCAAAATTTGCGTTCGATCAAAGCGGAAATCTTTTGCGTTGCGCCCGCTGCGCCGCACGATCTTCGATCAAAGCAAATTATCTAAAATTTGAATCATCTCAATTTGAATTGAATTTTAGTAGGATTTTATTCAAAGACGCTTCGGATTTGCGCGCATGATTTAGCGCGCCCTCAAAACGCGCTTGCCACATTGCTGCCAAGAAAATTTTTGGGGGCAGTCAATGTTTGGCAAAGCGAAGCTCGGGAAGAGCACGGGGATGATCGCCGTCGCGTTATTTGCGGCGGCGGGGATGGGGATGAGCGGATTCGCACCGCAAGCGAGTGCAGCGGAACGCTTGGCCTATGTTTCGGTTGGCGAAAACACACGTGCGCCGATCGGCTGGAAGCAATTCTGCCAGGACCATCCGGAAGATTGTACGGGCGGCCCGGTGGAAGCGCTCGATGTGCAGCTCACGAAAACCGCGTTCAAGGAATTGGATCGCATCAACCGCTATGTGAACGAGCACGTAAAGCCCATGACCGATCTCGAGCACTACGGCGTGGTCGAGAAATGGGCCTATCCGGACGACGGTTACGGCGATTGCGAAGATTACGTGCTCTTGAAACGCAAGATGCTGATGCAGGCCGGCTGGCCGCAGAGCGCGCTCTTGATCACGGTCGTGCGCGACAAGAAAGGCGACGGCCACGCGGTGCTCACGGTTCGCACCGACAAAGGCGAATATATCCTCGACAACCAAGAGGACGAAATTCTCCCCTGGTCGGAGACCGGCTACCACTTCGTCAAGCGCCAGGCGCAGACCGATCCGAATGTGTGGGTCTCGCTCGGCGACAATCGCCCGACGAATTACGTCGCGGGCACGCGTTAAGAAAGGAACTGGATCGCGATCCTGGTCACGTCCCCACCCTCCCCGTCCCCGGACCGGGACCGCGGAGGCCGACTCTCCCCCAGAGTCGGCCTCAACTTTTTTTGGCGGCTCACCTGGCGTGGCAACCTGTCGCATTCTGACGCTCCCGACATTTTCTTAATTTTTTCCTCGGGACTCGGAGGGGGCAAAGTTGAACGAAAATTTCGGCAGAATCTGCTGCGCCTTTGTGATTTGCGCGCTGCTACCAAGCCATGCGAACGCGGTGGAGAGCCTGTTCAATTGGACCGGCTTTTATATCGGGGTCGAGGGCGGCGGCGGGGGAGCGACGACCAAGCAGACAAATCTCAATACCGGCGGCACGCGCGGAGATTTTCAGCAGTCGGGCGGCCTTGCGGGCGGCACGGTCGGTTACAACTGGCAACAAGGTAACTTCGTCGTCGGCCTCGAAGGCGATTACGCGTGGGCCCATATTTTCGGGCGCGAGACCAATTGCGGCTTGCTTTCCAATGAAACCTGCCCGACGGAGCTGCGCGCTTTTGGAACGGCGCGTGGCCGGGCCGGTCTTCTTTTATCGAATAGCTCGATGATCTATGCCACCGGCGGTTTGGCCTTCGCCGACATCAAAGCCTATAAGGTCGCGACCGCGCTGACTGGCGGCGAAGCATGGCGCACGAACTGGACCTTGGGCGGCGGTTTCGAGACGATGTTTGCGCCGCATTGGTCGCTTAAGTTCGAATATCTCTACACCTCCTTTGGAGAGCGCGCGGCAACCTACACGATCGTTGCGAGCGGCAACCGTGTCGCCGCCGACGAACGGGATCTGCACATCATCCGCAGCGGCGTGAATTTCCGCTTCTGACGATCAACTCAAGGGTTTGATACCCTCGGCATATTGCTGCCAGCGACGGAAATAATTTTCCGCGCCCATGCGCCCCATCGCCATGCCCTTCTCGTCGAGCGTGCGGATCGCGCGCGCCGGCGCCCCGACGATCAGCGAGTTCGGCGGAAATTCTTTTCCTTCGGTGACAAGCGCCCCCGCCCCCACGATCGAGTTCTCGCCGATCTTCGCGCCGTTCAGCACCGTCGCACCCATACCGATCAGCGCGCCGTTGCCGATCGTGCAGCCGTGCAAGACCACGCGATGCCCGATCGTGCAATGGTCGCCGACGATCAGCGGAAAGCCGGGGTCGGTGTGAAACACGCAGCCGTCCTGCACGTTGCTGCGCTTTCCGAGCGTGATCGGTTCGTTATCCCCGCGCAGCACGGAGCCGAACCAGATACTTGCCTCTTCACCGATAATTACCTTGCCGATTAATTCGGCACTCGGCGCGATCCAATAACGTCCGCTGGCCGGGAGTTGCGGCCGTACGCCGTCGAGTTCGTATAGGGGCATGGCTTCCTCGATGAATCCGGGAAGCTCATGCCACATCGAACGGAAACTTGGAAAGTGCGCCGAAAGATCAGCCGCCGAGGCCCGCGGAGCGCATCAGCCCCATCATCACCAGGCCGCAGGAAAGGCTCCAGAAACCCGCGAGCATGGTCGAAAGCATCGCCGGCATGAACCCGCGCGATTCGAAGGTAACGCCGCGGATCGTGTTGCGGAGGATGATGAAAGGCGCCGCGAAGACGAGAAACGGAACGGATACGAGCGCCTTCGGGCGGCTTTCGCTGTTGAGCAACCGGAAACTCGCAGGCTTTTCCCAGAAGAGCTGATAGCCTGTCGCCAGCATGCCCGCGAAAGCGAAGCCGAAGGCGACTGCAAACAACGACTGAACCGTTTCCGGCGACATGACGCGACCCGACACAATCGGCGGCCTGATCGCCGCCCCCACGGATCGCAGTTAATAAAAGATGAAGATGCGGGGCAAGCTTGAAGGTAAATAAAGGTTAACCGCGTGAGCGTTCCGCTCTACGTCCTTGATCAGACAGCCCCTTCGTCCAGATCCGTATCCAGAATCGCCATCTGGAACGAGAACGACTTGCCGTTATCTTCCAAAAACAGCACCGCGATGAACTCCTCGCCGATAAAGACCTCGGCGGAGTCTTTTTTCTTCGGCCGCGCCATCACCTTGATGTCCGGATGGCCGAGGAGCTTGCGCAAAAACGCCGCCGACTTCTGCAAATCGGTTTCCGGCACGTTGATCTGCAGGTTGTAGGAGCGGTCGCCGTCTTCGGTATCGAGCGTCAGAATCCCCTGCTGCTCCCCGCCGATATAAAACTCGGCCATGTCCGGCCGCTGGGCGCGGGGCAAAAGACGGATTTCCGGATTGCGGAACAGGCGGCGCAAATAATTCTGAACCTGATCGAGTTCGCTTTTTTCCACGCGCCGACTCCGTCTTGTTTGGGGAACAAGCGCTACACCTAACCGCGCCGGGGCGGCGCGGGCAAGCCGGAATTTACAGTTATTGAATCAAATGCCTTCGCCGGAGAACGGCGATTCGAACATCTGGTCCATGGTGTGCGCGGGCGAGCCTTCGCACGGCGCAGTGCCGACAACGCGCGCCGGGATGCCTGCGACCGTCGTGCGCGGGGGCACGGGCTTCAGCACCACCGAGCCCGACGCCACGCGCGAGCACTCGCCGATCTCGATATTGCCGAGCACCTTCGCGCCCGCGCCGATCAGCACGCCGCGGCGGATTTTCGGGTGGCGGTCGCCCCGCTCCTTGCCGGTGCCGCCGAGGGTCACGCCTTGCAACAGCGAAACGTCGTCCTCGACAACGGCAGTCGCGCCAATCACGACGCCGGTGCCGTGATCGATAAACACGCCGCGGCCGATTCTCGTTTGCGGATTGATGTCGACGCCGAACACGGAAGAAGCGCGGCTTTGCAGGTAGAGCGCGAAATCCTTGCGGCCGTTGTTCCAGAGATAATGCGAAAGGCGATGCGTCTGCAGCGCGTGGAAGCCCTTGAAGTACAAAATCGGCTCGATATAGCGCGTGGTCGCCGGGTCGCGATCGGTGACGGCCGTGATATCGGCGCGCATCATCGCGCCAAGCGAAGAAGGCTCCGCTTCGATCAGCTCGTGATACGCTTCGCGAATGATGCTCGCGGGCAAATCCGGATGATCGAGGCGACCCGCGACGCGATACGCCACCGCGCTTTCGAGGCGGTCGTGATTGAGGACGGTCGCGAAAATGAAAGTCGCGAGCTCCGGCGAGCTCTTGGTGATGGCTTCCGCCTCTTCACGCACGCGCGCCCAGACGGGATCGACCGTGCGGATAGGCTGAACATGGGTTTTCGCCATGGTGCTCTCTCCCGAGCCTGAATGATCGTTTTCGGCTTCTAGCGCGAAAGGCATGAAGAATCCACGCATGGCTGATCTGCTTGAATCAAGGCTTTAACCAAGCGGAAAGCGTGAAATGTCGCGGCTTCGTTCCTTCTCAAAGGGCTTTCATTCCGCCGTCTAAAGACTCTGTGCGTGAAGGGAACCGCTCGAGTGATTCAAAAGATTCAAATTTTCGTTACGGCCGCTTTTCCAAAAAGCCGATGACGCCTTCCTTGAAAGCTCGGTCGCCCACGGCGGTCATGTGGTTGCGATGAGGAATTTCGATGTATTCGCATCCCGGTATGATGCGCGCGATCTCGGCGGCGGGCCCGGCGATGTCGCCGTCGTCCCCGCCCCGCACGATCAGCATCGGCACGCGAATAGAAGCGAGTTCCTCCTTCTTGAACTCAACGTGCAACCCATCCATGCAGGCGATCAACGCCTTCAGATCCGACTTGGTCTGCTCCGCAAACACCCGAAATTGTTTCGCCACCGGATCGGAAATTGCATTCGCGCTTTCCGCCTTGAGCGCCTCGATGATCTGCAGCCGCCGCCCCGGACCGGTAATGATCGACGCGCCGATGCCGCCCAGGCTCGCGGAGCGAATACGGTCGGGATGACGAAACGCGAGATACATCCCGATCCGCCCGCCCATCGAGTAGCCGAGATAGTCAACGCGGCCGAGCTTCAGGTGGTCGAGGAGCGCCAGCGTATC
>JAJPHK010000091.1 GCA_021325315.1 Alphaproteobacteria bacterium
GACCGGCTGGCTTGTGGCGAATTACAATCGACGCTATACGGTCGAAAAATGGCGGCGGGTATAAATAAGGCTGTTGCCAACCCGCTCTGTGGCTCGCTTTCACCTAACTCTCAGAAAAATATGTCCAGTACAGGAATTGAAAGCTCCGGTCTAAATCTCTGGATACGCGAGCGCCGTTTCGAAAAGCGGATGCGCCTCGCGAACGAAAAATACGATGCATTCGTAATTTCGATTCCAAAGTCAGGGCGCACGTGGCATCGGCTAATGCTCGGCTACTATTTGACTCGAACCCTGGCAAGCAACCCGGAGCATTCGCTCAAGCTCGAGGATCTATGTGAGCGCTCCGGCATTCCTTTGATCGCGTATAGCCACAATGGGACATCGTTCAGCGATAAATTGCCGCCTCGAAGCAGGGTGGTCGCATCGCCCGAGGAGTGGAAAAACAAGAAAGTGATGCTGCTCGTGCGGGATAATCGCGACGTTCTGGTTTCGGCTTATTTTCATTGCCGGTATCGCGAGAAGTCGTTTGACGGGTCGGTTTCACAGTATATTCGCCATCCGTTTGTCGGTATCGAAAAGCTATTGACAGCGCTAAATCGATGGCACCAGACGAAACATCTTGCGAAAAGTTTCGAAGTGCTCACTTACGAGGAGATGCGCGCGAATCCCATTGCCGCTCTTCGTAAAACGCTCCTTTTCGCTGGTGTGCAGAACCCGGTGGAAGCACACTTGAACGACGCGGTAGAATTTACCCGCATCGAAAATTTGCAGAAACTCGAAAAATCGAACTTTTTTGGCGAAATTGAAATGCAGAACAGATCGAACGATCCGCGTGCAAGAAAAGTGAGAGAGGGAAAAATCGGCGGCTTTCGGGAGCACCTTTCGCAAGACGATCTCGATTTTATTGCCGAAAAAGAAGCCGAGCTGACAAACCCATTTTCGCAAATCCCTGTCAAAAGTCGATACGCAGAAAACGCTTGAGCGCACGGCCCATGAAATTGCTAGATCCTTCCGACTCACAGTTATCCGAGAATGGATTGCGCTCTAAGTTGAGCAGCGCGATGCGGGCGGCTCGCCGCGCTCTGGAATTGAAGAATCCTCTGCCTAATAAACTGAAGCCGGATCAAATCTCGGTCGAGAATGCGGGCAGGGTGGCGAAAGTGAGTGGCACCTGGTACCGTGGAGAAAATTGCAATTTCCACCCGGAGCGCAAAAATCTTTCCGAACCGGATGCCATCGCAAAATACGTTGGCCATGGCTGGTTTCCAGAAGCGCCCTTCATCACGAAGAAGGATTACATCACCGCCTTCGGCAGCTGCTTCGCTCATCACGTCACGAAATATCTGAAAGCCAACCGGTATCGCGTGTTCGGCGACGATATCCCGGTTAGTTCCTATGTTATCCGCTGCGGCGAAGGTATGGTCAACACTGCCGTCATCGCACAGCAATTCCGGTGGGCTTACGACGAAATCGAGTTCGACGAGGAGCTTTGGCACGACAAGGAAGGAAATGCCTCGGCGTATCTGAACGACGTTCGTTTAAATACCAGAAAAATCTTCGATCAGACGAACGTGTTTATCATCACGCTCGGACTGTCCGAGGTTTGGTATGACAAGAAATCAGGCGAGGTCTTTTGGCGAAGCATCCCTCGTAATATCTATAATCCCGATCGTCACGGGTTCAAGATTCTGAGCGTGGCGGAAAACAAGAAAAATCTCGAATTGATCTACGACCGGGTGCGGAAATATCGCCCTGACGCCACACTGATCTTTACTCTGTCACCGGTCCCGCTGGTGGCGACGTTCAGGCCGGTTTCTTGCATCACTGCAAATTCGGTGTCGAAAGCGATTCTGCGCGTCGCGGTGGACGAATTCATGCGCGAACACGAGGACAAGAATCTTTTTTATTTCCCTTCATACGAGATTGTGCAGGATTTCTTTCGCGACGACGCATTCAATGACGACTTGCGGCATGTTCGTCCCGACGTCGTGCAAACCATTATGAAGGCTTTTCATCGCGCCTTTCTGCTTTGAATATGCGTCTCGTCTGGTTTGCAAGAAATCTCCGTTAACAACTCCTTAATCCGCCCCTGTCTTTTATGCCTGTCGTAAATACACAGGACGGTCCTGCTTGCGGCAGACTCGATATCGCTGGACGCTCTATGTCGCGGGCGGGCTTCTGCTTGCTGCGGCGCCCTATGTCGCCGTCGATCAGGCGCTGAATCTGCACATCGAGCGCCAGGCGCGCGGCAAGCTCGAGGCCGTCGCCGCAAGCACGCTCGGCATGATCGAGAACCGGCTCGATCAGGCCGCCACGACGCTCGTGGATCTCGCCGCCGCGAATGTGGATTCCTGTAACGATGCGGCGCTTGCCGCGATGCGCCGCGCCGTCTTCACCAGCGTCCCGCTGAAGGAGCTTTCGCTCATCGGGAGCGATGGCCGCACGATCTGCACGCATATCGGCGCCGAGCCCGAGGAGCGGACGCTCTCGCGGGAGATCAATTTGTCGTCCCGGATCGCGATTTCCGTCGCGCGATTTCGCGACCGGAACGAGCGCGCGGTGCAGCTTCGCCTCGATCGTGTCGGCAAGCCTTCGCTCGCGGCGCTTATCCCTTCAGATACGCTGCTGCCCGAAGCGGGCCCCGACGAAGCTAACGGCGGCCGCCGTATTCGCGTTGTGCTCGAGGGCGGCAACATGATCGCATCGCGCCCGGTCAGCGAGGAGGGGGCGAGTTTTGAGGGCGGGTCGATTGCCGTGCAGCGGCGCTCGGAACGGTTTCCCATTCTCGTCGACGCCGAGCGCGGGCGCGCGACGATCGCCGACGAATACCATGATCTTCTCCTGATGGGCCGGCTCGCGGCGATATTGATTACCGCGCTCGGCCTTGGGCTCGCTTGGCTTTGGATCGAGCGCGATCACAACGATCCGGTGGCCGAGCTGAAGCAGGCGATCGCGAACGGCGAGATCGTTCCCTTTTACCAGCCGCTGATCGACCTCCGGACCGGCCGGATTCACGGCGCGGAAGTGCTGGCGCGCTGGCGCCGCCCCGACGGCACGCTCGTTCCGCCCATTCGCTTTATTCCGATCGCCGAGGACAGCGGGCTGATCTACGAGCTGACCCGCGTATTAATGCGGCGCGCGCGCGACGAGATGAGCGCTCTCTACGGCGAACGGCCGAACGTGAAGCTCGGCTTCAACCTGTTCGCCGGCCACTTCGTCGACGGCAAGATCGTCGAGGACGTGAAGGAAATATTCGGCGGCTCACCGATTGCCTTCAGCCAGATCGTGCTGGAAGTGACAGAGCGTTCCCCGCTCGCCGACCTCACCGAAGCCCGCCATATCATCGCGCAATTGCAGGAGCTCGGCGCCAAGGTCGGCATTGACGACGTGGGGACTGGCCATGGCGGCCTGTCCTATCTCCTCAAGCTCGGCGTCGATCTCATCAAGATCGACAAGATGTTCGTCGATGCGCTCGGAACGGAGCGCTATTCGCAAACCATCATCGAGACGCTGGTTGAGCTCGCACGCAACATGAAAATGGAAGTGGTCGCCGAGGGCGTGGAAACCTTCGAGCAGGTCGAGTATTTGCGGGTGAAGGGCATCACGGTGGCGCAGGGCTATATTTTCGCGCCGCCGCTGCCGGGCGGCTCCTATAGCGCCCTGATCGAGGCGGCCGAAAGGCCGCAGCCCAAAGCCCCGGACGAAAGCGTTCCTTTTTCGCAAGTCGGCTGAGTAAAGCAGCAAGGATAAGTTGATTTTTCGGAGCCGTGCAGGGAGAAGCGCGGAATTTCCGCAGAGAACGAAAACGAAAAAGAGGCGGCCAAAAGGCCGCCTCAGTCGATACACCACGCCGGGAGGAGACTTCGAAGGAACTTCGCGACTTCGCGAAACGAATCGGTGCCGTCAACCAGCGAATCAGCAAAGACACTATATCACGCAAAGCGAGTCCGGCCACTTCGCCAAATCACAGGATAGTGTCTCAGTTTCCCGTCATCACCGGGCCGCAGCGTCCCGTGAGCGGAGCGAACGGCTGACGCTGCGAGACCCGGTGATCCATGATGAATCTCGGCATATGCGGAAAGTCATCATGGATTACCGGGTCTCGTCGCGCCAAGCGGCTCGCTTTCGCTCGCCGGGCGCGACGGCCCGGTAA
>JAJPHK010000029.1 GCA_021325315.1 Alphaproteobacteria bacterium
CGCCCTATGCGGTCGGCGCCTATGCGGAGGGCGATTACACGGCTTTCGTGCCCGCGTCCAAGCTGATGCCGCTTTTGACGCCCGAAGCGCGAGAGCTCTTCGGCGGCGAGCGGCCGGAAAGCGACAGGGACGAGTGACTCGTCAGGGCGCGCAAGCGCTCCCAGGATTTGTCCGCTTGACGCCCTTTTATTTATGGACTATATTCCTATCACCCTTTCCCGCCGAGGGGCGCGCTCATGAGGCGTCTTGGGTGCGGGGAAAGGTCCGGCGCCTGCTGCCGCGGCTCGCTGTCGCGGCACCGGGACGGCACGGGGCACCGCCTCCGGCTACTACGAGCCGGCGCGAGGAGCTCGCTGACGGAGAGGCTAGCCTCACGAAAAGCGCGGCCCATGCCGAGAAATCGCCGCACCGGAGCGCTGCGAAGCGCCCGCCTCCCGCAAGGGAGGCAACGACGGAAGGCCCGTGCGCCGAGCGGCGCTCCGGCCCCCTCGCTTTGCGAAGCGGGGAAAAAGCAATGCTCCGGACGGGCGAAAGCCCGGGCGCGGAGATGATGGCGTTTGGGTGAAAGGATTCAGGCAATGCGGTCATCCCGGAAGCCGAGCGAACGAAGTGAGCGAGGCTGTCCGGGATCCAGAAGCGCCGGCGTCTCTGGATCCCGGCTCGCGCGGCGCTACGCGCCGCTTGGCCGGGATGACGGAAGAATTAAGACCGCTCCACACCTTTTGGCCGGGCATTACAGATGTAGAGGCATGTGCAAGGACAAGGTAATCTCTTCCCGACTCGATGAACAAGCCCTTCAAACCATCCGATCTCGCAAAGGCTCTCCGTACCGGCGACCGCGCCGCGCTCGCGCGCGCGATCACGCTCGTCGAATCGAAGAGGCCGGAGCATCGCGCCGAGGCGCAGGAGCTATTGAAGCTCGTGCTGCCCGCGACCGGGAAGAGCGCGCGCATCGGGATTACCGGCGCGCCGGGGGTCGGGAAATCCACCACGATCGACGCGCTCGGGACGTATCTCACGGAAAACGGTCACCGCGTCGCGGTGCTCGCGGTCGACCCTTCGTCCGTCCGCACCGGCGGCTCGATCCTCGGCGACAAGACGCGCATGCAGAAGTTAGCTTCCGACGAGCGCGCTTTTGTGCGCCCCTCGCCTTCCGCCGGAACGCTCGGCGGCGTCGCGGTGCGGACGCGCGAGACGATGCTCCTTTGCGAGGCCGCGGGCTACGACGTGGTGCTCGTCGAGACCGTCGGCATCGGGCAATCGGAAACCTCGGTCGCGGACATGACCGATACATTCCTCGCGCTGATGCTGCCGGGCGCGGGTGACGAACTGCAGGGGATCAAGAAAGGGCTCCTGGAGCTTGTCGACGTCGTCGCCGTGAACAAGGCCGACGGCGATAATCTTCCGCGCGCCCGCGCGGCGGCGTCCTCGCTGAAAGCGGCGCTGCATATCCTCGCCTCGAGCGCAGGCACGGAAGCGCCGCCGGTGCTCACATACTCGGCGCTCACCGGCGACGGCATCGGCGATTTGTGGAAGGCGCTCGAGGCGCACCGGAAGAAACTCGCCGCGAACGGGCAGCTCGCGAAGAAGCACAGCGAACAGCAGGTGCGCTGGATGTGGTCGCTCGTCGAAGACCGCATTCGCGACAAGCTGAAATCCGATCCGAAACTGAAATCGAAAATGCCGGCGCTCGAAAAAGCGGTCGCCGAGGGCAAGCAGCCGCCCGCACTCGCGGCCGAGGAAATTTTGAAGCTCCTCGGCATTTCATGAGTCTGCCGAAAATCCTCGTCACCGGCTTCGGCCCCTTCCCGGGCGCGCCGAACAATCCGAGCGCGGAGCTCGCGCTTTCGCTCGCGCGTTCGAAGCGCGTAGCGCGGTTCGCGCGCGTAAAAGCCGCCGTCATTCCGACCGTTTATGCCGAAATTTCCAAGCTTTCCCGCCTGATCGAGCAGGAAAAGCCGGATGCGGTCCTGATGTTCGGGCTCGCGGGCAAGGCGCCCTGGCTCCGGATCGAGACCCTCGGCCGGAACCGCGCGAGTCTCTTTCACGCCGACGCCGCACGCGAGAAAGCGGGCCAGGTTCTCGTGCGCGGCGAAGCGAGTGTGTTGCCGGTGCGGGCGCCGGTGCGGCGGCTCTTGCAGGCGGCCCGCAGCACGGGAGCGGAGGCGCGGCTATCGCGGGACGCGGGCGGCTATATCTGCAACGCGGCGATTTTTCATGCGCTCGTGTCGACGAAGGGGAAGAAGCCGCTTGTCGCTTTCGTTCATATTCCGCCGCCGCGCGGGCGCATAAAAAGCCGAGCCGGTTTTCGTTCGTCATTGCCGACCATGGCAGCGATGAAGCGCGCGGGAGAAGCGATCCTGATTGCGCTCGCGAGAGAAGCGGAAGCTAGCGCCTGAATTTCCGCCACAGCCATTCGGCCGCGCGCAACACGCGGAGATCGTCGCCCTTGCGGCCCACGATCTGCACACCGATCGGAAGCCCGTGCTCGCCTTTCAAAAGCGGGAGCGAAATCGAGGGCGTGCCGAGCAGCGACCACGCGGAACAGAAGACCGGATCGCCGGTCGTTTCGATCAGCGGCGCCTCGCCTTTCGCCGCGGGCGTGATCGCGACGTCGTAATCCTTGATCGCGTTCTCGAACATCGCGCGCAGCGCGGGGACGTTCGCGAGCACCTTTTCGTAGGCTTCCGCCGGAACGCTGCGGCCTTCGTCAAGCAGTTTCATCAGCATCTCGCTCGATTTTTCCGGTGCCTTCCGCGCTTCGTCCCCGAAATTCCGGTTCATCTCGACCGCCATCACGACGCGATGGCTGGGCCAGCAGTCGGCGAACTGGCTCGGCAGGCCCACAGGCATCGCGTTCTTGCCGATGTCGGCGACAAGCCGGTTGAACAACGAGCGCGTTTCGACATCGGCCTCGTCCCATTTCGGCGTGCGCACGAAGGCGAATTTCGGCGGCGTGTCCTCCGCTTTCTTCATCTCGGCGCGGAAATTCGGCATCGGCGTCTTTTCGGTGTCGGGATCGTCGGGGTCGGCGCCCGCGAGCACGTCATAGGCGAGCGCGATGTCCGCGACCGAGCGTGCGAACACGCCGACATGATCGAGACTCTTCGAAAGCGCGAGCACGCCCGCGCGCGAAATCGTGCCGTGGCTCGGCTTGCCGCCGATCACGCCGCAGAAAGAGGCGGGCCGGATCACCGAGCCGTTGGTCTGGCTGCCGAGTGCGAGCGGCACCATGTTCGCCGCGACTGCCGCCGCCGAGCCCGAGGACGACCCGCCCGGCGTGCGCGAGGAATCGTGCGGATTGCGCGTCTGGCCCGGATAATAATAGGCGGCCTCCGTGGTGACGGTTTTCCCGATGATCACCGCGCCCGCGCGGCGAAGTCGCGAGACGACGGCCGAGTCGCGGGCGGGTCTGCGGCCGCGATGCAGGCGCCAGCCGTTCTCCGTCGGAAAATCGCAGGTGTCGAAAATATCCTTGATCGCGACCGGCACGCCGTGCAGCGGCCCAAGCTTGCCTTGCGCCCGCTCGCGGTCGCGCTCGCGCGCTTGCTGGATCGCGTAATCGGGCGAAATATGGATGAAAGCGCGCACGTCCGCATCGCGCACCGCGATCCGGGTGAGGCAGGCGCGGGTCAATTCCTCGGCGGAAATTTCGCGGGCTGCAATTGCCGATGCCGCTTCGCTCGCGGTGAGCGAAGCGAGGTCTTCCTTGTTCACAGCTCCATGGGCGGCCGCGAGCGACATCCCGTATCCTTAGCACGATTTCAGGGTTTGCGCCGGACTGCGAAACAAAACATGAATCCGAGCAAAAGCAAAATCGTGCCCGAACCGACGAAGAGCGGGATTGCGCCCGCATAATCGAAAGCGGGCGCGGCGAGGCTCACCCCCGCCGATTGCCCCAGGAAGAAAGCGGTGGCGAAACAGGCGACCGCAAGCCCGCGCGCCTCGGGCGCCATTTGGGTGGCGTTCGTCTGCAGCGTGTTGTGCAGCATGTAAAAGCCGAGGCCCGCGATGACCGTGAGCGGCACCGCCGCAAACACCGCGGGCAGCTTCGCCATTGCGAAAAAAATCGCGGCGAGAATGACGCCGCCCCACAGCGACAGGCCGCCCTCGCCGAGCCTGCGCACGAACAGGGGCGCCGCCACCGCGAACAAAAAGCCGCCCACGCCGAAGCCCGCGACGATGAGACCGATCACGTCGTAGCTCGCGTCGAAGCGGAGCTTCAGGAAAGAGCCGACGAAGGAATAGCCGCCGAACAGCGCCGCGCCCTCGACGAAAACTGTCACCAGCACGACCCAGACCCACCCGCTCTTGAGCATCCTGCCGAGCTGCCGGAGCGATTTTCCGACCGGCACCGGCTTCGGCGTATAGAACCTGTTCCGGAACAGCTCGCGCGCGAGCGCGGCGCCCGAGACCAGGAAGCAGGCCGCGAGCACGAAGAACACGGCGCGCCAGCCGATATGCTCGGCGACGATGCCGGAAATCGCCTGGCCCGCGGTGAGCCCGAGGATTTGCCCCATCAGATAGCGCGCGATCACCGGCTGGCGCTTTTCGTAGGGCACCTCGTCGCCGATCCAAGCCATCGAGAGCGGAATGATCGCGGCGGCCGACGCGCCCGCAAGCACGCGCGCAACGATCAGAAAGGAAAGCGTATTCGCGAAGGCGCAGAGCGCCGCAGTGAACACCGAAAGAATCGTCACC
>JAJPHK010000015.1 GCA_021325315.1 Alphaproteobacteria bacterium
AGGGGCGAGCGCCAGGTGCAAGGCCATCCTTTCGCCGCGGCGAGAAGCAAATCGACGGCGATCCAGACGCCGATCGTTCCGGCGAAAATCGCAAGGGGGCTCAGCCCGAGCACGGCCGCGCCTGCCGCTCCGGAAAGCGCCGCGACAAATGCGCTCGTAAACAACTCCGCATAAAAGATCGCGGGCGCTTCGACGCGGCGGCACACCGCCCAGCGCAGTTGCCGGCTCCAGATGTCGGATAGTTTCCGCGCGCCGAGAATCTGCTCGACAGCGCCAGAGATGATCGTCTTTCGCCCGATTGCGGCGAGCATTTTCGAAATCGCGTGGTCTTCGCCGATGGCTGTTGCGAGCCGCGCGATTCCGCCCGCGCGCTCGAAATCGGAGCGCGAAAACAGCATCGTCGCGCCGATCCCGAAACCGAGGCCAAGCGCGGAGGCGGCGAGCAGAAAGCGCGCGACATAACCGTTCATCGCGGCGCATTCGATTTCCGCCGCAAAATTCGCCGGCTCTATTCCGACAGGTACGGAAACGACAAGGCCGGTATCGTTCGTGAAATTTTCCGTCATTTCGGCGAGACGCCCGTCCTTGAGCCGGATATTCGCATCCTTCACGAAGATCAGGTCGTAAGCCGCTTCCGCAATCGGCAGTGCGAGATTGTTAATTTTAGGATTGTCTGCGGCTCGCGGGTTGCGGGCGATGAAGCGAGCGGGCACGCTCGGGAACTTGGCCGCAATGGTGCGCGCCTGTTCGAGCGCCGGTGTCTCCTCCGTGGCGGAGACAATCAATTCGAATGCGGGATAGTTCTGCGAGAACAGTGAAGCCAGTGCGGGCCCGATCTCAGGCGAAGGATCCTTGACCGGGACGATCACTGAAAGCGGGAGCTTCTCTGTCGATCGGCTGGGTTTGCGCCGAAACCACGGCTCAACCAACGCCGCCGCGGCCGAGCCCAGTAAAATCGCGAGTGCGATTGCCCACCACCCCGCGCAAACAAAAGGAGCTACAGACGCCAAATCCATAGCGGAAGCTTACCCGCAGCCGCGCGGTTCGGGGAGTGGCAGGTTTTCGCTATTGCGCCTGCGTAACCACAATCGCCGCATTGATCCCACCGAAGGCGAAGGAATTCGACATTGCCGCGCGGATCGGAAGCTTGCGTGCCTTGTTCGGGACCGGGTCGAGATCGCATTTCGGATCGGCGGCAAGCCAGTTGATGGTCGGCGGCGCCACCCCTTCGCGCATCGCATGGATCGTAATAATGAGCTCGAGCGCCGAGGACGCACCGATGGCGTGTCCGTGAATGGGCTTCGTGGAGGAGACAGCGATCTTGCCCAGCCTGTCCTTGAAGATCGTGCGCAAGGCTTCGGTTTCGACCGCGTCGTTGATGACCGTGCCCGTGCCATGGGCGTTCACATAATCGATTTCTTCGGGCGGCAGCCCCGAACTTTCAATCGCTGCTCGCATCGCCGCCGCCGCGCCTGCGGGATCGGGCCGGACTAGGTCCTTCGCGTCGCTCGACGTCCCGTAGCCCGCGATTTCCGCGAGCGGTATTGCGCCGCGTGCTTTCGCCGTCTCGGCGTTTTCCAAGATCAGGATGCCCGCGCCTTCTCCGATGGTCATTCCAGTGCGCTTCGCCGAGAACGGACGGCAATAGTCAGGGGTCAGTACGCGTAAAAGTTCCCACCCGCGGATGTAAGACGCCGTGATACTCGCTTCGCTTCCGCCGACGATGGCGGTGTCGACAGCGCCCGCGCGAACGAGCATGGCGCCAACCCCGATGGCCTGATTGGCCGAAGAACACGCGCTTGATACCGCGAAGACGGGCCCCGTGCAGCCGTAGCGCATACTGAGATGACAGGCGGCGGCATTACTCATGACGCGCGGGATGGTCATCGGCTGCAACCGGCCCTTCGTGACATTGTAGATGTACATCATATCGTCGAGCGAAGTGAATCCGCCGACCCCGGTGCCGACGATCACCGCCGCGCGCTCGCCCAATTTTTGTTCGCGTGAAAGCTTTGCTTGTGCCATCGCTTCGTCCGCCGCGACGATCGCGAACTGTGTGAAGCGATCGCTCAGCGAGATCGTGCCGGCGTCCATATGCTTCGCCGGATCGAAACCCTTTATCTGCGCCGCGATCTTGATGGTGTTTTGGCCGGGCCGCTCGAACTCGACAGGTCCGATCGCCGATTGCCCTTCACGGGCGGCCGCCCAGAGCGCATCCGCGCCGATACCGGCACCGGATATCGCTCCCAAGCCGGTAACGACAACCTTGTTATGTGGCACTGGTCTTTCGTTCTTGCGCGATGCGATCGATTAGGTGGTCGATGAAGCCTTGCAGGTTTTTCGTATCCGCCAATTTCTCGTCAATCGGAACGTAGACGCCGAATTTTTCTTCGACGGACATCAGCACCATCATGATATCGACGGATTGAATGCCAAGGCTCTCCAGCGTCGCATCCGGCTTGATGGCTGAGCGATCGATCATCCCG
This sequence comes from Alphaproteobacteria bacterium, assembly GCA_021325315.1. Lineage (GTDB taxonomy): Bacteria > Pseudomonadota > Alphaproteobacteria > Rhizobiales > Xanthobacteraceae > Palsa-892. The sequence goes on from JAJPHK010000015.1 coordinate 2,487, forward strand.
TCGGTGACGAAAAGATCGATCAGTTGCTGCTCAATCGCGGCACGGTCTGTGACTTGGGCCGAATTCATCTCGCGGGGTTCTGGACGAGGAGAGGAATCGAATGTTTGGTGCATTTTGCACGATTACTCCATACTGGAACACCATTTAGTCATTTTTCATACAGACCGAAAGTCATCACAGGAGAAAAACCGAAATATTGCAGAGCATGTATCAATGCTGCATTGCTTTCAAGCACCCATGCGCAAGTCAGCTCCTCGGCGCCATAGCGCTTTAACCGCTTGATCGTTTCGAGCAACGCAACCTTTCCAATTCCGGTTCCATGGTGCGAGATTTTGCCGCCGATAAAAGCGAGACGAAACGACCTATATCGCCGCCTTTGTATTCGCCAGAGCAATTTCACGAATCCCACTGCACCCGGCGAGGCGCCGAGATCGGAAGAAATATCGAAGACGTTCGGTATGGTTAGGGCGAACGCAATTGCTTGATCATTCTCGCTTATAAAAAAGCCCGCATCCCGCAGAAGAAAGGGTTTGAACGACCGCGCCAGCCCAGCTGCGTCAGCGGCTGTGCCAGGAACAAACCCCCAGTTTCGCTGCCACCCGTCGTTGTAGATCGCACGGGCGATTTCCATTTCGTTCTTAAAGGCTCGCAGGTTCATGCTCCGAATGGAGAAATCGCGTCGCACGCCGCTGGCAAGGAGCTGTAGCTTTTCCTCATTCAGCTTTCGCAGATCGAGCGCGAAGGAAAAAAGTTTGGTCGCGCGGCGATAACCCGCCGCAAGAACGTGACCCTCCAAATAGGGGGGATGCCACGGCAACAGGACCATCGGCGGCTGTTTTTGTCCGTCGATCAGCAACCCTGACTCGCCATTAATTGAAAGAATGAACGGCCCGCGAAAATAACAGCACCCTTTTTCCTGCAGCCAGGCTTCTGCCGTCCGCAACAAAGCAGCGACGACTTCGCGATCGTCGATTGCGTCCAGGCATCCGAATTGGCCGAGATTGGGCGGAGTTTCCGGTCCCTCGATATCGTCGATCTGCGCCGAAATGCGCCCGACGGCATGCCCATCGCACCGCGCGATCCAGTAGGCGGCGCGGCCATGGGTGAAAAACGGTGCCTTCTTCGGATCGATCAATTCGCGCCGTTCCATATCGAGCGGCGCTACATAACCCGGCATGTTTTGGTAGAGGCGGCGCGGAAGCCGGATGAACTCGCCAAGTTCGGCTCGGCTGATTACGGGATGGATCGTCAGGGACATGCGCCGAAATAGGGCAAAACCGCCGAATCGTTAAGGATATGGACGGAGGTGGACGGAAAGAACGCTGCTTGCTACGCCATGCGGAATTTCTTTCCAAGGGGCGGGCTGTGCCGGATATCTGCCAAATGAAGCGGGTTGAATTCGCTCCGCCGGGCCGGCCCCGGTCTTGCGAACGCTCGTGAGCCGCTTTTTGTATGAAGACGAAATCAAGCGTCCTGGATGTCGCCTACCGCAGCGGCCATGAAAAAGGGCTCGTCCGGTTTCTGGCGCGGCCATTCTACAATGCGCTGCAATATCGCGAATTGATCCGCGTCGTGCTCGGGCGGGAATTGCATCAGCGTTTCCGCGCTTCCTATTTCGGCTGGGTGTGGGCGGCGGCGACGCCGCTGCTGATGTTGCTCGTCTTTGTCGCGGTGTTTTCGAACACGCTGAAGGTCGAAAGCGGATCCGACATGAACTTTGCGCTGTCGACCTTTATCGGCATTTTGTTTTTCAACTTGTTCGCCGAGCTTGTTACGCGCGCACCGCTTTTGCTTTCGGAGCATGCGCACTTCATCAAGAAATCGATTTTTCCCAGCGAAATTCTGGCCTGGACTTCGATGATGCGCTCGCTCGCTTACGCGGGAATCGGCTTTGTTATTTTTCTCGCCTTTGAGCTCTACATTCGGGGAGGCATCCCGCCCACGGCCTTGCTGTTCCCGTTCATCCTGCTGCCGCTCTTCCTTCTTCTGCTCGGCATTGTTTGGTTGCTTTCAGCGCTCGGTGCGTTCACCCGCGACATTTCCTTCATGATCGCTTCGGTGATGCCGGTCGTGATTTTCGCAACGCCGGTCTTTTACACCTCGCTCGACGCTCCGCTTTCGGGCCGGTTGATCGCCTATATCAATCCGCTTGCGCCCTTTATCGAGATGGCGCGCGAGGTTTTGTTGCTCGGCCGCTTGCCGGACCTCTTGAGTTATTCGATCGCCTGGGGTGTGTCGATTTTCTTTTTCTACGCCGGCTACGCCTTCTTCATGCGATTCCGGAGCGTCGTCGTCGATGTCATCTGAGTGGGTCATCCGCTGCACGAATGTCGCGAAATCGTACCAGATTTATTCGGTGTACGATCATCGGCTGCTGCAGATGTTGTTCGGCCGCTTGAAAAAATTCTATCAGGATTTCTGGGTTCTTCGCGACATCAGCTTCGAAGTGAAGAAGGGGGAGTGCATTGGTATCGTCGGCCGGAACGGCGCGGGAAAGACAACGCTTTTGCAATTGATCTGCGGAATCACGCTGCCCACGCATGGCGAGATCGCGACCCGCGGCCGGATCGCGCCGGTGCTCGCGCTCGGCTCGGCCTTCGACCAGGATCTGACCGGCCGGGAAAATGTCATGGTGGGTGGCGCCGTGCTCGGCCTCAAACGCTCGAAAATCCTGCGCTCGATGAAATCGATCCAGGAGTTTTCCGGTATCGGCGAATTTTTCGACCGTCCGGTCAAATTCTATTCGAGCGGCATGACGGCGCGGCTTGCCTTTGCGATCTGCGCGCATGTCGACGCCGATATCCTGATCATTGACGAAGCGCTTGCGGTGGGCGACGAGGCCTTCCAGAGCAAGTGTCTCAAATTCATCGACGACTTCCGCGCGACCGGCACGGTTTTCTTCGTCTCTCACAGCGTCGCGCAGGTCGTGAAACTATGCACCCGCGTGATCTGGATCGAGAACGGCCGTATCCGGGAAATCGGCGATCCGAAAGAAATCACCGAGAACTACCAGAAGGCGCTCCTGCGCGAAAAAGACGACGCCAAGCGCTTCCACATCGGCAACTAGTCGGCGGCGAGCGCAGGCACTCGCCGCGGCCGTTCACCGATCGCACGCGGCGGCCGCATGGCCCACAGGAACAATCCGGCGCCGATAAGCATTTCCGCCCCCATCGCGGCTGCAACGGCGCGCGCGAGCGTTACGCCCTGGCTGCTCGCGAACTCGCAGGCGAGCACCAGCATGAAGTGGAGGAAGAGAATTCCGCACACGATCATGCCCGCCGCGAATTTACTGCTGCGGCCGGTCGTTCCGCCCCAAAGATTGACGAACGCCAGCCCGAGCATCGTATGCGCGAGCGCAAGAATCGGAATCCCGAAACGCTCCAGCGCCTCGCTCCACCATTGCGAGGCCTGCCGCGGATCGCCTTGCGCTCGCGCATGTTGCGCGAGAAAGTCGAGAAACCCGAGCTCGAAAAACCCGGTCCATTTCCGCTTGGGGAAGTTCTCGCCGGCAAGCCCTGTCGGGCGCGTGATTTGGGTGAAGGCGACCGTGTCGCCGTCATCCGTGCTGCCGGCCTTACGGTACTGGATGTGGCCCTTCCGCAGAATGATCCAGCTTTCGTCCGCGCGCCGTTCGAAAATCGCGTCATCCGCGAAGATTATTTCTTCGTCGCCGTTGCTCGCGATATCCCGCATGAATACGCCTTTGATCCAGTTCTTGTTCATGCGCTCTTGATACTGAATGACTCGGCGGCCGTTGTTCAGCGTGTAGAAGCGCTGCGGCTCGATCAGGCTTGGGCTTAAGTCGTTTTCGATGAGATAGACGACGTTTTCGAGTTTGGTCGCGCCGCGCGGCGAAAGCTCGCACGACACGACATAACCGAACACACTCGCCAGAATTGCGACGATGAAAGCGGGGATGCGGACATTCAGCACGGAAAGCCCGGCGGTATACAGGATCGTGAGCATCCCCTCGGCTGAAAATTCGCTATAGGCCCAGGTATTCGCTATGCCCACCACCACCGGCAGCGTGATGTAAAAGATCGTCGGGGCGAGCCCTATGAGCGCGGGCCATACGAGCTCGGACGAAAGCGCGGATTGCGGCAGCTGGCTGATGAGCTGGATCATCAGCACGGGAACGAAAACCGCGAGCATCGCCACGAAGGACGCAAACAGCAGCCGTCTTGTGAGATACAGTTGGGCGGTTGAAATCATCGGCGCTCTCGGATCGTGTCTTCTGCAGACTACACCGGGTGCACCGTGTGGCGAAGGTCCGGAAAATACGGCAAACTGCCGATTGGCGGTGAATCAAGAATAGATCAAGCGTGACGACAAACCGAAACCTCGTGCTCGCGGTGCCGTTGTTGCTGACGGCGGCGCTGTTCGTCTTGCTCGGGGCCGCGCTCGTACACGGCTGGTTCGGGCCCGCGAGCGCCGCGAACCGCTACTTTTGCGAATATGCACAAAGCGGGTTGCTCCGCGAGCCTGCAAACACGGTCAGCAATCTGGGTTTTGTCGCGGCCGGGCTTGCGAGTGCATGGCTGCTGCAGGCGGAAAAATTCCACAGGAACGAAAATCCGCTCACGCGAAATCCTGCCGTCGCGATTTTATTTGCATCGCTTCCGATCCTGCTCGGCTTTGGCTCGATGGCGATGCATGCGACCGAAACCGATCTTGGCGGCGAGCTAGATCTGCTCGCGATGTATCTCGTCGCGGGCTTTGCCGCCGCCTATGCCCTGCGGCGTTATTTCGGCTGGGGTTGGGACGGATTTATCCTGGCCTTTGTGCTCGGAGTCCTGTTCTGCGAGGCGGTGGGCCAGTATCGCCAGCCGGTCATTCCGGTTCTCGACTATGCGGGTGACGCGGCCTTCGCGTTATTGATCGCGTTCACGGTTGTCGTCGAAGCGTTGAATACGTTACAGCGGGATATCAGACGCGAGAACAAATGGGGCATTGCAGCACTTGTGTCATTTCTCGCTGCCTTCGCCGCATGGAATTTTGGCCGGAACGATTGCCCCTTCTGCCGTCCGGATTCCTGGTGGCAGGCGCATGCCCTCTGGCATCTCCTGTTCGCGCTCGCGTTGTTCTTTCTCTTTCTTCTCTATGTCAGCGAACATACCCGCGCCGCCCGAAAACGGTAAAAACGTGGCGGTCCGTGCCTTCGAGGGCGTTTCGCCCGCAGAGGAAGGGTTTGTCGCAGCCTTTATCGGTAGAGGACGGTCGCGCGCCGTTCCGCTAGGCTGGGTCACGATTCATCGGCAATGGGTCTATGAGCCGTTCGTCTCCGATACCCGCCCGCCCGCTGCGTTCCGATCCTAACGAGGCGGACGAACTGTTGCGGCGCCGCCAGGCGGCATTCCGCGAAGCAACGCGGCATAGCAAGCGCGTCCACCTCCTGCGGCGCATTTTTCCGATTGCGGGCGCCGTCACGATCGTCCTTGTATCGCTTTGGCTTTATTTCGATCCGCTGAGCTATATGCGCGAACTGCCGGTCTCGGTCGGTGCGCTGAAAATCTCCGGCACCAAGCTCACCATGGAGGCGCCGAAGCTCACCGGCTTCAGCAAGGACGGTCATCCCTACAGCATCACCGCGGAATCGGCGGCACAGGATTTGACGAACACGAGCGTGATCGAGCTTTCCAACATCGTCGGAAAATTCACGACGGACGAACGCGGCGAAACGGTACTGTCCGCGAAAAGCGGGATTTACGATTCCAAGAGCGAGAAAATGCGCCTCTTCGACGGCATCAACATCAAGTCGGAGCAGGGCGGTTACGAGGGTTTTCTGAAGGATGCAATCGGCGAGCCGAAAAAGGGACATATGCTGTCGGAAAGTCCGGTCGCCATTACCTTCAATGAGGGAAACTTGCGGTCCGATCGTGTCGAAGTTTTCGACCACGGAAAATCCGCTGTGTTCGAAGGCAACGTCGTGATGAATCTGAAGGACTCCGCGGTCAAATTGAAGGATGACGAAGGCGGAACGAAGCCGGACAAGAAACAGAAATAATGATGAAGGGGGAAGTCAGCGCCAAAAAGTTTGGATAAATGGCGCGCCCTAGGGGAATCGAACCCCTGTTTCAGCCGTGAAAGGGCCGTGTCCTAACCGCTAGACGAAGGGCGCCCGCGCGTGAAACGCGTGAGCTCTTATAAAGAGCGAGCGCGGACGGGACAAGCCAGCGCGGGCTGCATTTTTTCGAAAAACAGCGAAGAAGGGGCCAAAAAAGCGGCAACCGGCGAACCGAAGAAGGGGCATGCTATCGGAAAGCTTGGTGGCAATTACCTTCAGCGAGGGAAACTAGCGTTCCCCCTTGAAATCTTCGATCACGGAAAATCCGCGCGTTCGAAGGCAACGTCCAAGCTGAATGAGAACGAAGGAAAAGTTGTCGGCGGTGGAAAGAAACGAAAATAGCTGTGACCGCGTTTTTTTTGTACAATGGTAGGCGTATCGGGGTCACGGCAGTTTTTATGGCAGACGAAAGATTCTCGCACGCTATTCGCGCCTATGAGGCGGGACGTTATAAAGAAGCCGAACTCCTCTCAAGCGAGATCTTACGCGATGAGCCTGATAATTTTCGGGCGCTCAATATGCTTGGCATGTGTTTGCATGAACGCGGCGAATCCGACGAAGGGGCCGCCTATGTCACGAAAGCGCTTGCGTGCAATTCACAGTATCTCGCCGCATACAACAATCTCGCTGCAATCTATAAGGAAACGAAACAATTCGAGTGGGCACTAGCGATATTGAGTGCGGCAATCGATATTTTTCCCGGCTCCGCTCAACTTTATTTGCTCAAGGCCGCGATTTTGCTTGAGCTCGATCGTTCGGCCGATGCGATCGAGAGTTTGAATATCTCGCTTCAGCTGGAGCCGGGATCGCCGGAGGCGCTCACGAAAATGGGCGCTGCATTATCGAAACTAGGACGTTATCCCGACGCTCTCATATTTCATAAGAAAGCGCTCGGCCTCCGGCCCGACTACGCCCTTGCCTGGCTGAATATAGGACAGGCGCTTAATCTCATGAAACGATATAGCGAAGCGCTGGCGGCTTGCGACAAGGCCATCGCGTTAGATCCGAATTTCGCCGAGGCGCATGTCGGGCGCGGTCATCTGCTGCACAGCCTCGGTCGTTACGATGAGGCGCTCGCTGCATATCAAACGGCGTTGAAACGCGAGTCCAATCTCGCCGAAGCGTGGGCTGGCTTGGGCTTAACGTTGCGCCACTTGGGCAAACGAAAAGATGCTTTCGATGCGCTTCAGCGCGCGAAGACGCTAAATCCAGGCCTTAAGTTTCTGCCGGGCGACGTATTGCATGCAAAAATGCAAATTTGCGATTGGCGCGATTTCGAAAACGAATCCTCCAGCCTCATCGCTCGCGTGGAAAATTCTCAGCCGGTTGCCGATCCATTTATGTTCTTAAGCCTGCCATCCACGGCCGCTCAGCGGCTGAGATGCGCGAAAATATACGCGGCAACCGTCGTGCACGCGATTGACCAACATAAGCCTGTTGCCCGTTCCTCTCACCCCCGCATTCGGCTCGGCTATATATCGGCGGATTTCCGCGAGCACGCCGTGGCTCATCTAATAACGGGAGTATTAGAGCGTCACGACAAGAGCCGGTTTGAGACTTTCGCGATCTCGTTAGGCCGGAACGACAACAGCTCCATGCGAACGCGCATTGAACGGGCGGTTGAGCATTTCATCGACGTTCATTCGAAATCCGATCAGGAAGTCGTGAACATCATGCGAGACTTGGAAATCGATATCGCGATCGACTTGACGGGATATACGCAAGATGCGCGGACGAACGTCCTTGCAACGCGCCCCGCGCCGTTACAAATAAATTTTCTGGGCTACGCCGGGACCATGGGCGCTGACTTCATCGACTACATCGTGGCCGACGAGACAGTGATCCCGATAGCGGACCAGCCGCATTACAAGGAAAAAGTAGTTTATTTGCCGGATACGTATTTCTCGGCCGGCGGCGCAATGGTCTTTCCGGGAGATTATCTGTCGCGAAGCAATGTAGGGCTGCCGGAGAAGAGCTTTGTTTTTTGTTCGTTTGTGAACAGCTACAAAATCACGCCCGATATTTTTTCAATTTGGATGCGCCTGCTCGCGAAGATCGAGGGAAGTGTGCTTTGGCTACAAGCAGGCGATGCGGCGGAGAACTTGCGGCGCGAAGCTCGCGCAAGAGGAATTTTGCCCGAAAGGCTTGTATTCGCTGCGAGGAAAAATTTCGAGGATTATTTGGCGCAGCACAGGCTCGCCGACCTTTTTCTCGATACGCTTTATTTTAATGCCCATACGACGGCAAGCCATGCGCTCTGGATGGGCCTTCCCGTCTTGACTTGTTTGGGATCGACGATGGCGGGACGTGGCGGTGCGAGCATTCTCGGCGCGATTGGGTTGCCGGAACTTGTCGCGAAAACGGCCGAAGAATACGAAGCGCTGGCGATCAGGTTCGCCGCCGATCCCGTCTGGCGTGAATCGATTAGGGCGAAATTGGCGGGCAACCGAAAGACGCATCCGCTCTTCGACACCGCGCGGTATACCCGCCATCTTGAAGCGGCTTACGATATAATGTGGCGGCGTTACAGCGCCGGAGAACGGCCGGAATGTTTTCGCGTTCGAGAATTGAAGCAGACCGAATTCGGGACGAATTGACCGCCTCGGGATAGCCAAGCGGGCTATTGATTGCGGTCGACCATGAAGCGCCTGAGTCCATCCGGGACCCAATTACGTCATCGGAGAACCGCGATGCACAAGCAGACGCGGAACAACGCATGCAGCCAAACGCGCTATGTTGTTGAAGAACAATGGCGCGCCCCAGGAGAATCGAACCCTGTTTCAGCCGTGAAAGGGCCATGTCCTAACCGCTAGAGGAAGGGCGCCTGCGCATGAAAACGAACGCGGATTGCTTATAAGGAGCACGCGCGTCGGGACAAGCCAGCGCGGCCTGCATTTTTTGCGGAAAACAGCGGAGGAATGGCCAAATAGGCTGCGATCGGATGCCCCGGGGTTCGCCCAAATCCAGGCAGGGGCTGGACCCGATACCCGACGGGAATGCTGCACCTTCACTGTCCTCGTACATCGATGCGCGAACCATGTTCTGGGGCAAGAATCGAATCTCGTTTTCTGGATAAGCGCGGTCCGCAAGACAGACCTTACGCGATATTTTTATCTGAACGAATATTCAGATTGCGCATATGCATACCGCTCGAAGCACAATCCTGTGGCAAGGCTGCGGCGTTTTATGCATCACATTTTGTTTTTTTGGCTTGGAGAAACAGCGCACGCCTTGGCTTGCGAAAGCGCGCGCGGTAGATATTCGGCGGCCTTAATCAGGGGGCCTTATGGGATTACAAACATGATCAAAAAAATCGTTCTCACCGCCGCGGTCGCGGCATTCGCCGCTTCTCTCGCCTCGGCTCCGGCCTTTGCGATGAAGAAGCACAGCAAGATGGCCAAGAAGTGCACCGCCGGGCAGATGACCACCGGCAAGCCGAATAACTTCGGCTGGGCCGTTGTCAGCAGCTGCGGCATGGACGGCAAGATGTATGCGATGCCGGCCATGTGCTACACGCCGAGCGGCATGTGCCCGAAGTAAATTTCTAAAAGCGATTCAGCCAAACCCGCGCGGTGCAAGCCGCGCGGGTTTTTCTTTTCACCAGTGCCCCGTGTTTTGCATCGAGCTCCATGGCTCCTTCGGCGGGAGCGGATTTCCTTTTTGCAGGAGTTCGATCGAATGCCGGTCGGGTGAGCGGATGAAGGCCATTCGCCCGTCGCGCGGCGGGCGGTTGATCGTAACGCCCGCTTTCATCAGCTTCTCGCAGGCCGCGTAGATATCGTCGACCTCATAGGCGAGATGACCGAAATAGCGCGCCTCGCCATAGTCCTCGTCGCCGTCCCAGTTATAGGTGAGCTCGACGAGCGGTGCCGGAAAGCCGGTAGACGCCGTGGCCGAGACGAGTTTTTCGTCGTCGGGGGCGGCGAGAAAGACCAGCGTGAAGCGTCCTTGCTGGCTCTCCGTGCGGCGCACCTCTTTCAATCCGAATTTGTTGCAGTAAAAATCGAGCGCGGCGTCGAGGTTGCGGACGCGAAGCATGGTGTGAAGATAACGCATGGATGGACCTCGTAATGACGTTCGATTTGACTAAACCATGACCGCCATTGATCGCAAAATGAAGACGGACCGGGAACCGATCATCCGCGCCTGCGAGGAATCCGACATGCGCGCGGTGACCGAAATCTATCATCACCACGTTCTGCACTCGCCTGCGACCTTCGAACTCGTACCACCGACCTTCGACGACATGCTCGAGCGCTATCGCACGATCAAGAGGGGCGGCTTTATCTATCTGGTCGCGGAGCAGGCCGGCGAGATCGCGGGCTATGCCTATGTCTCTAGCTATCG
>JAJPHK010000104.1 GCA_021325315.1 Alphaproteobacteria bacterium
ATGATCGCACCGGGTGCGCCGATACAGGCGCGGCCGGGCGCGGCGGCTCGTCCGCCGATGAAACGCGAATCCGTTCCGGCACCGGCGCGCCGTGAGCCGCCTTCCTTCGGCGGCCGCGAAGACGCGCGCGAGCCTGCGTTGCTCGATCGCGAAAACGGCCCCGGTCTCGATGAGGACCGCCCTCGTCCGCGCACGCGTTTTGGGGATATGGAGCCGCGTATGGCGCCGCGTCCTTCCGCGCCGCCGGAACGCGGCCGTCCGCGTCCGCCGTTGCCCGAGCGCGCGCCGCCCGCCAATTCCGGACCTTCTTTCGCTGAGTATGAAGACGACGCCCCGCCGCCCCCGCGCAAGCCGGCCGCGGCGAATTCCGGAGGCGGTATGTCGAACACGATCGTCCGCTCCGGTATCATCGGCGGGATGGCCTATACGCTCTACACCGATGGCTCGATCGAGGCCGAACTTCCTATCGGCACTGTACGCTTCGCTTCAATCGAAGAGTTGCAGGATCACGTGAGCCAGACGGGCGAGGACGCCGATGTCGATTTCGGCGCGCCGCAGCCGCCGAAAAACGATCCGCTACGCTAGACCCGCGGTCTTGAGCGCGAAGGCGTAAGCAAGCGCCACTTCTTCGAGGCGGTCGAAGCGTCCCGCCGCACCGCCGTGACCCGCCTCCATGTTGGTGCGAAGATAGAGGGGATTGCCGTCCGTCTTCTTCGCGCGCAATTTCGCCACCCACTTCGCGGGCTCCCAGTAAGTCACGCGCGGATCGGTGAGACCGGCGAGCACAAGCATCGCGGGATAGTTCTGCTCTTTCACATTGTCGTAGGGCGAGTAGCTGCGAATCCGCCGAAATGCTTCGACATCCTTGATCGGATTTCCCCACTCGAACCATTCCGGCGGTGTGAGCGGTAGTGTGTCGTCGAGGATCGTGTTCAGAACGTCGACGAACGGGACCTCCGCGATCACGCCCTTGAACAGATCGGGCCGTATGTTGGCGACCGCGCCCATGAGCATGCCGCCTGCAGAGCCGCCATGCGCAATGATGCGATCGGCCGAGGTGAATTTCATTTTGCACAAGTGCTCGGCACAGGCGATGAAATCGGTGAAGGTGTTTTTCTTGTTGGCGAGCTTTCCTTCCCGATACCAGCGCCAGCCTTTCTCCGTGCCGCCGCGAATATGCGCGATGGCATAGACGAAACCGCGATCCACAAGCGAGAGGCGGTTGGTATTGAACGATGCGGGCATTGAAATTCCGTAGGCGCCATATCCGTAAAGCAGACATGGCGCCATGCCGTTTCGCGGCAGTTTGCGAAGGTGCAATAGCGAAATCGGAATCATTTCGCCGTCCGGCGCGCGCGCCTCGATCCGGCGCGTGAGGTAACGCTTCGGATCGTGCCCCGACGGGACTTCCTGCCGCTTGCGCAGAACGCGCGAGCGATTGCGCATGTCGTAGTCCCAGACCTCGTTCGGGGTCGTCATGGACGAGTAGCTGAAGCGCAGATTATCGGTCGCGAATTCGTAGCCCGCGCTCATGCCGAGCGAATAGGCTTCTTCCGAGAACGCGATATTGTGCTCTTCGTTGCTCGCGGCGCTGCGAACGACAATGCGCGGCAGCCCGTCCGAACGCTCGAGCCGCACGATCCAGTCGCGAAAGGCCGCGGTGTCGAGAATGATGGTGCCGGGCCGGTGCGGGACGAAATCGCGCCAATTCGCACGCCCGGGAGCGGCCAAAGGGGCAAGCGCGATTTTGAAGTCTTCGCTGTCGTCGGCGTTGGTCAGAACGACGAGTTTCGGCCCGCCCTGTAGCGCCGGATGATGCTCGATGCTGTAGCGGACGCCGATCTTCCGCGGCTCGATCAAAACGGGTTTTGCCAGCGGCTTCGCGAGATCGATGAGGCGCGCCTCGGACGTTTCGCTGTCGCCGCAGGCGATCACGCCGTAAATGCCGGCCTGCAATTTGTCGACGCTGACAAAAAATCCCTTGTCGCGCTCCTCATAAATGAGTTTGTCGGCGCTCTGTTTGGTTCCGATCGTATGAAAGAAGACGCGCTCGGGCCGATGGTCGGCGTTGAGCCAGACATAAAAAAAACCCCTGTTGTCGGCGGCCCAGACCACGCCGCCGGTCGTATCCTGAATGACGTCGGGAAGATCCTTGCCCGTTGAAAGATCGCGCACACGGATCTTGTTGAACTCAGAGCCTGCGTCGTCCGCCGACCAGGCGAGCAGGCGATGATTGGGTGAATGATCGGTGCTGCCGAGGTGAAAATAAGCCTTCCCCTTGGCGAGCTTGTCGGAATCGAGCAACACCTGTTCGCGGCCGCCCACGCTTGCGATCCGGCAAATTAGCGGATGCTGACCGCCCTTGCGATAGCGGGCAAAATAGGCGTAGTCGCCGTCGCGTGCGGGCACGGAAGAATCATCCTCCTTGATTCGACCGCGCATTTCCTGTTTGAGCAATTTTTGGAGTTTCGAGCTTTTCTTGAAGGCGCCCGCCGCGTAGTCGTTTTCCGCTTCGAGATAGCTGCGGATTTTCTTGTTGAGCCGGGAAGGGTCGCGCATCACCTCGCGCCAGTTCGCGTCGCGCAGCCAAGCGTAATTGTCCGTCAAGGTCTCGCCGTGAACGACGCGCGAAACGGCACGAATCGCCGCGACAGGCGGCGATTTTCGCGGCGCTCCGCGCCTGACCGAAGATTTTTGTTTTGTGCGGGCGTGCTTCTTCCCGCGCGCCAGCGGCTTACGCGCCATCTCCGCCCTCTTTGGGCATCAATTTCAGGGCGCAGCCGTTCATGCAATAGCGCAGGCCCGTCACTTTCGGGCCGTCGTTGAAAACGTGACCAAGATGCGCCTCGCAGGCCGCGCAGCGGATTTCGGTCCTGCGCATGAAAAGCGAGTTGTCGTCGTGCTCTTCGACAGCGTCCTTGGAGATCGGCGCGTAAAAGCTCGGCCAGCCGGAGCCCGAATCGAATTTGGTGTCGGAATCGAACAACGGATTGCCGCAGCTCACGCAAACATAGGTGCC
>JAJPHK010000074.1 GCA_021325315.1 Alphaproteobacteria bacterium
TCGAATTCGTGCCGGTCGCGCATTCAATTCCGGAGAGCAACGCGCTTGCGATCCGGACGCCGCTCGGACTCGTGGTTCACACCGGGGACTGGAAGATTGATCCTACGCCGGTTGCAGGAACGACAACCGACGAAAAGCGGATGCGTGAACTCGGGGAGGAGGGCGTGCGTGCGGTTGTCGCGGACTCCACGAACGCGATCCGCGACGGAATATCTCCCTCGGAAACCGACGTCGCCAAGAGCCTCGAAGAGATCGTTAAGAACGCGAAGGGGCGTGTCGCCGTCACGACATTCGCGTCGAACGTCGCGCGTATCCGCTCGGCGGCGCTTGCGGCGCAGGCGGCTGGGCGGGAGGTTGTCGTTGTCGGGCGCGCGATGGAGCGCGTTATCAATGTCGCGCGCGAGATGGGATATTTCGCGGGCGTGCGGCCGTTCCGCGCCCCCGACGCCTACACGAGCCTGCCGCGCAAGGAGACGCTCGTTCTTCTTACCGGCAGCCAGGGCGAGCCGCGCGCGGCGCTTGCGCGCATTGCGAATGACGACCATCCGGATATCGAGCTCGATCGGGGCGACACGCTGATTTTTTCGTCGCGCACGATTCCGGGCAACGAAAAGCCGGTGAATCGCATCTTGAACGAAATGATTCGGCGCGGCGTGCACGTGATTACCGACAGGACGCATCTCGTCCACGTTTCGGGGCATCCGCGGCGCGACGAGATGGCGAAGCTCTATCAATGGCTGAAGCCGCAGCTCGTCGTGCCAGTCCATGGCGAAGCGCTGCATCTTTCGGAACATGCGGCACTTGCACGCGCGCAAGGGGTGCCGGAAATCGCGCTTTGCGGCGATGGCGACGTGCTGCGGCTCGCGCCGGGGCCGGCAGAGGTGATCGATGAAGTACCGGCAGGCCGTGTCTATCGTGACGGACAGATACTGGTGGACGCGCAATCCGCGACGATTTCCCAGCGCCGCAAGCTCGGCTTCGCAGGCGTTGTCTCGGTAGCGCTCGCACTCGGAGATCAGGGGGAGCTGCTCGGGCAGCCGGAGGTGCAATTCGCGGGACTGCCCGAATTCGCGCCGGCCAACGAACCGATGGAAAATTTCATTTTGGATGCGATCTACGACGGCCTCGATTCCATGCCGAAACAGCGCCGGCGCGATCCGGAAGCGATCGAGGAAACTGTCGCGCGTGCGATCCGCGGAAAAGTGAACGAGGTTTGGGGCAAAAAGCCCTTGTGCCATGTGATGGTGCTGCGGGTATAACGCGAGCGGAGGAGTATATGATCGGCCGGCTCAATCATGTGGCGATCGCGGTCAAGGATTTGCAGGCCGCTGCCAGGACCTATCGTGACACGCTCGGCGCTGAAGTTTCAGAAGCCGTGCCGCAGCCCGATCATGGCGTGACTACGATCTTCATCAATCTGCCCAACACCAAGATCGAGCTTTTGGAGCCGCTCGGCGCGAGCTCGCCGATTGCGAAATTTCTCGAGCGCAATCCCGACGGCGGGATCCACCACATTTGCTATGAGGTCGAGGATATCAAAGCGGCTCGCGACCAGATGAAAGCACAGGGCGCACGCGTACTCGGCGACGGCGAGCCGAAAATCGGCGCGCACGGGAAGCCGGTGCTTTTTCTGCATCCGAAGGATTTTTTCGGTACGCTGGTCGAGCTGGAGCAGGCGTGATGATTTCCTCGATCGTCTTCGGCATCGCAGTCTATGTCGTCATCTGGTGGATCGTGCTGTTTGCGGTGCTGCCCTGGGGCGTGCAGAGCCAGGCAGAGCGCGGCCGGGTTACGCGCGGCAGCGAGCGTGGAGCGCCGGTAAAGCCATTGATGAAGAAAAAGATTGCTGCGACGAGCGTAATCGCGGCGATCATTCTCGCGATCGGCTATGGCCTTTGGTATAGCGGCTTCGTCGAGCAGTACATTGTGCCGCAGTACGCGGCGGATCGGGCGGGGTAACGCAAAGAAAAAGGCGAGCCGTTGGCTCGCCTCTGAAAAGTTTCCGCTTATATTTGCCGCGCCTTTGGCGCGATTGACCGCGGATTTCCTCCCCCGACTTGGACCTTTCCCGCGAACTGCGGGACGGACATTCGGCGTAACTCTAGTCTATGCCGAAAACTTCGCTCTTGTCATGTTAACGACGCAATTTAGCCTTCCGCATTGCAGCAATTGGTGAGGAAGGGGACTAACCCCCTTGTGATTCCGGAATCTTCCACGTTCACTCGCTCCTCATTCATCGCCACGAATCGAAGCCAATCCATGCGTCTTTCCCGATACTTTCTGCCTATTTTGCGCGAGACCCCGAAGGAATCCGAAATCGTCTCGCATCGTCTGATGCTGCGCGCGGGCATGCTCCGGCAGGAAGCGGCGGGCATCTATGCGTGGCTGCCTTTGGGTTTTCGCGTACTCAAGAAGATCGAGCAGATCGTTCGGGAGGAAATGAACCGGGCGGGGGCGGTGGAGCTTTTGATGCCGACCTTGCAGCTCGCGGATCTCTGGCGCGAAAGCGAGCGCTATGAAGCCTACGGCCCCGAAATGCTGCGCATCCAGGACCGGCATAAACGCGAGTTGCTCTATGGGCCGACCAACGAGGAAATGATCACCGAGATTTTTCGCGCCTATGTGCGTTCCTACAAAAATCTCCCGCTCAATCTCTATCACATCCAGTGGAAATTCCGTGACGAGCAGCGGCCTCGCTTCGGCGTGATGCGCGGACGCGAATTTCTGATGAAGGACGCCTATTCGTTCGACATCGATGAAGCCGGCGCCAGGCTTTCATATAACCGCATGTTCGTCGCTTATTTGCGCACATTCGCCCGCATGGGGCTGAAAGCGATCCCCATGCGCGCCGAAACCGGGCCGATTGGAGGCGATCTTTCGCACGAATTCATCATCCTCGCGGAAACCGGCGAATCCGGTGTGTACTGCAACAAGGATGTGCTCAACTTGCCGGTCCCCGGCGAAGACATCGATTACAACGGCGACCTCACGCCAATTGTGCGCGAATGGACGGCGCCCTATGCGGCGACGGAGGACGTGCACGACGCCACGCGTTTCGAGCGCGAAGTCCCCGCCGAAAAACGCATTCATACTCGCGGTATTGAAGTCGGGCAGATCTTCTATTTTGGCACGAAATATTCGGTACCTATGAAGGCGACGGTCACGGGCCCCGACGGTGCGGAAAAGCCCATTCACGGCGGTTCCTACGGTGTCGGCGTATCGCGGCTTGTCGGTGCCATTATTGAGGCCTCGCATGACGAGGCAGGCATAAAATGGCCGGAAGCCGTCGCGCCGTTCAAAGTCGGTCTTCTCAATCTCAAGCAGGGCGATAGTGCCACCGACGCAGCCTGTGAAAAACTATACCGTGAACTGAATACACGAGGCGTGGATGTGCTCTATGATGACACCGACGAACGGGCGGGGGCCAAGTTCGCGAGCATGGATCTGATCGGCTTGCCCTGGCAGGTGATCGTAGGTCCGAAAGGCCTTGCGGATGGAAAGGTGGAATTGAAACGCCGTTCGGACGGATCGCGCGAAAACGTCTCGCCAGCAGACGTGCTCGCCCGGCTTGCGCCCTAGCGGCGGGGGAAACCTATGGCGGCACGGACTGGCACGCTTCCTTTTTCGGCTTTCGAGTGGATGTTGTCGTTGCGCTATTTGCGCGCTCGCCGGAAGGAAGGCTTTATCTCGGTGATCGCCGGGTTTTCGTTCCTCGGGATCATGCTTGGCGTTGCGACCCTCATCATCGTAATGGCGGTGATGAACGGTTTTCGCAAAGAACTGATGTCGAAAATTCTCGGCATCAACGGACACGTGCTGGTGCAGCCCTTGGAATCCGCGATGACCGACTATGCGGAAGTGGCCAAGCGCATTTCCGCGATCAAGGGCGTCACGCTTGCGGTTCCGCTGGTCGAAGGCCAGGCGCTTGCGTCCTCACCGTTTCAGGCGGGGGGTGTGCTGGTACGCGGCGTGCGTGAAGAAGACCTGAAACGATTGCCCGCGATCGGCAACGGCTTAAAAGCCGGAACGCTCGAAGGCTTCGACGGCGGGCAAGGTGTTTTGATCGGCAAACGCCTTGCGGACAATTTATCGGTGCGCGCGGGCGATCAAATTACACTCGTCGCGCCGCGCGGCGCCGTGACCCCCATGGGAACCACGCCGCGGATCAAGTCCTATAAAATTGCAGGTCTGTTCGAGATCGGCATGTCCGAATACGATCAGGTGTTCGTGTTCATGCCGCTCCCCGAAGCGCAAGCCTATTTCAACCGGCCGGGGGACGTGAGCGCAATCGAGGTTTACACGGACGATCCCGACAAGATCGATACGTTCCGGAAAGAAATCAACGAGAAAGCGGGAAGGCCGGTTTACCTCGTTGACTGGCGGCAAAGGAACGCGACTTTCTTCAACGCACTGCAGGTCGAGCGCAACGTCATGTTCCTGATTTTGACGCTGATCGTGCTGGTCGCGGCGCTCAATATCGTTTCCGGCCTAATCATGCTTGTGAAGGACAAGGGGCATGATATCGCGATCCTGCGTACGATCGGCGCTACGCGCGGCGCCATTCTGCGCGTGTTCCTGATCACCGGCGCGAGCATCGGCGTACTCGGCACACTCGTCGGTTTCGTGCTCGGGCTGATCGTGTGCATGAATATCGAGGATATCCGGCGTTTCATCTCGTGGCTTTCCTCGACGGAACTGTTCTCGCCCGAGCTGTATTATCTGAGCAAACTACCCGCGGACGTGGATTCCGGCGAAACCATAGCTGTTCTGCTTATGGCGCTGGCTCTGTCGTTTCTTGCGACTCTTTATCCGGCGTGGCGGGCGGCGCGCCTCGATCCCGTCGAAGCGCTGCGGTACGAGTAAGCGTGATGGCTGAACAACCTGCCCTGCATCTCGATGGCATAACAAGGCGTTTTCGGCAGGGCGGCGCTATTCTTGAAATTTTGCGCGGTGCCAATCTTTCGGTATGGCCCGGAGAAGCGGTTGCGCTGATCGCGCCTTCAGGCGCGGGCAAATCGACGCTCTTGCAGATCGCGGGATTGCTCGAATATCCGGACGGCGGCGAGGTCTTTATCGGCGGCCGCCCGACGACGGGACTGCCGGACACGGAACGGACCGATGTTCGCCGCTCGGATATCGGTTTCGTTTACCAGTTTCATCATCTCTTGCCGGAATTTTCGGCGTTAGAGAATGTAATGCTGCCGCAGATGATCTACGGCCTCGATAAAAAAGAGTCGCGTACACGCTCCGCCGAGCTTTTGACGTTTCTGGGTCTCGGCAAACGCCTCGATCATCGCCCTGCTGAACTCTCCGGCGGCGAGCAGCAGCGTGTCGCGATCGCGCGCGCGGTCGCGAATGCACCGCGCGTGCTTTTGGCGGACGAGCCGACCGGAAACCTAGATCCGCATACGGCGGATCATGTGTTCGCGACGCTCTCGAAGCTCGTAAACGCGTCGGGATTTGCGGCTGTGATTGCCACACACAACATGGAACTTGCCTCGCGCATGCACCGGCGGGTTACGATCCGGGAAGGCGAGATTGTCGAGCTAGAATAGCGTTCAAAACTCGAACCCTGGCTGGACGAGCGCTCAAGGCCGCGCAACGATAGGCGAAAGAATCATCGGAGAGAGCCTTGGCAAAATCCGCTGAGGAGGTGGGCTTCGTCCATCTCCACGTTCATTCGTCGTTTTCGCTCCTGGAAGGCGCGCTGAAAATTCCGCAGCTTGCGGAATTGGCGAAGGCCGACGGGCAGCCCGCGCTTGCGCTGACCGACACTGGCAATTTGTTCGGCGCGCTGGAATTCTCTCAAAAGATGGAAAGCGCAGGGGTTCAGCCAATCGTCGGCTGCTCGCTCGCAGTCAAATTCGGCGATGAGCCAGCGGCAAGGACCGGCGGACACGTGCAGCGCCTCCCGCGCATCGTTTTGCTGGCGGCAACCGAACAAGGCTACCGCGAATTGATGGCGCTCGTCTCGAAGAGCCATCTTGAGACAGCCGAGAGCGCCGAGCCGCACGTGACCTTCGCATGGCTCAAGCAGCATGCCGCCGGGATCATTGCGCTCACAGGCGGACCGGATGGGCCGATCGATAAGGCCATTGTCTCAGACCGAATTGATCTCGCGAAATCGCGCCTGCAATCGCTCGCCGAGATTTATCACGACCGCCTCTATGTCGAATTGCAACGGCACAATCTCGATGTCGAGCGTGCTGCGGAGGGCGGTCTGATCGATCTCGCATACGAACTGGCTCTTCCTCTAGTTGCGGCCAACGAGCCTTATTTTTCGACCCGCGCGGACTACGAAGCGCATGACGCGCTGATTTGTATCGCAGGCGGCAGATTGGTTTCCGAAACGGATCGGCGCCAGCTCACGCCGGAGCATCGCTTCAAGACGCGTACGGAGATGATGGCGCTGTTCGCCGATTTGCCTGAAGCGCTCGCGAATACCGTCGAAATCGCGCAACGCTGCTCCTACTGGCCGAAGAGCAGGGCGCCGATCCTGCCGCGCTTTTCGGTGGGTGGAAAAGAGACGGACGAAGTGGCCGAGCTCCGCGCGCGCGCGGAAGCGGGCCTCACGGCGAGGATCAAAGCGCATGGCGTGACCGCGGGTTCCACTGAGGAAGAATACCGGCAGCGCCTCCGCTTCGAACTCGACGTGATTTCCCGCATGAATTACGCGGGGTACTTTCTGATTGTTTCCGATTTCATTCAGTGGGCGAAGAAGGAGGGCATTCCGGTGGGGCCGGGGCGCGGCTCAGGCGCGGGCTCGCTCGTTTCCTACGCACTCACCATCACCGATCTCGACCCAATCCGCTTCGGGCTCCTGTTCGAACGCTTCCTCAATCCCGAACGTGTGTCGATGCCCGATTTCGACGTCGATTTCTGCCAGAACCGGCGCGACGAAGTGATCCGCTACGTGCAGGAACGCTACGGGCGCGAGCAGGTGGCGCAAATCATCACCTTCGGCTCGCTGCAGGCACGCGGGGTCATGCGGGATGTCGGGCGCGTTCTGGAGATGCCGTACGGGCAGGTGGATCGCCTCTGCAAACTGATCCCGATCAACCCCGCACATCCTGTGACACTGAAGCAGGCCATCGAGGACGAGCCGAGATTGCAGGAAGCGCAGAAAGAAGACGCGCGGGTGAAGCGCGCCTTCGACATCGCGCTGAAGCTCGAAGGGCTCTATCGCCACGCCTCGACCCATGCCGCCGGTATTGTGATCGGCGACCGGCCGCTCGCCGAACTCGTGCCGCTTTATCGCGATCCGAAATCCGACATGCCCGCGACCCAGTTCAATATGAAATGGGTGGAGCAGGCGGGTCTCGTCAAATTCGACTTCCTCGGCTTGAAAACGCTCACAGTCATCGAAACCGCCGTGAATCTGCTGCGCAAGCGCGGTGTCGTCATCGATATTCAGAAGATTCCGCTCGATGACGCCAAAACCTACGAGATGATTTCCCGCGGCGACACGGTCGGCGTGTTCCAGATTGAAAGTTCGGGCATGCGCAAGGCGATCATCGAAATGCGCCCGGACCGCTTCGAGGACATCATTGCGCTCGTTGCACTCTATCGTCCGGGCCCGATGGCGAATATCCCGACTTATAATGCGCGCAAGCACGGTTACGAAAAGCCGGACTACATCCATCCGAAACTCGAAGAGGTGCTGAAAGAAACGTTTGGCGTCATTGTCTATCAAGAGCAAGTGATGCAAGCCGCGCAGTTGCTCGCGGGTTATTCGCTCGGTGAAGCCGATCTCCTGCGGCGCGCGATGGGCAAAAAGATCCGCAAGGAAATGCAGGCGCAGCGCGAGCGTTTTGTCACGGGCGCGACCGAGCGCGGGGTGCGGCGGGACCAGGCGGACGCGATTTTCGATCTCCTGGAGCGCTTTGCCGAATACGGCTTCAACAAGAGCCACGCCGCTGCTTACGCCCTCGTTTCCTATCAGACCGCCTATCTCAAGGCGAATTACCCGGTCGAATTTCTCGCGGCCTCCATGTCGCTCGACATGGACAACACCGACAAGCTCGCGGACTTCCGCCGCGAGGCGGTGCGCATGGGAATCGAGGTGGTCGCACCTTCGGTAAACTTGTCGGAGCGCCAATTCGCTGTCCGGGATGGAAAAATCATTTATGCGCTTGCCGCCATCAAAGGCGTCGGCACCCATGCGGTCGAAAGCATTGAGCGCGCGCGCCGGGACAAGCCGTTTACCGATCTCGCCGATTTCGCGGGAAGGATCGAACCGCGTGCGCTCAACAAGCGGACGCTGGAAAGCCTGATCGCGGCCGGCGCGCTCGATTGCCTGGAGCCGAACCGCGCCCGTGCGTTTGCGGCTGTCGATACGCTTCTTGCTTATGCTCAACGAAGCGGCGCTGATGCGGCTTCCGGTCAAGCGCAGCTTTTTGGCGGCGGAGCGGCGACCGCTATTCGTTTACCGGACGCGACGCCGTGGCTCCCTGCCGAGCGCCTGAAGCGCGAATATGACGCGATTGGATTTTTTCTCTCCGGCCATCCGCTCGACGATTACCAGGCCGCGCTCGCAAGGCTTCGGGTGCAGCAATGGGCGGATTTCTCGCGTGCGGTGCGGGCGGGGCAGACCGCAGGGCGGCTCGCGGCAACCGTCGTTTCGCGTCAGGAGAAGCGCATCAAGTCGGGCGCGAAAATGGGAATCATCGGCTTCTCCGACCCGACCGGACACTACGAGGCGGTGATTTTCTCCGAAGGCCTGGCGCAGTATCGCGAACTTCTCGAGCCCGGTACCGCCGTCATCTTGCAGGCGGGAGCGGAATTGCAGGGCGAGGATGTGCGCGTGCGAATTCATGGCGTCGAGTCACTCGATGCCGCCGCCGCCAAAGGCCAGCGCGGGTTGCGGGTGTTTCTTAATTCGCCCGAGCCGGTCCCTATCGTCAGCGACCGGCTCAGGCCCGAGGCCCCCAAAAACGGCGAGAAACTGGGCGAAATCTGCTTTGTGCTGAGCCTCAAGGACGGTTCGGAAGTGGAGGTGAAACTTCCCGGCCGCTATCCGATTTCACCCCAGATCGGCGCCGCCATGAAGGCGGTTCCCGGCGTCGCGGCGGTCCAGGAAATGTGAGACTTTTCACGCCCTTGCGCCGCCATCTTTCAGCCCCTATAAGCCTCGCCATCACGCACGCGGGCTAGCTTGCCTGGAAACAGGACGGCATCCGGTGCTGGGCAAACGCCCGGCTCGGCCCGCGGAGGCTTAACCGGTAGAGGAAAACATGGCGCTACCCGACTATTCGATGCGCCAGCTTTTGGAAGCTGGCGTTCACTTTGGCCATCAGGCCCATCGCTGGAATCCGAAGATGGCGCAATACATCTTCGGCACCCGCAATAACATCCA
>JAJPHK010000020.1 GCA_021325315.1 Alphaproteobacteria bacterium
CGGCTTCCTTGAGCGTCCCGGTGGCGAAGTTACGAGCCTCGCCAGCAGGCGCCGGTCCCGCGCCGCATGCAAGCACGTCTGCAGACATGCCCCTCGTGGCGCGGGACGATGGAGAATATAGTCCTAGCACGATAAATTGTCAAGCGCCAATCTTAATCCAGCAGTGTCTCATTTTCCGTCATCACCGGGCCGCAGCGTCCCGCGAGCGTAGCGAGCGGCCGACGCTGCGAGACCCGGTGATCCATGATGAATTTCGGTGCACGCGGGACATCCTCATGGATTACCGGGTCTCGTCGCGCCAAACGGCTCGCTTTCGCTCGCCGGGCGCGACGGCCCGGTAATGACAAAATGGGAAACTGAGACACGACCCTCAATCCTCATGCTGAGGAGGCCGCGCAGCGGCCGTCTCGAAGCATGAGGCCTCCAGAATCACGGATGGACCCTTCGAAAACGGCGCGCACAAGCAAACTTGTGCACGCCTTCTCAGGGTGAGGATGCTTCGTCGCTCACGCGCTCGATTTCAATTCGCGATAGTCGTAGCGGTCGCGGATGCGGAAGTTGAAATAGCGGCCGAGCGAGGGCGCGGCGAGAAAATCGTCATATTCCTGTTGCGGGACATTGAAATAAACATAGACGCAGCCGGACTTGAACGCGACGAAGAGCTCGCGCCGCCGCGCGCTGTAATAAATCCGTTCGATCGCCGAAGATTCCACTTCCGGCATGACGGTTCTCCGCTCACAGGATAACCGAGAAGCGGCCGGAAAGTTCGGGATCGATTCAAGCTTGGTTAACCATCCTTCGAGACGCGGCGTTCTCGCGAACGCCGCTCCTCAGGATGAGGACTGCGGGAGTTCAGTCCTGCACCGGCTCGGTGTTGCTCTCGGCTTTCGGCGCCTCGGGCTCGCCGGGCATTTTATCGCTGGCGCTGCCGGCCGCGGACGCCTTCTTTTTCTTCGGCGCTTTTTTCTTTTTCTCTTTCGGTTTTTTCTCTTCCAGCCTGGGCGCGGCTTCTTCTGCCTCGCCCTTTGTTTTTGCCTTCGATTTTTTCGCCGCTTTCGCTTTCTTCGGCGGTTGGCCGCCGGTCTTGGCGATGCGATCCGCGATCAAAGCCACTGCCTGATCGAGCGTCACGTCCTCCGGATCGGAAGTATTTGGAATCGTCGCATTCACCTTGTTATGCGTGACGTAAGGGCCGAAGCGGCCTTCGCGCAGCGTGACAGGACCGCCGAATTCGGGATGCTCGCCGAGAATTTTTCCGGCGGGCGGGCCGCGGCGTCCCTTGCCGCCGCGCGCGGCTTTTTCGGCAAGCAACGTCACCGCGCGGTTGATGCCGATGGTGAGGACGTCGTCGCCTTCTTCCAGGTTGGCGTAGCTGTTCTGATGCTTGATGTAGGAGCCGTAGCGGCCGATGCCGGCGAGGATCGGCTCGCCCGTCTCGGGATGCTTGCCGACTTCGCGCGGGAGCGACAAGAGCGAGAGCGCGTATTTCAAATCGACATTGTCGAGCTCGGTGCCTTTGGGAAGGCCCGCGCGTTTCGGCTTTTCCTCGCCTTCCTTCTGCTCGCCGAGCTGCACGTAGGGTCCGAAGCGTCCGCCGCGCAGCGAAACCTCAAGACCCGTTTCGGGATCGGTGCCGAGAACTTTCGTGGCGCTCGCGCCGTTGCCGTCGGCGGCAAGCGGGCGGGTATAGCGGCAGTCGGGATAGTTGGAGCAGCCGACAAAGCCGCCGAATTTTCCGGTTTTCAGGTTCAGGCGGCCGGTGCCGCATTGCGGGCACTGGCGCGGATCGCCGCCGTCCTCGCGCGGCGGGAAAATATGCGGCGCGAGAATTTCGTCGAGCACATCGAGCACTTCGGAGATACGGACGTCCTTGATCTCGTTCACGGCGCCGATGAAATCGCGCCAGAAATCGCGCAGTACTTCCTTCCAGTTGAGGTCGTGGTTCGCAATCTCGTCCAGCTTTTCTTCGAGATCGGCGGTGAAGTCGTATTCGACGTAACGCTTGAAGAACGCCTCCAGGAAGGCGATGACGATGCGGCCCTTGTCCTCGGGGATCAGGCGCTTCTTGTCGATCCGCACATAGGCGCGGTCGCGCAGCACTTGCAGCGTGGATGCGTAAGTGGAGGGGCGGCCAATGCCGAGCTCTTCCATGCGCTTGACGAGCGAGGCTTCCGAGTAACGCGGCGGCGGCTCGGTGAAATGCTGCGTGGTCTTGATCTCGCGCTTGTCGAGCTTCTCGTTCGCTTCCATGGCGGGGAGGCGGTTCGCGTCCTCGTCCTCGGTCGCATCGTCCTGGCCTTCCTGATAGACGGCGAGGAAGCCGTCGAACTTCACCACGGTGCCGGTGGCGCGCAGATCGAGCTCGCGCGCGCCGGCTTTCGCCTTGATGTCGACGGTGGTGCGCTCCAGCTCCGCCGACTCCATCTGGCTTGCAACCGTGCGGATCCAGATCAGTTCGTAAAGCTTCGCCTGATCGGACTCGAGGAATTTCGCGACGTCGGAAGGCTTGCGCGAGAGATCGGTCGGGCGCACGGCCTCGTGCGCTTCCTGCGCGTGCTTGGATTTGTTTTTGTACACGCGCGGCGCGTCGGGAACGTAGTTCTTTCCGTACTCGGCTTCGATCACGCTGCGCGCGCCGTTGATCGCGCTCTGGTCGAGCTCGATGCCGTCGGTGCGCATATACGTAATCAGGCCGACGGTGTCGCCGGCGATGTCGACGCCTTCGTAGAGGCGCTGCGCAATCCGCATGGTGATCGCGGGCGCGAAGCCGAGCTTGCGGCTCGCTTCCTGCTGCAGCGTCGAGGTGGAGAAGGGCGGGTAGGGGTTGCGCTTCGCGGGCTTGGCCTCGACCGACGAGACGGTGAAGGTCGCTTCATCGAGCGCCTTCTTGAAATCGGCCGCTTCCTGTCCTGAGCCGACATCGAGCCGCTGGATTTTCTTGCCGTCGGCGCCGACGAGGCGCGCTTCAAACATTTCGTTGCGCGGTGTCGCAAGTGTCGCCGCGATCGACCAGTATTCCTTCGGGACGAATTTCTCGATTTCGAGCTCGCGGTCGCAGACGAGCCTGAGCGCCACCGACTGCACGCGGCCGGCGGAGCGGGAGCCCGGAAGCTTGCGCCACAGGACGGGCGACAGCGTGAAGCCGACGAGATAATCGAGCGCGCGGCGGGCGAGGTAGGCATCGACCAGCGCCTCGTCGATCTCGCGCGGATTGGCCATGGCTTCCGCGACCGACTGCTTGGTGATGGCGTTGAAGGCAACGCGCTCGATCTTCTTGCCGTTGAGCGCTCCCTTGTCTTTGAGAATTTCGAGCAGGTGCCAGGAGATCGCTTCGCCTTCGCGGTCGGGGTCGGTGGCGAGGATCAGTTTGTCGGCGCTCTTCAGCGCCTTCGCAATTTCGTTGATGCGGGGTTGCGCCCGGCTGTCGACCTGCCAGATCATCTTGAAGTCGTTGTCGGGCGCAACCGAGCCGTCCTTGGGCGGGAGGTCCCGCACGTGGCCATAGGAGGCGAGCACCTCGTAGCCGGGGCCGAGGTACTTATTGATGGTTTTCGCCTTGGCGGGTGACTCGACGATGACGAGGTTCATTCGAAGGCTTTTGTCTGATTCTTCGAGGGATTTCCGGGTTCGAATCGGCAAAAACGCGCGGTTTTTCCGCGCGAGGCGGCCGGAACATGGGGAGAATGAGGGGTTAAGTCAAATCGGGGCGGATAAGGCACTCAAAAATAGCACTTTTTGGGTGCAACTTCGAATAGAAATACGGTTTTTTACAATCATCTTCTTATGGCTCCTTCAGCCGTCCGCAAGGCGCGAACTGAAGGCGATGGCGGACAGCCAAAGACTCTCCGCGCCGGCGATCTCCTCGATCTCGTACGGATCGAAGCGCAGGAGCACGCCCGGCAGGAATCGGGGCGAGATTCGAATCAGGTTGTGTGAACGCCTAGGCCAGCGAGACCATGCCGCCGGCATGGCGGCGGAGACGGCCGCCCAGTTCGAGTTCCAGCAGCACGATCTGCGTCACGCTGGGCGCCGCCTCCGCGGCTCGCGCCAGATCGTCCACCGAAACGGGCGCATGACCGATGAGGTTCTGAATGCGCGTGCGCAGCGTATCGTCGGCTTGCGGCGGCTCGCGCTCGTCCGCGCGGGCGGGCTCGTCCATCACCATCGGTCGCGGCGTCATGCCCATGATCGGCGCGATCACTTCGATGATGTCGGCGGCGGAAGTGACAAGCGTGGCGCCTTCGCGCAGCAGGCGATTGGTGCCGCCGGAGCGCGGATCGACCGGCGAGCCGGGGACGGCGAAGACCTCGCGATTGATATCGAGGGCGCGCCGCGCGGTGATCAGCGAGCCCGAGCGGTCGGCTGCTTCGACCACTACCACGCCGAACGACAGCCCGGCGATGATGCGGTTCCGGCGCGGGAAGTCGCGTCCGCGCGGCTCCCAGCCGAGCGGCATTTCGGAAACGGCGGCGCCGTGTTCGATCACTTCTTTCAGGAGCGGAGCGTGCTCAGGCGGATAGGGTTTGTCGTGACCGCCCGCGAGCACCGCGACCGTTCCGCTCGCAAGCGATGCGCGGTGACAGGCCGTGTCGATGCCGCGCGCAAAGCCCGAGACAATAACGAAGCCGGCCTCGCCTAGCTCGTGCGCGAGGATGGCGCGGCGAAGCGCAGGCCCGCCGCGGACGCATTGCGCGAGCCTACCATGGCGATCGCAGGTTTCGCGAGCGCGTCCAGATTGCCGCGCACGGCGAGGAGCGGCGGCGCGTCGTCGGTCTCGCGCAAGAGCGAGGGATATTCGATTTCGCCAAGGCCGACATATTTGATGCCGAGCTTCGTTGCGGCGGACATTTCCTTTTCCGCTTCTTCGCGGCTTACGACGTTCAACGCCCGGCCGCCGCGGCGCGCGAGGTCGGGGAGGCGTTCGATCGCGCGCTTCGCGCCGCCGAACTGATTGATCAGCGTACGAAACGTGCGCGGCCCGACATTTTCGGTGCGGATCAGGCGCAGCCAGTCGAGCCGCTGCTCGTCGGAAAGACGAACGGGACGGAACTCGCTCATTTTGAAACGCCGATTTTCGGCTCGGTGCCGGAAACGAGCCGGCCGATATTCGCGCGATGCTTGAGCCAGACAAGCGCCGTCAAAAGCGCGAACAAAAGCGCAGCTTCCGGCCGGCCCAAGGAAAACAGAATGACGGGCGTCGCGAGGCATGCGATCAGCGCTGAAAGAGAAGAGTAGCGGAAAATTGCGGCCATCAGGAACCAGATGCCGCCATAGACAAGCGCCGCCTTCCAGTCGATCGCGATGAGCACGCCGATATAGGTCGCGACTCCCTTGCCGCCCTGGAAGCCGAGCCAGACCGGAAAAAGATGGCCGAGAAAGGCGCCGAGCCCCGCCACCAGCGCCGCTTCCTCGTCGAAAAAATAGCGTGCGAGCAGAACGGCTGCGGTACCCTTCAACAGATCGCCCAAAAGCGTCGCTGCGGCGAGCGCCTTGTTGCCGGTGCGAAGGACGTTCGTCGCGCCGATATTGCCGGAGCCGATTTTACGCACGTCGCCGAGGCCCGCGGCCCCGGTCAGGATCAATCCGAACGGAATCGAACCGAAGACGTAGCCAATTAACAACGCGATCAGATCCGAAACGGCGGTACTTTCCATGTAGATGTTTTCTCCCCCGCAAAAGTTAAAACCCGCGGGTTCCCAAGACAATGCCGAGAGGGGAAGAGATTTACCGGTTTTTTTCGTTCTGCCGGGCGCCGGGTGCAATGCTCAAAAAAGCGATGACGCCGCCCAGTAGCGCCATAAGCGCCGAGACGATCATGACCGCTCGAAACCCGCTCACGAACGAAGAGGCAATGGCGTTCTGCGCCGCGGTTTTCACCGCCGCATCGAGCCCGGCGGGGATTTCGATCGCGCCCAGTTTTGTGCGCTGCATTTCGATCATACCGCGCGCGTCGGCGGGAATATTCGCCTCTTGCAGATTGCTTGTGAGGCGATCGTCAAAGACAAGAGCGAAAATCGCGCCGAACAACGCGATCGCAAGCACAGCTGCGATGCGGGAGGCGGCGTTGTTCACGCCTGAGGCAGTGCCTTCGTAGGCGTCCGGCACCGAATTCAGCACGGCAGTGGTGAGCGGTGCGATCGTCACCGCCATGCCAAACCCAAGCACGACAACCGCCGGAAAGAATGTGAGCCAGTAACTTCCGCTCCGCGATGGCAGCGCGAACGACGCAAATCCTGCGGCGGCGATTATGGGACCGATCAGAAGCGGAATCCGTGCGCCGTAGCGGTCCGGCAATCCGCCCGCCCAGCGCGAGAGTGCCGCCGTGATGAAAATAAAGGGTAGGAGCGCCGCGCCCGCTTCGGTCGCGGAATAATTTTGAATCTGGATCATGTCGAGCGGCAGAAAAAACAACCCGCCGCCCAGCGCGGAATAAAGCAGGAGCGTGAGAAGATTCGTCCCGAGAAATGTTTTCGAGCGAAACAGCTCAAGCGGAACCATCGGGGCTTTCAGCTTCGCTTCCGCGACGAAAAACGCGGCGAGGAAAATGAAACCGGCGGCAAGCGAAGCGAGCACGGACGGATCGCGCCAGCCTTTGCCGGATGACTCGATCAGGCCGAATACGATTCCCAAAAGCCCGAGCGTTGCGATCGACGCGCCGAGCCAGTCGAGCGCATCCTTCGCTTTCCAGTTCCGGCTTTCCGGCATGTGTCGCAGGCCAGCGGCGACCACGAAGATCGCAAGCGGAATGTTGAGAAAGAATGCCGCGCGCCAGGAAAAATGGTCGATCAGCCAGCCGCCGAGGAGCGGGCCAAGCGTGGTCGTGACCGCAGTCGCGCCCGACCAGAGGCCGATCGCCTTTCCGCGCTCGCGTTCGGGAAACGATGCGCCGATGATCGAAAGGCTGCCCGGCACCATGAGGGCGGCGCCGATGCCCTGAAAGGCGCGTGCGAGAATGAGTTCGTGCAAATTTCGCGCAAGCCCGCATCCCGCCGACGTCAAGGCAAACAGAACGACGCCGGCCAGAAAAATTCGCCGCCTTCCGTAGCGATCGCCCGCGGCGCCGCCGACAAGGATCAACGCGGCGAGCAGCAACGCATAGGCCTCGATGACCCATTGCGCCCCGCCAATGCCGACGCCGAAATCCTTTTGCAGCGCAGGCAGAATGACGTTCGCCACCGTGCCGTCGATGAACGCCATGCTGGAGGCAACCACGGTGGCCGCGAGAATCCAGGGCGCGCTTTTCTTCGCGCAAGGTGCGGTGCAGGGCGCCGACCGGATGACGCCTTCGTCGCATGGGGATTTCAGAATAGCGACCACGGCGCATTCTCCCTGTCAGGAGAAGCGGGCAGGATCAAGAACTCGCGCGTTTTTGCTGGGAATGCTTGGGGTGATAGCCGGCGGCGATCGCGTCCTCCGAGCTTGCGAAGGCGACATAATCCTTGAAGCTCGGCTCCGCGGGGCTCGGCAGCGCCGTCGTGTCGGCGACGAACCACTGGTTCTTCTTGTGGGCGACGACGAAATGCTCGACGTCGTTCTCGCAATAGAAACAGCGCAGCCGCGTTTCGTTGGCGTGGTTTTTCACGACCTCGAACTTGTTGCGCACATATTGCGCTTCCATCGGCTCGTGCGAGATACAGTTCTTGTTGGTGCAGCGGATGCCGGTGGTGAGCGGCTGATCGTAGAGCGGCTGCTTCAAGGCCTCGAAACCGCCTTCGAATTTCTGCAACGATTTTTCTTTCCGGATCGACAGGAGAAGCGAAATCAACGCCATGCGTATCGGCACGCCATAGGCGGCCTGCTGGAAGTAGACCGCGCGGCTGTCGCTATCGAAGGCGGCGTCGAGCTCGTTCACGCGCGGAAGCGGATGCATGACGCTTGCATGGGAATATTTCGAGTCTTTCAGGAATTTCGCGTCGATGCGCGGATATTCCTGGTCTTTGTCGGCCCAGCGCTCCTTCTGGAAGCGGGTGACATAAACGGCGTCGATCTTCTTGCGCAGGATGACGCTGTGATCGACTTCCGAACCGGAAAACAGCGATTGCTGGTGCGGCTCGTCGGGCGTGACATAGAGCGCGTCGACCGAGCCGCTTTCGGTCGTTTGCGAGACAAGCTCGCAACGATATTCTTCGCGCAGGCGGCGATGCACGTGCGCGGGGAGCTCCATGCCGGGCGCGGCCATCGGGTCGATGATCGCGCCGAAGCGGGCGAGCGCGTAGACGAAGGAGTGAATGGTGCGGCTGCCGCGCAGGTCGCCGGAGATCGCGACCTTCAAGCCCTTCAGCTGTTTGTGCTTGCGCTTCAGCGTGAAGAGATCGCAGAGCGTTTGTGTCGGGTGCTCGTGCGCGCCGTCGCCGCCGTTGATGACCGGGATCGACGCGTATTCGGCGGCAAGCCGCGCCGCACCGTCGCGCGGATGGCGGATGACGATGACGTCGGCGTAGTTCGAGACGACGCGGACGGAGTCGGCGAGACTCTCGCCCTTGGCGGCGGAACTGGTCGCGGGATCCGCGCTTGTAATTACGTCGCCGCCGAGACGCAACATCGCGCTTTCGAACGAAAGGCGGGTGCGCGTGCTCGGCTCGTAAAAGAGGGTCGCGAGGATCGATTTCGAGGCGACGTCGGTGCTCCGGCCGATGCGGTAGGAGAAGTTCGGATCGGGGAGCTGGTCGAGATAGGACTGCGCCACGTCGAAGACCGTCTCGATCTCCTTGTTGCTGAGGTCGTTGATCGATACGACGTGGCGAAGAATGGGTCGCGTTTTGGCCGTCATGATACGGCCCCCGCTGGGGTGGCCCGCAGGCGGGCCTCTCTCGGATACGCGTTCATTCTGAAACCAGTTGCATAGACCTCGAAATAGCGGACTGCAAGCGGCCCGCGAAAACCGTGGTAAATTGTCGACAGTAATCGAAGGATCGCGTCATGATCGCCTCTCCCTTCGCCACGCACGAAGTTTTCAATCAAACGCCCCCTTTGGGCGACATGGATTTGTGGAATGACGATCCGGCGCTGCAAGGTGCGGTACGAGCCTTCGGCCGAGCGGATAACGAGCTTTTGACTTCGCTCGCGGCGTTCGGCGAACGCTGGGGAACCGTGGAAATGGCGGAATTCGGGCGGCTCGCAAACGAGAATCCCCCGAAGCTTCGCACCTACGATCCGCACGGTTATCGCGCCGACCGGGTCGAGTTCCATCCCGCCTATCACGCGCTTATGCGCGCAAGCATGGCGGCGGGTATCCATTGCTCCGTGTGGGGGCCGGACGGCAAGCTTTCGAAGCCCGGCGCTTTTGTCGCGCGCGCGGCGCGCCAGATGATGTCGGCGGAAGTCGAGCAGGGCCATCAATGCCCCATCGTCATGACGCATGCGGCGACGGGGGCGCTTCTCGCCGAGCCGACGCTTTTAAAAGAGTGGCTGCCGAAAATTCGCTCGCGCGAATACGACCCGGCGTTTCAGCCGGCCGAAATGAAGGCGAGCGTCACCCTCGGCATGGGCATGACCGAGAAGCAGGGCGGCAGCGACGTGCGCGCGAACACGACGCGCGCGGAGCCGGACGGCGACGCCTATCGCCTGACCGGGCACAAGTGGTTTTTCTCGGCGCCGATGTCGGACGCCTTCCTTGTTCTTGCGCAGGCGAAAGGCGGGCTCACCTGTTTCCTGATGCCGCGGTTTCTTCCGGACGGGCGCGTGAACGCGCTCCGGCTCAGGCGGCTGAAAGACAAGCTCGGTAATCACTCCAATGCATCGAGCGAAGTCGAGTTCCAGGCGGCTTATGCGCGCCGCTGCGGGCCGGAGGGGGAGGGAATCAAGACGATCATCCGCATGGTGGCGCTGACGCGCCTTGATTGCGTGATCGGCGCACTCGGGATTTTGCGCGCGGCGCTGCTGCAAGCGATCCATCACGTGCGTTTCCGCACGGCGTTCCAGAAAAAGCTCGTCGACCAGCCGCTGATGCGGGCGGTGATTGCGGATCTTGCGCTCGAGCGGGAAGCGGCGCTCGCGCTCGGCTTCCGGCTCGCGCACGCCTTCGACCATCCGGGCGAGCCGGACGAAGAGACCTTTGCGCGCCTGATTACGCCGGCGGCGAAACTCTACGTGTGCAAGATGGTGCCGGGCTTTGTGTACGAGTGTCTGGAGTGCATGGGCGGCAACGGCTATGTCGAGGAAAATCCCATGGCGCGGCTTTACCGCGAGGCGCCCCTGAACGCGATCTGGGAGGGCTCCGGCAACATCATGGCGCTCGATGTCCTGCGCGGGGTGAGCCGAGAGAGCGAGGCGGCGGAGCGATTGCTCGCCAGGCTCGCGAAGGAAACCGAAAGCCTGCCGGGCGCACGCGATGCGATCGTGCGCGTGCAGAAAGAGTTCACGTCGGCCAATCGCGAGGGGCATGCGCGGCGCGCGGCGGAAGCCTTGGCGCAGCTTGCGACCGCGGCGGCGCTCGCCGCCAGCGCGCCGCCCGCGATCGCGGAGATGTACGCGGCGCGGCGGCTTTCGGGGATCGCGGGCAGGAATTACGGCGATCCGCTGCCGGACGCGCTCGCGGACGAATTGATGAACCGTACGCTCGTGCAAGGGCTATAGCCACAGGATACCCGCCGCCGCGAGCGCGATGGTCACCGTCACAAAGGCAACCGCCGTCTGAAACGTCAGGATGCGCGCGATGAGCGGCGCATCGCCGCCCATCTGGCGGGCGAGCACGTAGGTCGCGGGGGCCGTCGGAACGCTCGCGACAATCACAACGATAGCGAGCGGCGGGCCTTCAAGTCCGAGCGTCTTGCCGAGCAGGATCGCGATCACGGGCAGCAAGACGAGCTTGAGGATCGTCGCAGTGACGATACCGGCATCCAGTTTCCAGACATCGCCGATCGCAAGGCCCGCGCCGACGAGCAGAAGTCCGATGGCAAGCGAGGCGCGGCCGAGAATATCGCCGAAGGCGACCGCAAATTTCGGCAGGGGCAGGCCCGCAAGGTTGATCGCAATTCCGGCGATACAGGACCAGATCAGAGGATTGCGCAGGATATGACCCGTGATCGTGCGCGCGTCCATTTTCTCGTCCGAAGCAAAATGCGCGAGCACCCATACGCTCACAAGATTGAACAGCGGGACGAGCGCGATCAGCGCGACCGAAGTGAGCGCCAATCCTTCGGCGCCATATAAAGCGCCGGCGAGCGCGAGCGAAATGTAGCTGTTCCAGCGCGTCGATCCCTGAAAGATCGAGGTAAACGACGGACCCGAGAGCGTGAAAGCGCGCATGAGCGCGGGCCGCAACAGAAGCAGGAGGGCCGCGACCACGGCGAAGGGGGCGATCATCGCGATCGCCATGCCGCGCGCGGGAATGCCGGTGAGGTCAGCGGTGCCGGTAGTGACAATCAGAAGCGCGGGGAACAGCACGAAATAGGTGAGACGCTCGATCGATTGCCACGCTTCCTCGGATTTCAGGAGCGTTCGCTTCAAAACGACGCCGAGCGCAATGACGAGAAAAACCGGGAGAAGCGCGTTCGCGACGATATTCATGGGACCGTGCTTCTCAAATGATCGAGCGCGCCCTGCAAGATGTAGGCGGCGGCCATCTTGTCCACGAGCACGGCGCGGCGCGCACGCGAGGCGTTGGCTTCGAGCAGCGTGCGCGTCACCGCCGCGGTGGATAGCCGCTCGTCCCAAAAACAAACCGGCAGCTCGGTTAGCGGCGCGAGATTGCGCACGAAAGCGCGCGTCGATTGCGCGCGCGGGCCTTCGGAGCCGTCCATGTTGCGCGGGAGGCCGATGACGAAGCCGCCGACGTCATGCAGCTTCGCGAGTGCAAGGAGACGTTCGGCGTCGGCGCGGAATTTGGTGCGCCTTAGCGTCTCGAAGGGCGAAGCGATGGTGCGCCGGACGTCGGAGAGGGCGAGACCGATCATCTTCTCGCCGAGATCGACGCCGAACAGCCGCGCGTCCTTCGGCAGCAGGGGTTCGAGCGCCGATAACTCGACGACTTGCGCGGGCATTCGGGTTTAATCGCCCTTGCCGGCCGCGAGCGTGACGAACGCTTCGTCGTCCTTGTCGAGCAAACGGCTCGGGAGCAATTCACCCTTTTCCGCGAGCAGCGGATAGGCGACCGAAGTGATGTGGCCGGTGATCCGCTTCAGGTCGCGCACGATGTCGATGTGGAGCGAACTCGTCTCGATGCTTTCGGCGCGCTTGGCGCGCAACCGGTCGAGGTGATTTTGTGTCGCCTTCCATTCGAGATCGCGCATCGCGGTTTTCGCCTGCATCAGTGCGCGGGCGTCGCGCACATTCGAGGTCATGAACACACTGACCGCGAGCCGCAGGTCTTCGAGGATTTGCCGCAACATGTTGGAAATTTCGTTGAAGCCCTCGGCCGAGAAGGTGAGGTTGTTCTTGATCTTCTTCTCTGCGAGCTCGCTCAGGCTTTTTTCCAGAATGTCGCCGATATGTTCAAGGTTGATCGTGAAAGCGAGAATGTCTGCGCAACGGCGCGACTCCGGTTCCGACAGCTTGTCGTTGCGGCTGATTTCCGTGAGGTAAAGCTTGAGTGCGTTGTGCAAATCGTCGACGGTGTCGTCCATCTCCGCGATCGCGTCGATCTGCTTGCGGTCGTCGTCCTTGATCGCAGCGAGGAAAGCTTGCAGCATACGCTCGATCACATCGACCATGCGCAGTACCTCGCGCGACGCCGAAGCGAGCGCCACGCTCGGCATCGCGAGCTCCGCCGAGGAAATATAGCGCGGCGTGCCGGGATCGTCGGTGATTGACTTCGCAGGGATCAATTTGATGCAGAGCTTGGCGAGCGGATCCAGAAGCCCGATGAACACCACCGCGAGCACGACATTGAACAGCGTATGAAAGTCGGCCGCCTCGCGCGCCGGGTTCCCCTCGAATTGCGCGAGCCACTCCGCGATCCGCGGCAGAAGCGGGATCGCGGCGACGGTGCCGAGGCCGCGGACAATCAGGTTGCCGAGTGCAAGGCGCCTTGCGCTACCGCTCTGGCTCGTGCCGAGAAATTGCGGGATAACGTTGCCCAAATTAGCGCCGAGCACGAGCGCGAGCGCAGCCGCGGGCGTGACGATATGCGCCGCCGAAAGCGACATCACGAGGAGCACGACCGCGACGCTCGAATAGGAAGCCCAGGTCAGGAGCGCGGCGAGGATCACGTTGATGACCGGGTCGCCCGTGATGGTGGCGAAGAGCTCGCGCGTCGGCGCGGTCTTCTCGATCGGCCCGATCGTGCCGACGATCAGATGCAGCGCAAGAAGAAGGATGCCGACGCCGATCGCGACGCGGCCGAGATCGCGCGTCCTGGTTTTGCCGCCGCGGTTATAGGCGATGAAGCCGCCGAGAACGAAAATCGGCGCGACCGCGGCAATGTCGAAGGTGAGGACCTGTACGATCAGCGTGGTGCCGACATTCGCGCCCAGGATCACCGCGAGCGCCGGCACAAGTTCCATGACGCCGCTCGCGAGGAAGCTCGCCGTCATGAGACCTGTTGCCGTGCTGCTTTGGAGGAGCGCGGTGATACCAAGGCCCGCCGCGAAGGCCTTCCAGCGGTTCTTGATCGCAATGCTGAGAAAGTGCCGGAGCTCGGAGCCATAGGCTTGGACGATGCCGGTCTCCACCATGCGGATGCCCCACAAGAGAAGCGCGACAAAGCCCGCAATGTGGAGGAGAATCATCGTCGTGGACATTCGACCTCGAATTCTTTTGCGCCGGAGAAGCGCATTAATCAGGAAAGCCGCCGCGCTCGATCTCGGCGGGTCGGGCGAGCCTTCGCGTCAAGCGGTAACGCGACGCGAGGGGGCGAGCGGCAAGAAAAACTGCGCCGAATAGATATAAAAATCTAATGTAAACGGAACGCGCGTCAACCCGCGCGCATTGTCGGCGCGCAGTCTGGTTTTATACTCGGCGCGCATTCACTGGTGGAAGGATTTTCCCATGCAGGTCACCTGGTACGGCCATTCGGCGTTTCGTCTCGATTTTGCGGGCAAAGCCGTGCTGATCGATCCGTTTTTCACCGGCAATCCGGGTTTCGGCGGCGACAAGGAAGCGGCGGCCAAGGGCGTCACGCATATTTTGCTCACCCACGGCCACGACGATCACGTCGGTGATTCGTTCGAGATCGCGAAGAAGACCGGCGCGAAGATTGTCGCCAACTTCGAAATTTGTATGTGGCTTACCACTAAGGGTATCGAAAAAATCGATCCGATGAACATGGGCGGCACGGTCGAACAGGATGGGTTTTCCGTTTCGATGGTGCGCGCCCATCATTCGTCGAGCCACAACAATAACGGCATAGCGGTGTATCTCGGCAATCCGGGCGGCATCATTGTAAAGGCGAAGGGCGAGCCCACGATCTATCACATGGGCGACACGGACATTTTCTCCGACATGGCGCTGATCAACGAAATCCATGCGCCGGCTGTCGCCTTCGTGCCGATGGGCGACCGCTTCACCATGGGCCCGAAACTTGCGGCAATGGCGGTGAAGAAATTTTTCAAACTGAAGAGCGCGATCCCGTGTCACTACGGCTCGTTTCCGATCATCGAACCGAACGCGGATAAATTCGTCGCCGAGATGAAAGGCGCGAGCACGAAAGTGATCGTGCCCGAAAAGGGAAAGCCGGTCGAAGTCTGAGCCGCCTTCCATGAAAACATCGCGAACGGCCTTCGCCGTGGTAGGGCTTCTTGCGCTGCAAGCTTTAGCCCTGTTTCTCATGGGGCGAACGCCGATCTGTACCTGCGGCTATGTCAAGTTCTGGCACGGCGTCGTGAACAGTTCCGAAAACTCGCAACACATTTCGGACTGGTACACGTTTTCGCACATCATTCATGGATTTATGTTCTATACGCTGGCATGGCTTGCGTTGCCGCGCGCGCCGGTGAGCATGCGGTTCATCGCGGCAGTTTTTCTGGAAGCCGGGTGGGAAGTGATCGAGAATACCGATTTCGTCATCAACCGCTATCGTGCGGCCACGATCTCGCTCGACTATTACGGCGACAGCATCGTCAACTCGGTGTGCGACACGCTCGCAATGATCGCCGGATTTTTCCTGGCCTGGCGATTGCCGGTATGGGCCGTTATCGCCATCGCGGCTCTGATCGAGGCGGGGCTCGCTTACTGGATTCGCGACAATCTCACGCTGAACGTCATTATGCTCATTCACCCGTTCGATTTCATTCGTGCCTGGCAGTCGGGCGGGTGAGACGAACGCGAAGCCTGCCTTCGCATTTTCAAAAGGCAGATTTGGCGAAGCCGCGAAAGCGGCCGTAAAGTTGCATCTGCTTATGAGGTGCAGCATGTGGCCGGATCGCAGACTGATCGAACTTCTCGGTATTGAAATTCCCATCGTGCAGGCGCCGATGGCCGGCGCGCAGGATTGGGAGCTCGTGGCCGCCGTCTCCAAAGCGGGGGGCCTTGGTTCGCTCCCGTGCGCGATGCTCGCGCCGGAGAAGGTCATCGAAGAGGCGGGCAAGATTCGCTCTGTCACCGACCGGCCATTCAACCTGAACTTTTTCACGCACACGCCGCCGCGCGCCGACAACGCCCGCGAAGCTGCGTGGCGCGACCGGCTTGCGCCTTATTATCGGGAATTCGGACTCGATCCCAACGAACCGATCAAGGGCGCGCAACGATCGCCCTTCGACGACAAGCTTTGCGCGGCCGTCGAGGCGGTGAAACCCGCGGTCGTGAGTTTTCATTTCGGCCTGCCGGAAAATTCGCTTCTCCGCCGCGTAAAGGCGCTGGGCTGCAAAGTCTTGGGCTGCGCGACCACTGCGGCTGAAGCCCGCTGGCTGATGGAGCGAGGCGCGGATGCAATCATCGCGCAAGGCGCGGAAGCGGGCGGTCATCGCGGAATTTTCCTAAACGATCAACTCGCCGCTCAGCCCGGCACCTTTGCGCTGGTGCCGCAAGTCGTTGACGCAGTGAAAGTGCCGGTGATCGCGGCAGGCGGCATCGCGGACGCGCGCGGGAT
Organism: Alphaproteobacteria bacterium; assembly: GCA_021325315.1. Classification (GTDB taxonomy): domain Bacteria; phylum Pseudomonadota; class Alphaproteobacteria; order Rhizobiales; family Xanthobacteraceae; genus Palsa-892. The sequence goes on from JAJPHK010000020.1 coordinate 15,965, forward strand.
TGCCGCCGCTTTCGCCCTTGGCGCATCGGGCGTTCAAATCGGCACCGCGTTTCTGCACGGGCCTGAAGCGAAAATTTCAGAGCCGCACCGTGCGGCGTTGAAAGAGGCCAAGGACGACAGCACCGTGCTCACCAATGTGATCACCGGCCGCCCAGCAAGAGGCATTCTAACGCGGCTCATCCGCGAGCAGGGGCCGATTTCGGATGCGGTACCGGAGTTTCCGCTCGCGGCAGCGCCGCTCGCACCGTTGCGCGCCAAAGCCGAAGCGCAAGGCTCCGGCGATTTCTCGCCGCTATGGGCCGGGCAGAGCACGGCGCTTGGCCGCGCGATGCCTGCGGGCGAACTCGTCGCGAAGCTCGCGGCGGAGACGATGGAGCGGCTTCGGCGCCTGCAGGCGTAAGGCAGATCAGTTATGCGGCGACTCGCCCGAGCGCCCCGCTTCAAACAGGAACCAGGTGCGCCTTTCTGTCTCGTCGATCCAGTTTTCCAGGAGGCTAGCGGTCGCGACGTCGCCGTGTTCGTCGCAAAGATCGTGCATCTCGCGCATGGCGCCGGCGAGCTGCTTGTTGTCGTCGCGAAGCTCCGCGAGCATATCGAGCGGCGTCACATAGTCGGCGTCGTTGTCCTCGATGCGCTGAAGGCGCGCGATATTCCCGATCGAATGCAGCGTGATGCCGCCGATCTTGCGGACACGCTCGGCAATGTCGTCGGTCATGGCGAAAATCTGGCCGCCGTGCTCGTCGAGCAGGAGATGATAGTCACGGAAATGCGGGCCGGACATGTGCCAATGAAAATTCTTGGTCTTCATATAAAGCGCGAAGACGTCGGCTAGAAGCGCGTTCAGCCCCGCCGAAATATCCTGTGTCGCATTTGAATCAAGATTGGTGGGGGTCTGGAGTGCGGCGGTGCGCCGTCCCTTCGCGTCGTTCGGCATGGATTGCTCCTTGCAATGAATGGCCCGAGCCGCTGGCAGCACCCCCGGTAATGAGGCGAGCTTAGCGCAAATGCGGCACATCGCTATGACGCTTTTTGTGGACTTTCGTTCCGCCGGCCGGGGCTATAAGAGCGGCATGTTGTCAATTCGGCGGCGTCTCGTTATAGCCCGCTCGTTCAAAAGGAGCCCCTATGAGCATTGACGCCGCCACCGTCCGCCGGATCGCGCATCTTGCGCGGATTAAAGTCGAAGACGGGGAGATCGAGCGCTTGCAGGGGGATATGAACTCGATTCTCGGTTTCGTCGAGCAGCTCAAGGAAGTGAATATCGACGGCGTCGAGCCGATGACGTCGGTGACGCCGATGAAGCTTCCGATGCGCGAGGATAAAGTGACCGACGGCGGAGACGCGAAGAAGGTGCTCATGAACGCGCCCGCGACCGAGGAGGGATTCTACCTCGTGCCGAAGGTGGTCGAATAATGAGCGTAGCGAAGCATTCGACCATCCCCGGGCGAGCGAAGCGAGACCCGGGGATCTTGCGAAGTAATGCGTGGATGGCACGCGAACTCGGGCTTGCCCGAGTTCGCTACTGTCAGCGTTCACAAGTCGAGCAAGCCCGACTTGTGATGACAAGCCCGGCCATGACGAGGTAACAAACGTGACGGACCTCACTTCTCTTACGCTTGCGGAAGCGCGCGACGGATTGCGCGCGAAGAAGTTTTCCGCAGTCGAAATCGCGGACGCGCATATTGCCGCGATCGAGAAGGCGAAAGCGCTGAACGCCTATGTGCTCGAGACGCCGGAAAAGGCGCGGGCGATGGCGGCCGAGTCCGACAAGCGGCTGAAGGCGGGCGAAGCTCGCCCGCTGGAGGGCATCGCGCTCGGTGTGAAGGATCTGTTCACGACCGAAGGCGTGCGCACGACGGCCTGCTCGAAGATTTTGGAAAACTTCGTCCCGCCTTACGAATCCACCGTGACCGCGAACTTGTGGCGCGACGGCGCGGTGATGCTGGGCAAACTCAACAACGACGAATTCGCCATGGGCTCGTCGAACGAGACGTCCGTTTTCGGGCCTGTCGTTTCGCCTTGGCAGCGCAAGGGATCAAACGCGAAGCTCGTGCCCGGCGGCTCGTCGGGCGGCTCGGCGGTGGCGGTGGCCGCGAATTTGTGCCTGGGCGCGACCGCTACCGACACCGGCGGCTCGATCCGGCAGCCAGCCGCTTTCACCGGCATCGTGGGCATCAAGCCGACCTACGGCCGCTGCTCGCGCTGGGGAATCGTGGCGTTTGCATCCTCGCTCGATCAGGCGGGACCGTGCACGCGCACGGTCAGGGATGCGGCGATTTTGTTGCGCTCGATGGCGGGGCACGACCCCAAGGATTCGACTTGCATCGATATGGAAGTGCCCGACTACGAGAAGGCGGTCGGCAAGTCCGTGAAGGGAATGAAGATCGGCATTCCAAAGGAATATCGCGTCGAGGGTATGCCCGCGGAAATCGAGAAACTGTGGGAGCGGGGCCGTGCGTGGCTGAAAAATGCCGGCGCGGAGATCGTCGACATTTCGTTGCCGCATACGAAATATGCGCTGCCCGCCTATTACATCGTGGCGCCGGCAGAAGCTTCGTCCAATCTCGCGCGCTACGACGGCGTCCGCTACGGCTTGCGGGTTCCCGGGAAGGACATTCTCGAGCAATACGAGAATACGCGTTCGGCGGGCTTCGGCGCGGAAGTGAAGCGCCGCGTGCTGATCGGCACGTATGTTTTGTCCGCCGGCTATTACGACGCCTATTATCTGCGCGCGCAGAAAGTGCGCTCGCTGATCAAGCGCGACTTCGAGGAGGCATTTAAACAAGGTATTCACGCCGTGCTCACGCCCGCGACGCCGTCCGCCGCCTTCGGGATCGGCGAAAAATCAGGCGGCGATCCGGTCGAGATGTATCTGAACGACGTATTCACCGTGACGGTGAACATGGCCGGTCTGCCGGGCATCGCAGTGCCGGCCGGTCTCGACTCTTTCTCGCTGCCGCTTGGGCTGCAGTTGATCGGCCGTCCGTTCGACGAGGAAACCCTGTTCACGGTCGGCCATGTGATGGAGCAGGCGGCGGGCCCGATCAAACGGCCGGATCCTTGGTGGAGCTGAAGATGTCCGCGGGGGAGAAGGAGCTCGCCCAGCTCCGCGCCGAAATCGACCGGATCGACAGCGAGCTCGTCAAGCTTCTCGCCGCACGGATGAAAGTCGTCGACCAGGTGATCGCCGTGAAAACGCGCACCGGCTTGCCCGCGCTGATCCCGGAGCGGGTGGAGGAAGTCGCGGACCGCGTACGCGAGGAGGCAAAGCGCCTCGGCGCGCCGCCGGAGCTCGCCGAGCTCGTCTATCGCCGGATGATGGACTGGGTGATCGCTTACGAAGACCAGCGGCTGAAAGCCGGAAAATAGACTTTCGGCGCCGCGCGCTTGACGTTCCCGTAACCTCGATACGATAACCAAAATCGTCGTCCGCGGTGCGGGACCGGACTATGCGTGGGTATGGCGTATTCGTCTTTCTGATCCTTTCTGCCGTCGCGGGCTGCGGCGGCGTGCACAACACGCCGCAGAACGTACCGCTCACAGGCGCGGAGCTTCGTGAAATAGATCCCAATGCGGGCGGTCGCATCATCGATGACGATCTTCTGATCGCGCTTTCGTTCTCCGGCGGGGGCATGCGCGCGGCGGCGTTTTCCTACGGCGCGCTGCAAGCGTTTGACGAAACGCCGGTGCCCGCCCGGATCGGCGGCGGGGCTTTGATCGATCGCATTGACTTCGTCTCGGCGGTTTCGGGCGGCTCGATTCCGGCGGCGTATTTCGGCTTGAAGAAGCGCGCCATGCTCGCGGACTTCCGCGAGAATTTTCTTTTGCAGAATCCGGAAGAGGCGCTCTCCACGCAGATCAGTCTTGCGAATTTAGGCCGCGGGCTTTCGGGCGGCGTGAACGAGGACAAGCGTCTTTCCGGCTGGCTCAATGATCATCTGTTCAATGGCGCGACCTTCCGTGCCCTGCGGGCGGGCCGCCCGCGCGTGTGGATCAATGCGTCCGACATTTATAACCGCACGCCCTTTGTGTTCGGGCAGACCGCCTTCAACGCGCTTTGCAGCGATCTCGGTTCCTATCCTGTGGCGGACGCGGTCGCCGCTTCCTCGGCGGTACCGGTTGCCTTCGCGCCGATCGTCATCGAAAGCTACGGCGACAAATGTACGACGCCGCTGCCCGAGAAGGTCGAACGCGCCATTCGCGATCCGAATGCGAACCCGATGCTGCGCTCCTTTGCGCAGGCCATCACTCGTTATCGCGACGGCTCGATGAAATACGTGAAGCTTTTCGACGGCGGGCTCGTGGACAATTACGGTTTGTCCGGTTTCACCATCGCGCGGCTCGCGGCCGATCGCCCGTATGAACCGATGCGGCCGGAGCAAGCGGTAAAAATCCGGCGTGCGCTGTTTTTGCTCGTCGATGCTGGGCGAGGGCCCTCGAACAGCAAATGGATTTCGCAGCTCGAGGGACCCGCGGGCGCGGAGCTCGTCGCAGCGGCTTCGGACACTGCGATCGACGCCAGCGTGCGTGCGAGCTACACGGCGTTTCAGCAAGTGATCAACGATTGGCAGCGGCAACTGATCGGCTGGCGCTGTTCGCTGCCGCCAGCCGAGCGAAAACGCTTGGGTGCGAAGCCGGGCTGGAATTGCCGCGACCTGAAATTCTTTATCGGGCGGGTCGATTTCGGCCAGTTCAGCGGCGAGCGTGCTGCCGCGCTCAACGCGGTGCCGACCCGCTTTCGCCTCCCGCCCGAACAGATCGATTTATTGACCGCGGCGGGAAAAGAAGGCGTGCGCATCAGTCCCGCCTACCGTGGCTTCGTCAGCAGCCTATAAGCAAGCGCCGCGGCGGTTGCTTTCCGCCGCGGCTCGTATCAGTGGCAGACTTATTGTGCCGGTGTGGGCGTGCGCGGCTGCGCGGGAATCGATTGCGTCGAACCCGGGGCGTTCATTGCGCCCGGTTGTACGTTCGGTCCAGGCGCATAGGACGCCCAGACAATCGCCCCTAGTATGATCGCGGCAACGATGCCGACGAAAAGCAGTGCGCCGGATGCCGTCGGTTCATCGCTGTAGTCGTAATCGTAATGCGGTCTGTAAGGATTCACGCGTCGCATGATGTCCTCCTTTCCCACGACATAAAAACGTTCGGGCTGGGGGAGGGGTTCCTATTTCCGCGCGGGCGCCGGGAAATATACAATCGACGGAACTCGCGGTGATTCCAATGCTGCATGCGATTGTGCTGCTTCTGGTGTGTCAGCTTGCGGGTGAAACGCTCGCGCATTTTCTTTCGCTGCCCTTGCCCGGTCCCGTGATCGGCATGGTGCTCTTGCTCGCCGCGCTCATGCTGCGCCTGCCTTTGCCGCAAGCGATGGGCGATACGGCCGACGGCATCCTCAGGCATCTTTCCATGCTGTTCGTACCGGCCGGCGTCGGCGTGGTGCAGCAGCTCGATCTTTTGGGTGCGGAAGGCGGGCGGTTGCTCGTCGTCGTCGTGCTTTCAACGGTCATCGCGCTTGCGGTCACGGCGCTCACGTTCACCTGGGTGGCGAAGCTCGTGGGCGGCACGGAAGCGCCGCCGGAGGAAAAAGCAGAATGACTCGCTTCGTCGACCTCTGGGTTTATCTTTCCGGCACGCCGCTTCTCTGGCTCACCGTGACGCTCGTTGCCTATGTTGCGGCCGATGCGATCTCGGCGGCGCTTTATCGCAATCCGATCGCCAATCCGGTCCTGATCGCGATCCTGCTGGTTTCGGTTTTGCTCCTGGCTTCGAAAACGACATTCCCGGCCTATTTCGCCGGTGCGCAGTTCGTCCATTTTCTGCTCGGGCCCGCGACGGTGGCGCTCGCCGTTCCGCTTTACCGGCATCTGCCGGAAGTGAAGCGCGCGCTCATCCCGATGCTATCGGCGCTGATCCTCGGCTCGGTGGCCGCCATTTGCTCGGCCGTGCTCTTGGCGGAATATCTCGACCTCGGACGCGCGGCGACGCTCGCGCTCGCGCCGAAATCCTCGACCGCTGCGATCGCCATGGGCATCGGCGAAAAGATCGGTGCCAATCCGGCGCTGGTCGCGATGCTCACGATCATGACCGGAATCACGGGCGCGATCGTCGTGACGCCGCTGATGAACCTTCTTCGGCTGAAAAATTATGCAGCGCGCGGCTTCGCCGCGGGGCTGGTTTCGCACGGGATCGGCACGGCAAGGGCTTTCCAGGTCAATTCCCTGGCCGGCACTTTCGCCGGAATCGCGCTCGGGCTGAACGGGCTCGTGACCGCGATTTTGGTGCCGCTGTTGTTGCCTTTGCTGCTGAGATAAACTAGCTCCGAGAGCGTGAGATTCAAATGCTGAAGTGGCTGAAAGATAAAAACGATAGTGCAAGAGTATTTATGTTGATTAAGGAATTTCGTTGGGACTTGGAAGCGTCTGACGAATTGCGGCGAGCGCGTATATTAATTTTAGGGCAAATCATCCGGGCAACTAGTTTCGGTCTGATTCCATCTTTTCAAGATATGTTGAATCGGCCCCTTGATTATTCGCGAAAAGAACTCGTTGAAATCTATGAAGGATTAGAGGGTACTCGAAACCAAAATACTCTTCATCTCGCTCAGCTCCAAAAATTCTTTTCTCAACGAGGCATAGAAATACCTAAATTTGTTATTGATAGAGCGAAAGACACTTCGCGTGGGCTGGAGATTTGGATGTGTACGATCGGTGCGGGGATTTCTCCTGACAAAAGAGATGAAGTGCGCGAGATTTGGTCGCTTTTGAGCAGAGCATTTCCTTCCCTGCCGATAGCGATGAAGTCTTTAGTCGCTGATGATCAGAAAAATGCCGAAATATTTGGTGTGCAGCCTGAGTCGGTTTGGGAGGGATTATCAGGTCAACAAATTCATGATGCTTGCATGTTTATTCCTTCCAGCTTCACCAAATCGCTGGAGAAGTAAGGATTACAATGGCCGCGAAGCAGAAATCCAAGTACCTCAAGGGCGATACAGGCGAGTGGGAGGTCGTGATCGGCATGGAAATCCATGCCCAGGTCACCTCCAACGCCAAGCTCTTTTCCGGCGCCTCGACCGCCTTCGGCGGCGAGCCGAACAGCCACGTTTCGCTGGTCGATGCCGCGATGCCGGGCATGCTTCCGGTGATCAACAAACACTGCGTCGAGCAGGCGGTGAAGACGGGACTCGGGCTGAAAGCCAACATCAATTTGAAATCGGTCTTCGACCGTAAGAATTATTTCTACCCCGATCTCCCGCAGGGCTATCAGATCAGCCAGTACAAATCGCCGATCGTGGGCGAGGGCAAGGTTATCGTCGACCTCCCCGGCGACGAGCAGATCGAAGTCGGCATCGAGCGATTGCATCTCGAACAGGATGCCGGGAAATCCATTCACGACCAGCACTCCACCATGTCGCTCGTCGATCTCAACCGCTCGGGCGTAGCGCTGATGGAGATTGTATCGAAGCCGGATATGCGCTCGTCGGAAGAAGCGCGCGCGTATCTTTCGAAGCTTCGCACGATCCTGCGCTATCTCGGCACCTGCGACGGCGACATGGAAAAAGGAAATCTGCGCGCCGACGTGAACGTGTCGGTGCGCAAGCCCGGCGCGCCGTTCGGCACGCGCTGCGAAATCAAGAACGTGAACTCGATCCGCTTCGTCGGCCAGGCGATCGACTACGAAGCGCGGCGTCAGATCGAGATTCTGGAGGACGGCGGCACGATCGAGCAGGAGACGCGGCTTTTCGACAACGCCAAGGGCGAAACGCGCTCCATGCGCTCGAAGGAAGAAGCGCACGACTATCGTTATTTTCCCGATCCCGATCTTCTGCCGCTCGAATTCGACCAGGCCTTTGTCGAGAGGCTGAA